>JADJXI010000003.1:600000-898038 GCA_016715905.1 Sphingobacteriaceae bacterium | reverse complement strand
TAGAAAAATTACACTGATACGCTAATTACTTGATCACGTTTCAATTCTAGTTCTTCGGAAAGTTCGTGCTCCGAATTGTAGGGGTCAAATGTTGTAGGATTAAAATCTTTTAAAGTTTGTATTTTAAAAGTATCCTCAATCCATTTTTTAGAGTAATAACCAAACTCATTCTTCCCAGAGCTCAAATTAAAATTAAATATGATGTTAATTTCCCATCTATTAACACCAATTACTTTATCATTAATATTAAACCTCAATTGGTTCAATCTGTGTAGATAGTTCGTGAATTGATCCTGGACACTTAACTTGTAATTTGTTGTCATTCCCAACAATTATTATACCTCGGTGTAGTTTCATGTTTATTTACTGTTTACAAAATCATTTGAATTAATACTATAAAACAAAATTTCACTCCCTGTTTTTAGGGTGAAAACTTGGTCGTTTTCAAAATAATCAACATCAAATTCAATAGAGTCATATATAGGCTCTAAAATTATTTTTCCTTGAGATAACACCCCATATTTTTTAATTCCGTCAATAAGTCTATAGAAAATAATTAGTTCTGCATCGTCAATGCAATCAGAAAAGTATCCTATAATATTTTCTATTAGATTAGGGTTAGTTAAGTCTTTTATGATAATACTTCCCGCGCGATGCCATTGCTTTTCTTTATTATCTGGAATAATGAAAAAAACACACCATTTTCATATTCAAAACGATGTAACGTATAGTAGCCTTTTTTATGGAAAATGAAATTTGCTACCTCTTTATTTACATTCAATTCAATATTTTCATCACTGTTTGATCTTGAATGGCTTTACAGCCATCAAAGAATGCCACATTTAACTCTATGCCCAAGTTTAAAAACAAGTTGTAAGGATCTTGATAGAAATAGTAATCATAAGGTTCATTTTCAAACGAAGCGGTATTTACTAATTTTAGTTTCATATATCTTAAGTTAAATTGATGCAAAAAAATAGACGTGAGTTAGTTACCACACTTGTCTATAGGGAGTCGAAGCCCTTGCACAAAGTAAAGTAACGCTCACGTCATCTGTGAGCGTTAGCTTAAACTTCCCTGTGCAATTAATTTTCGACTTTTATAGACGGGTCATCTAGCTAAACGCTAATTATTTTACAAAACCTATATGGCTTTGCTTATCTCAAATTTAATCATTTTTACATTATTATATTTTGTTTTAAGGTCTTTTAATTAACAAAAAAGGTCAATAAATGGCCTTTGGGTTTTGTGTGAAAACTAAACTTGAAACCAGTTTTTGATTTTATAATTGAACTTGATTTCGTCAATTTGATTAAATGAAGTTTTATCTACGTCTTTCCTGTTTTCTAATGTAATCATCAAAATGATCTTGTTTGATATTTGATGACTCTTGATTTTTGTCACTCTTATTTTGATTAGGAATATTTTCATCATCACCAAAATATTTATCATGTAAGCAATAGGCTCCATAAATTGCTAATCCGGCAACAGCGCCCCCTGCTATTAAATGCCAGCCTTTTATTTTGAAAGGTACATTTGGTTTTGGCACTGAAGTAAGAGGTGCACCAAACAATTCATCTATTTTTGCGTAAGTATTTATCATTGTGTTATTTTTTTAATTAGTAATTTATCAAAATCAATTCTATAAACTCGGTATTTACCGAATACCAAGAAGTGACAGTTGTATTTAGATTCGATGTTATGGAGTGGTGATCTACCTGAAGAACACGTGAAATCAAATTTGTTATCCATCATAACTTCTGTATGAAGAATTATTTCGTTGTATTTGTTTAATACAAGACTATTTAAAAATTTAATATTCATTTTATATATTAATTCTTTAGGATCTTCAATAGAAATTTGCTCATTAGGAACAGATTCTGGTAATTGCTCTGTTTGTTTAGGCTCATTAATTTCTTTTAATGCATCCTCAACTATCAAAGGGGAGCTATTATTGTCGGCACTTGATTCAGGAGGAGGGCCGCCAGTGTTTTTACGAGTAAGCCTAAACTTATTGTAATCATCATTTTGGCATTTTCGGCTACAGTATTTCTGATCTGATCGGGTGTACATAAAGGGCTTATTGCACGAACTATATGGACAAACCCTATAGAACGGTGAAGTAGTATCAACCGCAAGTGCCGATTCTTTAGGAGCGTTTATGTTCGTTTTATTAGCCATGTGGATAAAATTAGCTGATTTTATTTCAAATATAGGCTAATTATATTACATTTGTGCCATAAAATTATTAACATATATGAACAACAAGTTAAAATTGCGTTCAATTGATGAATTAGAGAACTATTTAGGTAGTACAATTGAATTTGAAAAGATATACCCCAGGATAACTGAAAGGAAAGCTACTCTTGCAATGATTGGCATTAATCCAAGGACATATATCCATTGGAAGAATGAAGGGCTTGTAGATGCCAGTATTCAGGATGATGATAAACGTTTATGGGTGAGGCTTAATTTATATGATTATGTTTGGTTAAACTGTATTAAAACATTGCGTGGCTTTGGAATAGGGCTGGAAGTAATAAAAGAATTAAAGAGTGTATTAGATACTGATATTGTTCAACTGATAACAACAGATTTTTCTGAATATTCTGATTTTTTAAAAACGCAGTCTAATGTGTCACGTAGTAAAATCCAAGAACAATTGGATATTATACAATCTATCAATACAAATAAAAGTGAAGTTGCTTCTGAAGAAAAGCATCTTACTAGTTTATTTGGATCTTTGATACATAGATCATTAATATTAAATGATGAAGGTGCCATTATTGTTTTATTGGAGGGAGATAAATTTTCTTCTATTTGCTTTAATTACAAAAACATTAACGATTTCACGGAAGTATTTAATCAATGGATGAAAATTCCGCACGTTATTATTCCAATAAGGCGCTACATTGAAGAGTTTATGCAGGAGCCTAAAAATGAAGATAATTTAATGGTATGGGGTTTTATTGATCGCAATGAGAAAAAAGTACTAGATGCATTAAATAAAAGAAATTTTAAAGAAATAAGCATTAAGCGTAATAACAATGAAGATTTCATTATAGAAGAAACTACAGACGGAGATATAATGGAACAAAAAGCAAAAGAGATTCGGAGGATATTAGGTTTAAATGATTACAGCGAAATAACAATAAAGTACAGAAACGATAAGCACTTATATTTTAAAAATAAAACACGAATTTAAGACCCGCGGAAACGGCTCTATTTAAAACAATTATTAAAACCCAATGAAAAGGCTTTTAGTTGCATCAACGCAACTCAATGTTAACGGTAAAACAATGTCGAGATATTTTAGAAGATGAAGCGGAAGGATTAACGGATGAACAAATCATTCTCATTAGAAACTGGCTTTCTGAATTAGCTGATATCGCCATCGAATCAATGGAAAAAAATGATTCAAAATGTAATAATAATAAAATAGAATAAATTATGCAAAAGCGCGCCATACTTTATACCCGGGTGTCAACTGATGAACAAAATAATGGCTATAGCCCAGCTGATCAAAAGGAAAAGCTATTTAGATTTTGTGAAAACAATAATATCGATGTGATAGGTTTTTATCACGATGACGAAAGTGGAAAATCTTTTGATCGTCCTGAATGGAAAAAGATCATGTCATTTTTGCGTTACAATAAAAACAGTGTTGATTATATTTATTTTTTGAAGTGGGATCGTTTCTCAAGAAATGCGCCCGAAGCATATGCTGAATTAGGTAAATTAAAGAAACTAGGCGTAGAAGCAAGAGCGATGGAGCAGCCACTGGATTTAGATATTCCAGAACAAAAAGTAATGCTTGCTATATATCTAACCGCACCAGAAGTAGATAACGACAGAAGAGCACTAAATATTTTTCATGGTATAAGGAGGGGTAAAAAAGAAGGAAGATGGCTTGGTGCTTGCCCTCGTGGTTATAAGAATACGAGGAATGAATTTAATCGTCCGGTAATAACACCTGAAGGAGGAACTCAAGAGAAGTTAGTGAAGCTCGCTTTTAAAGAATTTGCAACTGGCTTGTATAGCATAGAGGAGGTAAGACACAGGCTAAATAAAAAAGGATTGAAGTGTGAACGAAATGCGTTTTGGAAATTCCTGAGAAATAAGGCTTATATAGGTAAGGTACTAATTCCTGCATATAAAGGTGAACCTGAAGAATGGATAGATGGAAAACATAAAGCAATTATTGATGAAGCAACCTTTTATAAAGTTCAAGAGCTTTTAACAGTAAGGAGAAAAAACGTTCCAAGTGAATTTAAAACAGTACGACCTGAATTCCCACTTAGAGGTCATCTTATATGCCCTAGATGTGGTAACCCATTAACGGCATCTTTCTCAAAAGGAAAAATGGGAACATTATATCCCTATTACCACTGTATTAAAGGTTGCAAGGAAAGGCAAAAGGCAGAATTGTTGAATAAAGCTTTTGAGAAACTATTGATTACTATTAAACCAAAGCCAAATTCTTTAAAATTATTTTCAGCGACACTAAAGCTTAAATTGAAGGATAATAATACAAGTGGAAAAGCGGAAATGGATGCGGTTCATCGGGAGATAGCGAAACAGAAGCTGCGTATCGCAAATGCAAGGGAATTAATGCTGGATGGTGAAATGCCAGCTAATGAATTCAAAGAAACAAGAATTGATATAGAAAACAAGATCACTCAGCTTACTCTGGAGTTAAGTAAAATAAGTACTCGCATGGTGAATATGGATTCTAAAATTGATGATTGTGTCGAACTCCTTAAAGACCTCGACAAGTACTATGAACAAAGGGATGTAGCCACTAAGAAACGTATAGTGAGTTCGATATTTCCTGCCGGGTTGATTTTTGAGAATAAAAAAGTTCGAACTCTCAAAATCAATGAAGTGGTATCGCTAGTATGCAGTAAAAGACAAGGATTTCGAAGGAAATAAAAAGAAAGCACACCGAATTTGGCGTGCTTTCCATGGAGTGGATCCGGAGAGATTCGAACTCTCGTCCAAATAAGGAAATAATAAGCCTTCTACATGTTTAGAATAAACTTGATTTTCGATTAAAAGCAGACGTTTATTCAAATCAACTTTTAACTTAACTATTAATATTGTTTATAGTAATAGCATCCTATAAACAAACTACACATTTATGATGCTTTACCCAATGCGCAGAGCAGTTTAGCTCATCGGAAAGCAAAGGTTGCAAAATCCTAGATTAAGCAGCCATAGCGTAAGTATTACCTTCGCCAATTAATTGTTTTGAAAGTTTAGTTTTAAGAGCTCTTCTTACAACGCTCTACATGCTTACTTACTAAATGCGCCTACTGTCAAAACCGGTCGGACCCATTTGGATTTATGAAATGTAATTGAAGAAGTACGAATGACGCAATTCCTTCAACTAACCTAAAATCCTTCAAAGAACTATGATACAAAGTTAATAAATTTTAAAGGTGTTTTTACTGTATTTAGTATATTTAACTATTCGAATGATTATGAAAAAAGCATTTATTACTTGGTGTGTTGCTATTCTGAGCTTTGGAATACAGGCACAAACCGTTAAATCAAAAAATCTTCAATTAAAATACACGCCTCCGGCCGGATGGAATGCCAAAGAATTTGGTGGAGCCACACCATGGGAAGATGCCGGAAACGAAATGTGTAAATGTGGTGGCGTTTACTTTTTCCGCACTCACGGAGATGGAAAAATGAACGTGGTGGTTTATGCAAGTACGCAATCAGGCCTGGATTCTACCAAACGTAATTTTGTGGGGTCACTTCACTTCGAAGATGTTCAAAAATGGGACCGCACCAAAAACAAAGCTTTTTCATTCGAAAGAAAAAAATCAAATTTTACAGATAGTAAAACAAAAGCGAAATCATACGATGTAATCCGATATCAAACTAAAGTTGATAATCATTTTTACATCATTTATACCTGGCAAGAAAATATGCAGGCTTTAAATTCCACCAACGAAAAATTATTATATGAAATGGTCAACGCCATTGAACCTATCAAATAATTAAATCTTAAAGGTCAATTCAAATTTCAGACCTTTACTATTTTCAAACTTGCAAATACCATCGATTTGCTCGCTTAATGATTTAATCAACTCTACTCCCATAGAATTGTGATTGTGTAAATTATTTTCCATTCCGGGTCCGTTATCTTGAACTACTAATTTTACATCGCCTATATTTTGCATTAAACTTACTTGAATAAGCAGTTCCTGACCTTCCACTTTTGCATGTTTAAACGCATTTGTAACTAATTCGTTTACAATTAATCCGCATGGTATTGCTTTTGACACGCTCAGAAAAACATCCATTTGATCTCCAATAAAATCTATTTGACACTTACCTCCTATTGAAGCCTGTAAATCTTTAATCAAATCTTTCAAATATTCCCTAAAATTTAAAGTGTCAATCCTTGCTGAATTATACACCTTGGTATGCACTAATGCCATACTAAAAACCATGTTTCTGCAATCCTCTAAAGCCTGCCGGCCTTCTTCTGATTCAACAGTCCCCTTTTTCAGATTTAATATGCTTGTTACAATATTTAAATTATTTTTTACACGATGAAACAATTCGGCTAACAACACCTCTTTTTGCTTAACTGCGGTCTTTATCTGATATTCTTGCTTTATCGATTCGATTGTTATAATTACCACAAAAAACATTGTTGTAAAAAAAGCGAATACTATATTAATCGTTCTAATCGTTGATAAATTCTCTCCCAAATTTATTGATTGAAAAAAATCCTTTTGATTACAATAAGTAGCCAAAAAAATGGCAGAAAAGCAAATCACCAATTGCACAATCAGGTGTTTAAGCATTTCTTTTCTCCCAAGCATTTGAGTTATTCCAATTATTAAAGGGAAATAATACAAAAAAGACCAAGATTCATCACCTAAGCGAACCGAAAGCAAAAAGAAAACAACATAACCTACAGCAACAAATACATAAGAGGCGGCCACATAACCCGAACGTTTATTTAATAAATAAACAAATGGCGGTAGAATTAAACATCCGGCCACTTGCCAAGCCAATTCAGGATAACCAATAACTAATAAAATAATTGTAGCAATTATCAAATTAAATGTTCCTAAGAGGGAAACGAGATTTTGCTTTCTGGTTAAATAAATCTCCCAGGGTTGGTAATTTTGCCTTACACCAACACTTGCGATTCGCTCCAATACTAATTTTAAAGGCATGAATTTAAGGTAGCAAGTTAATTAATCTAAACGACTCAATCCAATTATTTCTTTCACTTTAATGAGTTCTAAATCTCTTCTTTTTATGATATCCTCAATCGTGTATTGAACAGGAACATCCGGCATTACTCCTCTTCCGGTAATTTGAGGACTTACATCATGAATGATTCGAAATGCAGGAATTCTTATTTTAATTTTTGTATGGGGTAATTTATAATATGGGGTAATTCCGGCATTGCAACCTTCCTTTGCTCCCGACGTTTCTTCTCCAATACAAGTTGCATTGGTCTTACTTTTTAAATAAGCAGCAACCATGGATGAAGCAGAAAAAGACCCTCCATTAATCAGCAGATAAATTTTACCCGTATATCCGTTTTTTTTAACCGGTTTAATAGTATATACATAACGGTCGGTATCATTGCGGCTTTCCTTCTTCGCAATAACAGAAAAACCAAATCGCATTAATTTAAAAAACACATTACCTTTCACATATTGTTTATATGGATATTTTTTATTGGCTGTCCACAAGGTTTGGGTGGTAGGTTCAGGTAACATGTATGATAAAAGACCATAAGCGTTTTCTAAACTACCTCCTCCGTTATAGCGCAAATCCAATACCAAATTTTCAGTGCCCTTTCTCTTCATTTGTTTATATACTCTTTTGTAAATCCTTTTATATTTTTTACGGGAAAAAGCGTATAATTTTAGATGCAAACTCTTACCCGCACTATCTAAGAATTTATATTTAATTGCCGCCTTTTTATAAGCTACGTAATTGCTATCTTCTTTCGGGGAAATGGGCATAGAAGGATAATGATTACTTTTTACAGTAGGATATTTAATCTGTTCCAAAGAATCATTTGCTTTAACTAAAACCACAAAAGTATCGGGCCGCCCAAATAAAGCCGGAAAATAACTATTAAAGCCCAACTTTAAATAATGTTCCTTGCCGGATTCATTGTTTCCATCTGTAGAAATAATTTTTCGACATGTTTCTATCATGGTATTTGCGCTTACAGCATTTATCTTTAAAACCTCAGCACCTCGTTTCAATAAAGTATCCTTTTTTTTATTGATACCGGCAAGTACATAAATTTTATCTCCCAAGGGTAAAAAAACATAGGGAGAATACGGCACTTTTTCTTTATCAAAAGCTTTTAAATACGCTTTGGATGATACCGCCTCTGTATGTCCGCACTTCAATTCATCTAAAATAATTTTCACTCTTATTCTAAACTGCTTCTCCGTTAAGCTATCCTTAATCGAATTGATGAATGCATCAAAAAGTTGTTCGTAGTAACTTCGGGTTTGATAAATACCGATACCCGGATGAACTGCCAAAATAGCCTTTTTCATAACCAATGCATCTTCTTGAAGAGCTGCCGGAGAAAATTTTTGATACAGCGGATTGTTAACCTGTGCATTCAAAGAATTATTCAATAATAAAATAAAAGGGATGAGTATGAAATAAGACAATCTCAAGGCATAAATGCTATCTTTGTAAAGTTACAACATTATTCAACTTACATGCAAAAGATAAAAATTGGTGTATTGCGGGAAGAAAAATCTCCTCCGGATAAAAGAGTGCCTTTAACTCCCCTAATTTGTGCGGACCTAACACGTACCTATAAAAATGTAGATATTGTAGTTCAACCCAGTAAAATCAGAAGTTATACCGATGAAGAGTACACCGCTTTTGGCGTTACTTTGCAGGAAGATTTATCGGATTGCGATGTATTAATGGGCGTGAAAGAGGTACCAACCGATAAACTCATTTCCGGTAAAAAATATTTTTTCTTTTCTCATACCATCAAAAAGCAAGCGCATAATCAAAAACTGATGCACGCTTTAATTGAAAAGAAAATTCAAATGATAGATTACGAAACCCTGACCGATAAAAATAATAATCGCATAATAGGTTTTGGACGATATGCCGGTGTAGTTGGCGCTTATAACGGAATTTTAGGTTATGGTTTAAAATACGATTTGTTCCGCCTCAAAGCCGCGCACTTGTGCAGAGATCGCGCCGAAATGGAAGAAGAATTAAAAAGAGTGAAATTACCTAATATAAAAATTGCATTAACCGGCGGTGGACGAGTTGCTAATGGGGCCATTGAAACTTTAAGCGCTTTACGAATTAGAAAAGTTACGGCCGATGAATTTTTAACAATGACCTTCAGAGAGCCGGTTTATTGCCAGCTTAACCCAAGAGATTACGTAGAGCGGCCCGATGATCATAACTTTGATTTAAATGATTTCTTCAAACATCCCGAACATTTTGTTTCAAAGTTTGAAGCTTTTACCAAGGTAACGGATTTATATATTTCGTCACATTATTGGGACCCTCGCTCACCCAAAATGTTTACCCAAAAAGAAATGGAAGCCCGTGATTTCAGAATTTCCGTAATTGCCGACATTACCTGTGATATTGACGGCTCAGTACCAACCACCTTAAGAGCAAGTACCATTACAAATCCGTTTTACGGTTATAATATTTTAAATCATCACGAAGATTTGCCTTTTAATAAAGATACCATTTGTATTATGGCTGTGGATAATTTACCTTGTGAATTACCTCGAGATGCCAGCGAAGATTTTGGGAAAGATTTAGCAGAACGGGTTTTACCATTCCTTTTTGAAACAGATCCGGATAAAGTAATTGAACGTGCATCTATTTGTGTCGACGGTAAGTTAAACGATAAGTTTTCTTACCTGAAAGATTACGCTTATTAAAGTGCTGATTAGTTAATGAATTGATTGTTTAATAGAATAATGTACCGTAAATAAAGTAAGAAATTTAGAATATAGTCAATTAGCACATTTTCAAATCAAAAAATCAGCTAATTAGGACATTAACTAATCACCACATTAATAAATTACCACATCTAACTTTAATCACTTCATTAATGTTGCCTTCACTTCCCCATAAACCGGGAAATTATTGTGATGCCAATTTTGAATAACGGTTCCGTCTTTCACCAACATCAATCCCGGATTGGCTCTTACCATGGTTTTTAAAACAATTCCGTCAACTATATAAAAATCGTAAGTGGCTTTATTTTTACTTTTAAATTCTTCTATAAGCTTAACATCACTGGACGTAAAGGCAATCACCTTTATTTCATCTTGATTAGCTAATTTCACAAAGTCATTGATTTGCGCCATTAAACTTTCATCCACTTCCGTTTCAGAAAGATTATGCATGATTAACCAAAAAGTATGGTATTTATCGTTCAAAATAATATCAGTAACATTATTCCCTTCTAAATCATTCACTGTAAAATCAGTTATTTTTGGAGGATCTACAGCATCTTTCACTACTACATTATCCGTTGCAAACCATTTCCAATTTAAAGTATCCTGCCACGGATAATTTTGCATATTAAAATGTTTTTTCTCGCCCGTTTTTAAATTTTCATAAATAAATCCGGTTTCAATAACAGGGGCCTGATAAGTTGGCGGTGTTTTCATATTCTCCTTAATACTCATTCCCGGTGCGTATGCCCTGAAATCTAAAGGAGGTAAATTACGATAAGCATATACCGGGAAGGCTATCGAAAAAATTAAACCGGCTAAAAATGCGGTGCTGGTAGTTAAAGGGCGGAATAATACGGAGATATTTTTTTCACCGGCAAATAATAACGTAATCATTATCATCAAGGCTATATCTTTCCAAAAACTCTCCCAGGGCTTCAATACTAAGAAATCGCCAAAACAACCGCAATGCGTAACCTTGTTGTAACAAGCTGAATAAAAAGTCAGGAATGTGAAAAAAGCAATTTGTGCAAATAATAACCACAAGGTTAACTTCACGCGCATGCCTAGTAATAGCATAACACCCAAAATAATTTCACTGGCACAAACAATAATGGCAAGAGGCAAGGCAATATGTGCAAACCCTTCAAAAAATGCCCAGCCGGTATCACCCTGAAAAACTTCAAAATACTCTTTTAATTTGTAACTGAAACCTAATGGATCATTGGCTTTGATAAAACCCGAAAAAATAAATAGCGCGCCCACCAAAAAACGTGTAATATGCGTTAACCAAACAAATTTGCCAATAAACTCCGCTAAATTCACTAACACTAACAAAATGCCTAATATAAAGGCTAAAGTTGTTTTACTAAAACACTCCGGACAAATAAAATAAAATAATAAGGATAGTCCCGCTGACCATATCAGACGAAACAATTTAGATGCTAAAAATTTTTTCATATTTTCAAAATACAGTTTAAAGGTAACAAGTACTAATTACAAAAAAAACGGATTAGCTATTTTTAACGAAGAGTTTTAGTGATTTGAAAATTGCGATTAATTCAACTTCACCAAGGCAAAAACCGAATAGTTTATCATATCCATGTAATTAGCATCCACTCCTTCGCTAATAATCGTTTTGCCTTTGTTATCTTCAATCTGTTTTACCCGGAATATTTTCATTAAAATTAAATCGGTTAAAGAGCTTACCCGCATATCTCGCCAGGCTTCTCCATAATCGTGATTTTTGTCTAACATTAATTTTTTAGTGATTAAAACATGTTTATCGTACATGGCTTCAATCTCTGCTACGGGCATTTCCATTCGCTCATCATTTTGCAAATCAAGTTGCATTAAAGCAATGAGGCAATAATTAATAATTCCAACATATTCACCCTTAATGTCATCTTTAATTTTTTGAGTACCTTTCTCTTCAATGCTTTTTATCCGTTGCGCTTTAATAAAAATCTGATCGGTGATGGAACTGGGTCTTAAATTACGCCAAGCCGTGCCATAATCTTTCATTTTCTTTAAAAAGATATCTTTGCATTGCGAAATGGCCGAATCATATTGTTGTGAGGTATTTTGCATAATAAATATGAGCTCTAAAATTAACGAAATAATAGAAACCGACTTTAGTTTTAATGATAAATCATTAACATTTATTAAGCCTTTGGTAATGGCTATTATCAATCTGACTCCGGATAGTTTTTACGACGGCAATAAATATTTCGAAACAAGCGATGTTATGCGTGATATTGAGGAGAAATTAGCACAGGGGGCTGATATCATTGATTTAGGAGCCATGTCGAGTCGTCCGGGTTCTTCCGAGATTACCCTGGAGGAAGAGTGGAACCGTTTAACAGGCACCTTAAAACAATGCCGAAAAGAATTTCCTGATACTTTTATAAGTATTGATACTTACAGAAGCGAAATTGCCAAGCGTGCAGCTGAGTTTGGCGCAGATATTATTAATGATATTGGCGGGGGAAATTTAGATTCAAAAATGCATCAAACCATAAGCGAAATTCAAATACCTTATATTTTGATGCACATGCAGGGAAATCCAAAAATAATGCAGGAAAATCCCACTTATCAAAATGTAACTACCGAGGTGAAAGACTTTTTTAAAAATAGCATTGCGAAATTTGAAGCCTTAAACTTTAATAAAATAATTATTGATCCGGGATTTGGATTTGGAAAAACCCTTGAACATAATTATACCTTACTGAAAAACCTGGAGGAATATACCTCATTGGGTTTTCCTGTGCTGGCCGGTGTATCGCGAAAAAGTATGATTAATAAAATTATTCAAACCAATCCGGTAAGCGCTTTAAACGGAACTACAGTATTAAATACCATAGCCTTGTTAAATGGTGCTAAAATTTTAAGAGTACACGATGTTTTAGAGGCCAAACAAGCAATAGAATTAGTGTACTATTTTAAAAACGTGTAATTTTAAATAATGAAAACCAAAATCCTGAAATCTCTGAGTATTTTTTGCGCATTATTTTTATTTTCTGGTTATCACACTACTTCTTCATCTTTTCAAATTGCACTCTTAAAATACAATGGCGGTGGTGATTGGTATGCCAATCTGGAAACTTCTTTACCCAACTTAATTAAATTTTGTAATACCAATCTACACACCACTATTAACCCGGAACAGGCCGTTGTAGATGCCGGTAGTATAGAAATTTTTAATTACCCTTTTGTGCATATGACCGGCCACGGGAATGTAATTTTCAGCAACCAGGAAGCCGAAAATCTGAGAAAATATTTAATAGCCGGAGGTTTTTTACACATCAGCGATAATTATGGAATGGATAAATTTATTAGATTGGAAATGAAAAAAGTTTTTCCGGAATTAGATTTTGTTGAAATACCTTTTGATCATCCTATTTACCATCAAAAATATGATTTTCCAAATGGCTTACCCAAAATTCACGAACACGATAATAAAGCCCCTCAGGGATTTGGATTGAATTACAAAGGACGACTATTATGCTTTTATGATTACGAATGCGATTTGGGCGACGGATGGGAAAGTTTTGATGTACATAAAAATAGTGAGGAGACAAGAACAAAAGCTTTAAAAATGGGAGCCAATCTGATTGCTTACGCTTTTACTAATTATCAAAAGGAAAATTAATCTAATCTTTCCGAAGGTCATATGGCAATGAAGAATATTTTTTTGATCACACTCTTTGCCTTATCAGCTTACTGCACAGCACAAGAAATGTTTACCATTTCCGGTAAAATTTATGGCGATAAAGAAGAATTACCTTTTGCAACCATAATAGTACAAGGTGGCACTTACGGAACCAATAGTAACGAAAACGGAGCCTATAAATTAAAACTCCCAAAGGGAGATTACCAACTGATTTTTCAATATGTAGGATTTGGGAGGAAAATTATTCCGGTAAATCTGAATTCCAACCAGGAAATAAATGTAACGCTTAAACAAGATGGTATTTCATTAAAAGAAATTGAAGTGAAAGCCGGTGAAGACCCCGCTTACCCGATTATGCGTAAGGTATTGAAAAAACGCAAATTTTTTCTGGAACAAGTAAATGCTTTTACTTGCATGGCCTACATAAAAGGATTACAGCGCATTTCTAAAATACCCAAAAATTTAGGGCTTTTAATGAAGTTAGGCGGAGGAGAAGCAGAGGATACATCTCAGATTAAAGGCGTGGTTTACCTCTCTGAATGCATTTCAAAATATCATTTCAGAAAACCCGACGAAGAAAAAGAAATTATGTACGCCAGTAAAGTGAGCGGAAACAACAAAGCTTTTAGTTTTAATAAACTGGGCGATATGGATATTAATTTTTATGAAAATTTAATTAATATGGGAGGCTTAAGTGCTCGACCAATCATTTCTCCGCTAAATGATAACGCCTTTTTCTTTTATAAGTTTTATTTGCTTGGAAAAATTGAAGATGAAGGTAAAATTATTAGTAAAATAAAAGTAGTTCCTAAACGGAAAACAGACCCCTGCTTTAGAGGAATTATTTACATACAAGACAGCACCTGGAGAATTACAGGAGCGGATTTAATGTTAACCAAGGAAACAAAAATAAATTTTGTAGATACCTTGCATGTAAAACAATTGTGCGCTTCTGTTATTGGCGATAGCATTTGGATGCCCGTTACCATCAACTTCTCCTTTGATTTTAATGCCTTTGGCGTAAGCGGAAAGGGATACTTTAATGCCCACATTAAAGATTATGACCTAAACCCGATTTACCCAGATAACTTTTTTAAAAATGAAGTGCTACAGGTTGAAGAAAAAGCCAATAAAAAAGACAGCGCTTACTGGAATGCTTATCGTCCGGTTCCATTAACGGAAGAAGAGCAGGCTGATTACCGGGAAAAGGACAGTATTGAAGTTGTCCATGATAGTCCGCGTTATCAAGATTCTATTGACAAAAAAAGAAACCGCTTTGAATTTTCGGATGTATTTATGGGTTATAACTATCAAAAGAGCAAAAAAGATATTACCATTCAATTCCCGGGAATAATTGCAAACGGCATTCAATATAACACCGTAGAAGGATTAAACCTGAGTTACAAATTTTCTTTAGAAAAAGATTATGAAAATAAAAAACACTTGAATATAAATGGTAAATGCCGTTACGGATTTGCCAACGAACTTTGGGGCGGAGAGGCCGGCATACATTACCGTTATAATCCGAAAAAATTTTCACGAATTGGCATGAATTTGAAAAGCATAGTGGAACAATACAATCAGCAGGACCCCATCATAGGTCCCGTAAATTCCATTTATTCCTTACTTGTGAATGAAAATTACATGAAGTTATATAAGGAAAGCGGTGGAGAAATCAGTTATTTTTCGGAAATAAGCAACGGTATTTTCTTTCATACCGTTTTAAAATATGTGGAAAGAGAATCCTTACAAAATAAAAGTGATCAACTTATTATTGACGATACCAAAAAATTATTTACAAGCAACGATCCGTTGTTTCCGAACACACACGATTCTCTATTCAGCTTACATAATGCATTTACCACCGACTTCACTTTCTCATTTCGTTTCAAACAAAAATATTCTTCTTTACCTGATCAAAAATGGATTAACGGAAGTAAATATCCCAGATTGAGCATTACCTACAAAAAAGCAATTCCTGTTCTTGAATCGGTAGTGGATTACGATTTAATTAGCGCGAATTTATCGGATCGAATTCGATTGGGATTATTTGGCAATTTTCGTTTTAGTTTGAAAGGAGGATATTTTATTAATGCTAAAAATATGTATCTGATGGATCAAAAGAATTTTAATGGCAATCAAACGATCATTCTCAATTCAGATTACCTGGGCAGTTATCGATTATTACCTTATTACTCATTCAGTTCTTCAGAATGGTTTTTTGAAGTGCATGCTGAACACCATTTTAATGGTTTTATCATTAACAAAATTCCGGTTTTTAAAAGATTAAAAATTCAGGAAGTTGCCGGTGTGCATTTTCTGGCAAACGAAAAATTACCTCAATATATTGAAGCCAATTTTGGAATTGAAAAGTTGTTTCGCTTTATACGAGTGGAATATGTACTTGGCTTTGAACCTCAACAAAAAGTAAGAAATGGAATTCTGGTCGGCTTTAAACTGGAGTTTTAATAAATAGCAATACGAATTCATTTTTAACGAGGAAATTGCCCTCAATTCACCTTTTTTCAATAAATTTAAGCCTTTATACAATTATGCTCAAAACGGTACTACGATCGCATACTTGCGGTGAATTAAGAATTAACGATATTAACAAAGAAGTTACGCTTTGTGGTTGGGTGCAGAAATCCCGAAAACTTGGCGGCGCTACTTTTATTGACCTAAGAGACCGATATGGTATAACGCAATTGGTTTATTTAGAAGATGACAAAAATGAAAATGTTCAACATGTAGATAGTTTAACTCGCGAAATGGTATTGCAAGTTGAAGGAACAGTGGTTGAACGCGAGAATAAAAACAAAAACTTAGCAACCGGTGACATTGAATTGAAAATTAAAAAAATTACCATTTTAAATAATGCAATCACACCGCCTTTTACTATTGAAGAAGAAACGGATGGCGGTGATGAGTTACGCATGAAATTCCGTTACCTGGATTTGAGAAGAAATATCGTACGCAAAAACCTGGAACTTCGCCATAAAATGGCACTTGAAACCAGAAATTATTTAGATAAACAAAACTTCTTAGAAGTAGAAACACCTGTATTAATTAAATCAACTCCTGAAGGAGCTCGTGATTTTGTAGTTCCCAGCCGAATGAACCCCGGTCAGTTTTACGCTTTACCTCAATCCCCACAAACCTTTAAACAGTTATTAATGGTGAGTGGTTTTGATCGCTACTACCAAATCGTAAAATGTTTCAGAGATGAAGATTTACGTGCCGATCGTCAACCTGAATTTACGCAAATCGACTGCGAAATGAGTTTTGTTGAGCAAGAAGATATTTTAAATACGTTTGAAGGATTAGTTGGGCATTTATTTAAAAGTTTAAAAGGAATTGATATCCCACCGATTAAACGCATGACTTATGCCGATGCCATGAAATATTACGGCAACGATAAACCCGATACGCGTTTTGAAATGAAGTTGGTGCACTTAACTCAAATAGTAAAAGGAAAAAATTTTAAGGTTTTTGATGATGCAGAAACTATACTTGCTATTTGCGCAAAAAATTGCGCGGAATATACCCGCAAGCAATTGGATGAATTAACCGATTGGGTGAAACGTCCGCAGATTGGAGCCACGGGATTAATTTATATGCGACATAATACAGATGGCACTTTAAAATCAAGTGTAGATAAATTTTTCAACGAAGAAGAGCTTAAGAAATGGAGCGCTGCCTGCGCATCGCAACCCGGTGATTTAATTTTGGTTTTAGCCGGCAAAGAAAGTGGTACAAGAAAAGCCATGAGTGAACTTCGTTTGGAAATGGGCAATAAATGCGGCCTACGGAATAATACCATATTCTCTTGTTTATGGGTAATTGATTTTCCTTTACTGGAGTGGAATGAGGGCGATCCTAACTTACTCGCTTCATTGGCCGGAAGATGGCACGCCAAGCATCATCCCTTTACTTCTCCAAAGCAGGAAGATATTCATTTGTTAGACAGTGATCCGGGTGCTGTTAGAGCAAACGCTTACGATTTAGTTATTAATGGCGTAGAAGTGGGAGGTGGAAGCATACGAATTTTCAATAAAGAATTACAAGCTAAAATGTTTAATACCCTTGGATTTAGCCAAGAAGAAGCTACTAAACAATTTGGATTTTTAATGCAGGCATTTGAATATGGCGCTCCGCCGCATGGTGGAATTGCCTTTGGATTTGATCGCTTATGTTCTTTGTTTGGTGGGGCTGAAAGTATACGCGATTTTATAGCCTTCCCTAAAAATAATTCCGGCAGAGATATGATGATAGATGCACCCAGTGAAATTAGCGAAGAACAATTAAATGAATTATCCATTAAAATGAAATTAAATTGAACTGGACAACATATATAGGTTTTGTAATAATTGGCTTAGTAATGGGCTTGATTGGCGGTGGCGGCTCAATTCTTGGAGTACCCATTTTAGTTTATCTCGAAGGTCTTGATTCTACTTCCGCTACCTCCTACTCTCTTTTTATTGTTGGCATTACTTCTTTAATAGGCTCATTTACTTATTTAAAAAACGGAAACATAAGTGTGGAAGCTATAGTACAATTTGCCATTGCCTCTGTTGTAGGTGTATTTTGCACCAGAAAATATATTTTGCCCGCTGTACCGGAAGAGATAAATTTTTTAGGTTTAGTATTGTCTAAAAACTCCATCATCCTCGTTGTTTTCGCCGTACTCATGTTAGGCTCTTCGTATTCCATGATTAAAAAACGTAAACCAAATTTACAAAGTGATGCCAATTGGCGTGAATTTTTCAAAAGCCCCTTCGGAATACCGTTTATTGTTTTTTTAGGATTAATGGTTGGTTTATTAACCGGGTTTGTGGGAGCCGGAGGCGGATTTATTATTGTTCCGGTATTAATGACTTTTCTAAAATTAAATTTTAAAAAAGCCATAGGCACTTCGCTTACTATTATAGCCTTGAATTCATTAATTGGATTTACCGGAAATTTGGGTAATCAGGAAATTGATTGGAAAACCTTATTGGTGTTATCTGCTATTTCTATTTCAGGAATAATAATTGGAAGCTTATTGGCGGGATATATTTCAGCAAAAAAACTAAAGCCGGCCTTTGGGTGGTTTACTTTAATTATTGGTATTTTTGTTTTAGGAAAAGAGATTTTTTTTAAATAGCCTTCGCCTTAATTACAACTCTTTGTACAACAAAAACATTTCTTTAAAACGCAACATCGTTTGATCCATAAATTCGTCATTAATTTTATTCTTCAACTGCTCCACTCCTCCGATATCGTCTGAATTAAACTTAAATACTTGCTCCATGGGTCCGGCTTCAAATTTCACAATGTATTTATTATTCATTGAGAAAATACTAATGGTCATGGAAGGGTGCGGAATAGCATCTATGATTCTCATTCTTTCTTAAATGCCTTTTTAAAATCAAATATGTTTCGAATCACTCCAACCGGACTAGTAGCTCGGTCTCCATCCTCATGTATACGGCTTTGAATTGCATGTGCTAATCGAATGAAATGATCCTTCCCTGCCCTTTTTAAGGCTAATTCAGCCTTCTCATCCCCATTAATGATATTGGCTGCTGCCGCCCAATCAAATGCCTTCATATCCAATAAAAATTTAAAAGCCTTCTGATCTTCCCAAATAGAATTAACGAATGCAGCTAAAACAAAATATTTGCCATCCATTAAATACTGAAAAGCCTTTTTATCATCTCGTATAGCATCCAAAACTGCCAAAAGTTCCCGATGATTATTATTCATCAGCCAATTAAAACCACTTACATCTTTCAAACAATGCGTTGTAAAATGATTAATCGCTTCTATGGAGTAATTTTTAACGGGTAACATTACACTAATTTATCACTTAATGCTAATAATTCAAAATATTAAAAATTAACTAAATGTAAAAAACGTGAAAGAATGCAATAATTTGAGATTCTATTGCTTGGTAACCAGGGCAAAATTACCATCTATTTTAAATTTCCAGCCGCTTTCAAAAATCTTAGGTAGAAATCTTTTGTAAAGCACCATACGCGCATTTTCAACGCTTTCATCTTCGTTGTCTCTTCCCACTGCGTTAAATTCATACACGTTAACTTTGGGATGCTCCTTCATGTAGTTTTTAATAATTTCCACTATGGTATTCATCACCTGATACACTTCTCCTCTGTTGGTGGTTACATATTCTTCACCTTCAAATTCATCATTCACAACACCAAACACGATGTTGGCATGTAAAATATTATCCTGTAATCGACCAAACCTTACTTCGTACCTCAATCCGCTTTGCGTATTAAAATAATACACCCCTGCGCTTGGAATATTGGGAAATTCAATGGGAAGTATATTTTTATAAGGTATCAATAGTAAAAACTAGGCTAATGAGGTTGATTCAATTTTTTTTTTAAATCCTTCGGCAACCACTAATTCTTTTCCGCCTCCACTGTAATCGTAAAATCCTTTGCCTGATTTCACACCTAAATCTCCGGCTGTAACCATATTCACTAAAAGTGGGCATGGCGAGTATTTTGGATTACCGAATCCGTCTTGTAACACACGTAAAATATTTAAACAAACATCCAAACCGATAAAGTCAGCCAATTGTAACGGACCCATTGGATGAGCCATTCCTAATTTCATTACGGTATCAATTTCTGTTACTCCTGCCTCTCCTTCGTATAAAGTAATGATAGCCTCGTTGATCATAGGCATTAAAATTTTATTGGCCACGAATCCCGGATAATCATTCACTTCTACCGGAATTTTACCTAATTTCTTTGAGAGCTCCATAATGGAATCGCAAACTTCATTTGAAGTATTGTACCCTCGGATCACTTCAACCAATTTCATAACCGGTACCGGGTTCATGAAGTGCATACCAATTACTTTATCAGCTCGCTTGGTTACAGATGCAATTTTAGTAATAGAAATTGATGAAGTGTTACTCGCTAAAATAGTAGAAGGCTGACAAATTTCATCGAGTTGTTTGAAAATCTTAAGTTTCACCTCCACATTTTCACTGGCTGCTTCAACCACTAAATCTGAATCTGTAGCACATTTCGTTATATCCGTAAAAGTTTTAATATTTTTAAGCGTACTGTTTTTTTGTTCCTCATTTATAACAGCTTTAGAAACCTGTCTGTCGAGATTTTTAGTTATTGTTGCTAAAGCTTTTTGCAAAGCAGCGTCGCTAATATCAACCAAACAAACCTCGTAGCCGAACTGCGCAAACGTATGCGCAATTCCATTTCCCATTGTTCCGCTACCTATTACTGTAATTTTATTCATAATATAAACCTGATTTTATTTTTTATGGAATCATTTTATTTGATTGATTAAAGCTAAAAGAGAATTTTGTTTTTCGCAAGATAAAGTTTGAACAAAAAAACCCTAATTCCTTAGGGTTTTAAATTTAGTTGCTAATACTGATTTTCTTCTCGAGTTCCTCGATATATGCTTTAAAACGCTTATCGGTATCCATTAAGTTATTTACTGTTCGACAAGCATGTAATACAGTTGCGTGATCTTTACCACCACAATGCATTCCTATTGTTGCCAATGAAGATTTTGTCATGTTTTTAGCAAAATACATAGCGATTTGGCGAGCCTGAACCACTTCCCTTTTGCGGGTTTTAGACTTCATGGTATCAATAGCTAAATCAAAATAATCGCAAACCACTTTTTGGATATAGTCGATTGAAACTTCGCGAGCAGTGCTCTTTACAAATTTATCAATCATGGCTTTTGCCAATTCAAGCGTAATGATTTTTTTGTTCAAACTCGACTGAGCTAATAAGGAAATTAAGGCTCCTTCTAATTCACGTACATTTGAAGTAATGCTATAAGCTAAATACTCAACCACTTCTTTAGGAAGTTGAATTCCTTCGTTGTAAACCTTCTTTTCTAAAATAGCAATTCTGGTTTCTAAGCCCGGCGCTTGTAAATCTGCACTTAAACCCCATTTGAATCTGGAAAGTAACCTTTGCTCAATTCCTTGAATATCAACTGGCGCTCTATCAGCAGTTAAAATAATTTGTTTTCCTAATTGATGTAAATGATTGAAAATATGAAAAAATACATCTTGTGTTTTTTCTTTACCTGCAAAATACTGCACATCATCAATTATCAAAACATCGATCATTTGATAAAAATGTACGAAATCGTTTTGATTGTTATTTTTAATCGACTCTATAAATTGAGTAATAAATTTCTCTGACTGAACGTATAATACAGTTTTGTTGGGATAATTCTTTTTCACCTCAATACCAATAGCTTGAGCAAGGTGAGTTTTGCCTAATCCCACTCCTCCATATAATAATAATGGATTAAACGCATTTCCTCCCGGCTTTTGTGCAACGGCAAATCCTGCACTGCGCGCTAAACGATTACAATCTCCTTCAACAAAATTATCAAAACTGTAATTCGGATTTAATTGCGATTCTACTTGTACTTTTTTAAGTCCCGGAATAACAAAAGGATTTTTTATTGAACTACCCACCTCAATCGGCATAGAAACCGAAGGGTTTTTTAAATTGGTACTAATATTCGGTAACTTGAAGGTTATTGGGGTTTCCGTTTTACCGGAAGCATTGTCCATTATAATATTGTATTCTAATCTACCTTCAGCACCTAATTCCTTACGAATCACTTTTTTAATTAAAGTGATATAGTGTTCTTCAATCCATTCATAAAAAAACTGTGATGGTACTTGTATGGTTAAAACACTGTTGTTTAATTTAATTGGTTTAATTGGTTCAAACCAGGTTTTAAAATTTTGCTGGCTCACATTGTCTTTTATTATTTCCAGACATCCATTCCATACTTGCTCTGCAGTCTTTTCCTTCATCATAATTCTAAATAAGTTAATCTATATAATTTGTGTGTATTCGCTTTCAACAGTAACTTGTTTGTAAATATAATGCGATTATTTGTGTTTGCAATAAAAAATCTCAAAAAAAAATTTTTTTATTTTTTCAAATTTAATTTGGAAGTTTGAAAAATTATTATTCCCCTATAAAACAGGATGATTTTCGCAACTTTTATAGGTCCATTTTCCGCAGGGCGAAAAATAATAATTTATTTTTCCCAACCAAATTCCTGCCCAACCAACTTGTGTAACCGGAATATCGATTCCCATTTTATTTTTAATCAAATCGGGCTCTTTCAAAAAAGTATGGGTATGTCCCCCAATGATTAAATCGATATTTTCACTTTGAGAAGCTAAAATTTTATCTGAAATTTTACTGTTGTTATAACTATATCCCAAATGAGATAAGCAAATGACTAAATCACACCTTTCTTCTTTTTTTAAATATGCAGCTATTCGATCACTCTGCGACACAGGGTCTTGATACTGAACTCCACCAACTAATTTATCACTCACCAAATTTTTTAAATCAATCCCAACTCCTAAAACACCAATCTTAATTCCACCTTTTCTAAATATTTTAAACGCTTTAATTTGAGGGTGTTTATGCAGTATCGAGTCATTAAAATTATAATTGCAATTCATAAAATCAAAATTTGCATGGGGCATTTGTTTCACCAAATTTTCGCAACCCAAATCAAAATCATGATTACCAAATGTGGTTGCGTCATATTGCATCATACTCATTAACTTGTACTCTAACTCGCCTTCAAAATAATTAAAATAGGGAGTACCTTGAAAAATATCTCCGGCATCCAATAACAGTACATTTTTTTCTTCTTCTCTTATTTTTTCGATTATTGCCGCTCGCTTGGCAAATCCACCCATGTCCGGATATTTAGGGTCATTCCCGGGAAATGACTCAATTCTGCTATGCTGATCATTGGTATACAAAACGGTTAACTTCTTGAAATCCTTTTTCAATAGCGATTTATTCACTGCTAATGCATCTAAGCCATAAAGACCAACTGCCGAACCCATTATGTATTTTAAAAAATCTCTTCTATTTGTACCTTCCATCGGTATAAGGAATTATATGTTTATTTTGCTCATTCAAAAATATACAATACTGTATTAAAGCTTCCCTCAATTTAATTTTATCGGAATTTAAATAGCTTGGTTTGCCAAACATTTTAAAATTATCTCCCCCTTCGGCTATGTAATCACTAGTCAGCAATTTATAAATAGCGGTTGTATCCAACTTTAACTCATTTATAAGTATAACCTCCTCGTTAGTAGTAAAATCTAAACGCATGCCTTTAAAAGAATGTTTGTATTCTTTTATTAATGCAATCACCTCCATTAATTGTTTGCCCGTAATACTAAAAACCACCAGTTGATTTTCGAAAGGCATCAGTTCGAATAAGTGCAATTTTTTGATTTCTCCTTTTGGTAATTCAACTCTTAGTCCACCCCGATTTACCAGGGTAATATCCGGTTTAATTTTATATTGCTGCAAACAAACCTGCTCCATGGCATCGCACACAAAATTACCTAAGGTGTTTTCATTTCCGGTTTTAGTTAAGGGATTATCAGCTATCGCAATTACTTTTGAGGTTTCATGATCCACAATCGTTTTGTATCGTTTTATGGAATCCGTTAAAACAATTGAAGCTTCCGTTTGCTGCAAGTCAACATAATTAAAGTCAGTCTTGGTTTTAACCAAGTGCTTATGACAAGATTGTATAAATACTGAAAGAAATAACCAGTATATAACAACACGCTTCATAAAAATAAATTTATTTTTGTAAAAATAATTAATTCTGTAAGATGATAAGCTCCGAAACAAAAATAAGAGTAAGATACGGCGAAACAGACCAAATGGGATACGCCTATTATGGGGTATACGCTCAATATTACGAGGTTGGCCGTGTGGAAACCATGCGTTTGCTCGGATTTAGTTATAAGGAAGTAGAAGAGAAAGGGATACTTTTACCGGTTGTGGATTATTCCATTCAGTATAAAAAACCGGCCTTTTACGATGATGAAATTAGTATTGTGACAACAATCAGTAAAATGCCTACCGGAGTAAAACTACCTTTTGAATATAAATGTTACAATGCTAAACGCGAATTGATTAATTCGGGTTCGGTTACCCTGGTATTTATTCAGAAAAGTACAGGCAAACCCACAGCCATACCCGATTGGTTTACCAATGCTTTAAAGCCTTTTTTTGATTGAGATACGCTAATTTCTTCTTAACTTCACCCCAAGCTTAAGCACTCCAAATGATTCCTACTAAAAAAATTCAAATGGTCGACTTAAAAAGTCAGTACCAGAAAATAAAATCCGAAATTGATAGCGGTATACAGGATGTAATTAATAATGCAGCATTTATAAATGGTCCCGCTGTTAAAGAGTTTCAAAACGATTTAGAAAAGTATTTAAATGTAAAGCATGTTATTCCCTGTGCAAACGGCACCGATGCCCTGCAAATAGCTATGATGGCACTTGGCCTGAAGCCCGGTGATGAAGTGATTACAGCAAGTTTTACTTATGTGGCCACAGCGGAAGTGATAGGCCTGTTAGGATTGACACCTGTATTAGTAGATGTTTATCCCGACACATTCAATATTGACATTGAAGCCTTGGAGCGGAATATCACATCAAAAACAAAAGCCATTGTTCCTGTGCATTTATTTGGACAATGTGCCGATATGGAAAGAATAATGCAATTGGCTAAAAAACATAAATTGTTTGTGATTGAAGATGTTGCTCAGGCTATTGGTTCGGATTATACGTTTAGTGATGGAAGACAAGTGAAAGCCGGTACGATTGGTGATGTAGGTTGCACTTCATTTTTTCCAAGTAAAAATTTGGGATGTTATGGCGATGGTGGAGCTCTTTACACCAATAACAGCGAATTGGCTCAAAAAATAAAAATGATAGCACATCATGGACAAAGTGTACAATACGTGCACGATGTGTTAGGAGTTAACTCCAGGTTAGATACTATACAGGCCGTAGTTTTAAAAGCGAAACTCAAACATTTAAACGAATATGCCTTAGCCAGAAATAAAGCCGCTGCATTTTACGATAAAGCATTTTCAAATCATCCCAAAATAAAAACACCGGTGCGCTCAAAAAATTCCACGCACGTTTTTCATCAATATACTTTGGTTTTAAATGGCGTGGATCGTGCCAAATTAAGAGAACAATTGGCCGAACGCGGTATACCGGCTATGATTTATTACCCTATTCCATTGCATATGCAAAACGCTTACAAAAGCGATCGATATAAAAAAGGTGATTTTCCGGTTACGGAAAAACTTTGTGCAAATGTTCTATCATTACCCATTCACACCGAAATGTCGGAAGAAGAATTAAATTACATTAGCGAAAACGTAATTGAACTAACAAAATAATACAGTTGATTAAATGAAAATAACAGTTATAGGAACAGGATATGTAGGATTAGTAACAGGAACCTGTTTTAGTGAAGTTGGTGTTGATGTTACTTGTGTTGATATAGACGAAAAAAAAATAAATAATCTGAAGAAAGGAATTCTTCCAATTTACGAACCGGGCTTGGAAGAAATGGTAAATCGTAATGTACAAAAAGGACGATTACACTTCAGCACTTCCATTAAAGAAAGCATTGGAGAAGCGGATGTTGCTTTTATCGCGGTGGGAACTCCGCCTGATGAAGACGGCTCTGCAGATTTAAAGTACGTTTTAGCGGTTGCAACTTCTATCGGCGAATACATGCAAAAGCCACTGGTTGTTGTAACAAAATCTACTGTTCCGGTTTCTACTTCAGAAAAAGTTAAAGCTGCTTTGCAAGCCGCACTGGATAAACGAAAAGAAAAAATAAAATATTTCGTAGCCTCTAATCCCGAATTTTTAAAAGAAGGTGCCGCCATTGAAGATTTTATGAAACCCGACCGTATTGTTGTTGGTGTAGATCACCCCGAGGCTGAAGAAATCATGCGTAAATTGTATAAACCCTTTTTATTAAATGGTCACCCAATCATATTTATGGATATTCCCAGTGCGGAAATGACTAAATACGCAGCCAATGCCATGCTGGCCACCAAAATCAGTTTCATGAATGATGTGGCTAATTTATGTGAACTTATGGGCGCTGATGTGAACATGGTAAGAAAAGGAATTGGAAGCGACCCGCGAATTGGTACCAAATTTATTTATCCGGGTGTTGGATACGGAGGAAGTTGTTTTCCGAAAGATGTAAAAGCGCTTATTAAAACTGCAAAAGAAAATAAATACAGCATGCGCATACTAAATGCGGTTGAAGAAGTAAACGAGTCTCAGAAAGAAGTTTTGTTCAATAAAATAAATCAACATTTTAAATCTGACCTAAAAGGAAAAACTTTTACACTATGGGGTTTATCTTTTAAGCCCAAAACGGATGATATGCGTGAAGCACCAAGTTTAGTGATTATTGAAAAATTATTAGCAGCAGGAGCAAACGTTGTAGCTTATGATCCGGTAGCTAAGCACGAAGCGCAACGAATCTTAGGAAATAAAATCTCCTTTGCGGAAGATATTTATTCCTCCTTAAATAATACCGACGCCTTACTCATTGTTACGGAGTGGCCTGAGTTCCGCTCACCTGATTTTGATTTAATTGCTGAAAAAGTAAAAGTTATTTTTGACGGAAGAAATATATTTGATTATCAAGACATGCAGAAATTAGGATTTACATATTATTGTATAGGAGTAAACACCATAAAATGAAAAGAGTATTAATTACCGGAGCAGCCGGATTTTTAGGTTCGCATTTGTGCGATCGTTTTATCAAAGAAGGATTCTCCGTAGTGGGAATGGATAATTTAATTACGGGCGACCTGAAAAATATTGAACATCTATTTAAATTAAACACCTTTGAATTTTACCATCATGATGTTTCAAAATTTGTGCATGTATCGGGAAATATAGATTACATTTTGCATTTTGCTTCACCGGCCTCCCCCATCGATTATTTAAAAATACCTATTCAAACTTTAAAAGTTTCTTCTTTAGGTACTCATAATATTTTAGGATTAGCCCGCGTAAAAAAAGCCAGGGTTTTAGTGGCATCTACCAGCGAGGTGTATGGTGACCCACATGTTCATCCTCAAACAGAAGATTATTGGGGAAATGTGAATCCGGTTGGTCCACGCGGTTGTTATGATGAAGCCAAACGTTTTATGGAAGCCTTAACTATGGCTTATCATGATTATCACCAATTAGAAACCCGAATCATTCGGATATTTAATACCTATGGTCCACGCATGCGCCTGAACGACGGCAGAGTATTACCTGCATTTATTGGGCAAGCTTTACGCGGAGAGGATTTAACGATGTTTGGCGATGGCAGTCAAACCCGAAGTTTTTGCTATGTGGATGATTTAGTAGAAGGGATTTATCGATTGTTAATGAGTGACTATCATCTTCCGGTTAATATTGGAAATCCGGATGAAATTACAATCAAAGAATTTGGTGAAGAAATATTGAAGTTAACCGGTGCCAATCAAAAATTAATTTCTCTTCCACTACCTAAAGATGATCCTAAACAGCGTAAACCCGATATTTCTCTCGCTAAAAAAATATTAGGCTGGGAACCAAAAATAAAAAGAGCAGAAGGTTTAAAAATAACTTACGATTATTTCAAATCACTCAGTAAAGAGGAGTTGAACAAGGTTGAACACCGAAGTTTCAGTTAATTCATTCATACTGCACATCAGAAAGCCTCTTACCGTTTGGTTTAATTATTATTCAAATCGAAAATTCTATTCAATCCGTAGAGTTTAATTCGGCTTGCTACTTATCTTCCTTATTTTCTTTTTTGGTAAAACGCTCATCTGTTAAACTCAAAAGAAAATTTTCTAAATCTTTTTTCTCTCCTTCGCTCAGTCCTAAAGGCTTACTTAGTAAAGTATCTCTGTTTATACTGTTATTTATAAATTTATCCGGCGTATCGTAATAATCAATCACCTCTCTCAAGGTTTTGTGCATTCCATTATGCATGTATGGCGCCGTTAAGGCAATATTTCTTAATCCAGGTATTTTAAACTTGCCCAAATCACTTTCTTTTTGGGTTACATCATATCTACCTTTATCATTTAAATCTTTCCCGTTATAAATTCCAATATTCTTAAACTGGTCGTTTCCGGTAAAATCCACTCCAAAATGGCAGTCAAAACACTTTCCCTTCTCATTAAAAATGGTTAAACCACGTTTAGCACTTTCCGAAAACTGAGTGGTATCTTTTCCTCTCATGTATTTATCGAATGGACTATTTCCGGTATCCAAGGTGCGTTCATAATTAGCAATAGCCTGCGCCAGTAAGGAAATACTTGGATCTTTTCCATAAACCTGTTGAAAAGCTTTTTTATATTTCTCACTTTTTAAGAGACGTTGAATGGCAATACTTAAAGGCAAATCCATTTCAACCGGATTTTCGATAGGTCCTAATGCCTGTTCTTCTAAAGTTTCTGCTCTTCCATCCCAAAAATAAAAATTTCGATCGGTTTGGTTCATAGCCGATGGCGTATTACGATTCCCACTTCTCCCAAATACCCCTTTGCTGGTTGGTGTGTTATCTGCAAATGCTAACTCGGCTTTGTGACAAGTGGCGCAACTCACACTGGTATCTCTTGACAAAATAGGATCGAAAAAAAGAGCCTCTCCTAAGGCCTCTTCCGTATAAATTGGTTTTTCTGAAGTGTTCTCACCGCAACTAACCAGTAAAACGGTAACCAAACCTAAAACGGCGCATTTATAATTATCAAAAGTTCTATTTGCTCTCATTTATTTATTTAATTTTAGTGACGCAAATTTAAGGCTATTATTTCATTAATAAAATCCGATGTCTGATCCCGAAATAAAAAATAAACTTCCATTCAATAATTTATTTCTCAATGCCGGGGCTGTTCAAGGATTTAATCACTGGTGGATGTACTTAACCGGTATAAGCGCTGCTATGTTCGGTTATTTTGTTTTTCAAATCATCATACAATTACCTTTGGTAAGCATGGCCATGAGTAATGGTATAAGTATTGAGGAAATAGTGGCTGACCCGAACATTATTTTTAATCCTGAAAAAATAGGAATCAATAAAAATTTACTGTTAGCCTTATTATTCGGTATGTTTGTTTTTGCATTACTGGGGTTAAGAACCGTTATTGTAAGAATTCAGAAAAAACCATTTTTGTCAGTTATTACCGCCTATGAAAAACTAAGATGGAAACGCGTTTTTTTTGCTTTTGGCATTTGGGCCGGGATGGTTACAGTGGCCACCTTATTACAATATTTTCTATCTCCGGAAACTATGACTGTCGATTTTAAGCCCGGTCAATTTTTTCTGCTTTTGTTAGTTTCGGTTTTATTAATGCCCATACAAACTAGTACGGAAGAAATAATATTCAGAGGTTATCTGGTACAAGGATTGTCCGGAATTTTTAAAAACGGAATAATTCCCATTATTCTCACTTCGCTATTATTCGGACTAGTTCACATGGCCAATCCGGAAGCAAAAACTTTTGGCTGGCTAATTATGTTTCCATACTATACCTTATTCGGCCTTTTTTTGGGAGCCCTTTCTTTATTAGATGAAGGATTAGAATTGGCTTTGGGAATACATTGTGCTAATAATTTAATCTCCAGTTTGCTAATCACTTCGCCAAATGGTGTACTGCAAACAGATGCCATTTTTGTAAGCACATCCGAAAATCCGGCTCAGGAGTTTATTGCATGGATAGTTTTAGCGGCTATCACATTTATCATATTTTGGCTCAAATACCGCTGGAAAAACTTTAACTTAATACTTCGTTAAATGCGAATTCAATTGTACATATTGCTCTTTCTTTGTTCTGTTTCATTTGCCGGAAACGAGTATAAATATTTCATCAACCTCAAAAAGGTAAATGATGATAAAATTAGCGTGAAGTTAATTCCGCCTTCTATTACTGAAAATGAAATTGATTTTTGTTTTCCTGCCATGGTTCCGGGCACTTATGAAGTATACAACTTCGGACGATACATCACTAATTTAAAAGTTACCGGAAAAAACGGTAAAACCATATTAGTTGAAAAAAAGGATTTAAATTGTTGGAAATTATCTCCGGCTAATGAAATAAGTGAAATTACTTATGAAGTGGATGATACTTTTGATAAAAAAGATTCACAAGAAGATCGGGAAAAAGCAATTTTTGAACCCGGCGGAACAAATATTGAAGCCGATAAAAATTTCTGTATAAACACCCATGGTTTCTTCGGGTACTTTAAAAATTATACTAAAAATGAATTTGTTTTAGAGTTTGATAAACCAAAAGCATTTTATCCGGCAACCGGTATTGAAAATATTCGCAGTGGCGAAGAATCGGATATCGTTAGCGTTTTTGATTATCATAATTTAATTGATTCACCCATTTTATATACAAAACCGGACACCATCAGTATTATGGTGGCCAATACAAAAGTTTTAGTATCCAGTTATTCCCCTAATAAAAAAGTGAGCGCATTTTTTATTGCAAAAACGCTCAAAGAATTATTGAATATCCAAAAAGATTATTTGGGAGGAGAATTACCAGTTAATAAATATGCTTTTTTATTTTATTTTACTGATAAAGGCACGCGCTCCGGAAGCTTTGGTGCGTTAGAACATTCATATTCTTCATTTTATGTAATGCCCGAAATTGACAGCAATTTTATAAAACAAGAAATTAGAGATATTGCCGCACACGAATTTTTTCATATTGTTACTCCACTAAACATACACGCAAAAGAAATTGGGGAATTTGATTTCAATAACCCGCAAATGAGCGAACACCTTTGGCTTTATGAAGGCATGACCGAGTATGCCGCACATCATGCTCAAGCTAAAGGCGGATTAATTAACGTGGATGATTTTTTAAATGTAATGATGCAGAAATACGACAACAGCGTCAACAATTATAACGACACCATGAGTTTCACCTGGATGAGTAAAAACGTTTTACTACCAGCTATTCATCCTCAATACAATAATGTTTATGAAAAGGGAGCAGTTATTGGTATGTGTTTGGATATATTATTAAGGCATTACAGCGATGGCGTTTACGGCACTCAACAATTAATGAAGGACCTTTCGAAAAAATATGGAAAAGATAAATCCTTTAACGATGACGAATTAATTGGCGAAATAGAGGCCTTAACTTATCCGCAAATCGGCGAATTTCTCAAAAAACATGTTAAAGGCCATGAACCTTTACCCATGAATGAAGTATTAAGTAAAATTGGAATAGAATTTGTAAAAGAAAACATAAGTTACGAATTTACATTTGGGAATCCGGACTTAGATTTTAATGACCGTACGAACAGATTGGTTGTTTCCGGAACCTGGAGTTTGGATGAATTCGGGAAAAAACTGGGTTTTAAAAGTGGTGATGAACTTTTTAAACTCAACAATAAAGAATTAAAAATTGAAAGCGCTAAAGATGTTTTTAATGAATATTTTAATACAGTAAAAGAAGGTGACGAAGTGGTTATACACGTTTTTCGTCCTAAAAAAAGAGCCGGTAAATACAAACAAAAAATACTAAAAGCTAAAGCACAAAAAGTAAAGATTACCGAAAAAAATAAAATTTCATTAAAGGATAATATTTCTGAAAAAGAAAAACTAACTTTAAAAAGCTGGGTAGGCTTGTAAATATGAATAAACAAATAATATACTTACTTATTTTTCAATTAGGATTTCAAATTTTTGTTGCTCAAACCAATTTGCCACCGGGTCAATATACCAGTACCGATAAAAAAGCATTAAAGTATTTTGAAGAAGGCAGAAGAAATTATGACGCTAGGCAAGATAAAAAAGCGGAAGAGTTCTTAAAAAAAGCAATAGAAGCTGATCCGAAATTTATGGAGCCGCACATGATAATTGCCATTTTATGTGCCGAACAAAATCGCTTAAAAGAAAGAATATTTCATTTAGAATCAGCCATACAAAAAGCACCCGGCATGTATGTTCAAAATTATTTTGACTTAGGAGATACCGAATTTTATGTGGAAGATTACGAAAAAGCTAAGATACACTTATCACAATTCCTGAAATTTCAGCGCATTGATCCTAAAATGAAAGAAGAAGCTGAATTTAATTTGAAATGTATAGATTTCGCTATTCACGCTAAAAAAAATCCTAAGAAAATCACTTTTTCTAATATGGGACCATCCATCAATTCTCCCTTTGCTGAATACTTCCCTTCCATTGTCGGTGATGAAAGCCAATTTTATTACACACGGCGAATGGAGTCCGGAAATCAGCGCGGACATTACCAGGAAGATTTATTTTTATCCTATGCCGATAACAAAGGACTTTGGAAAGAGTCAAATCCAATAAGAGAATTAAGCAGTGGAGGTAACGAAGGGGCACCCTCTATTTCTGCTGATGGCAAATACATGTTTATAACCGTATCGCAGGAAATGGATGGCCTTTACTTGGGTGGACAAGCCAAAGGATTTGGAAGTTGTGATATTTTCTTTACTCAAAAAGTAAATGGCAAATGGACAAAACCATCAAACCTCGGACCTAAAATAAATTCAGGCAATTGGGAAAGTCAACCTAGTTTTAGCAGTGATGGTAAAACATTATATTTTGTACGCGGCACTCCCTTACGAAGTGGGGTAGTAAAAGATATAGATATTTATTTCTCTGTGGTAGGCGAAGATGGAAAATTTGGTGAAGCACAAAAAATGCCCGATAATGTAAACACCAAAAAAGAAGAACAATCTGTATTTATTCATCCCGATAATCAAACCTTATACTTCTGCAGTAAGGGACATGTAGGTATGGGTGGAGCAGATATATTTATGTCGAAAAAAAATACAGATGGTACATGGGGTGATCCTGTAAATCTGGGTTATCCAATTAATTCTTCCAAAGACGAAAACAGTTTATTGGTATCTCCAAGTGGAGCCTTGGCTTATTTTGCATCGGACAGAGATGGAGGATTTGGAGAATTGGATTTATATCAATTTGAAGTGCCGAATGAGTTTAAGCCTGAAAAAATAACTTTTGCTAAGGGAAAAATATACAATGCCGAAACCAAAGAACCCTTAGAAGCCAGCTTTGAATTAATTGATTTAGAAACCGGTAAAAATGTTACCCAATCGTATAGCGGCAGTAATGGTGAATTTTTAGTAACACTAACTGCAAATAAAAATTATATCGTAAATGTGAATAAAGCCGGGTTTTTATTTTATAGCGATAATTTTTCGCTTAAAGGAAAAATAACTGATTTTTCAAAGCCCTATTTATTAGATATACCCTTACAACCTATTGATACCGGAAATGTAGTAGAACTTAAAAACGTTTTTTTTGATGTGAATAAGTGGGATTTAAAACCGGAAAGCAAAGCAGAGCTTGATAAATTAATCTCTTTTTTAGTCGCAAATAATAAAGTGAAAATTGAATTAAGCGGACATACAGATAGCGACGGAGATAAAAAAGCCAATTTAATTCTATCTACAAACAGAGCCAAGGCTGTTTTTGATTATTTAGTAACGAGCAATAAAGTGCAAGCTAACCGACTTAAGTTTAAAGGATATGGTGACACAAAACCTAAGGTTCCAAATACGAGCATTGAAAATAAAGCTAAAAACAGAAGAACAGAATTTAAGGTGATTGGGATTTAATTCTCAAATAACTTTTTCCATCTTGAATAAACAAATAATTTAAATAACACTTTAATTTGTTTGTCGTCGTCCAAATTAAATTTTTTAATAAAATCCTTTTTTAAAATGGTATCCTCTAAAGGTTTAATTTCTTCTTGAATGATTGGTAATAAATTCAGAATCCACTTTTTCATGGGAGTTTCAAATCCCCGCTTGTCGTATCGCTTATAAATTTTTTCCGGCAATTCGGTTTTAAATGCTTCGCGAAAAAGGTGTTTTAGCACGCCATTCTGAATTTTTCGTTCACCATCAAATGAAAACATCAGTTGAATTAAATGAACATCATCACTAAAAGGAGTACGACTCTCTACACTATGCCACATGGCACACCGATCCTCACATTTTAAAAATGGTTTTAACCGGGCTTCTTCAATATCATATAGTTGTTGTTCATTTACAGAATTAAAATACTTAACCGGATTAATTTTTTCGGATAGCTGTAGAAATTCAGGTTTAAAAAACTTTTCATAAACAGCACCTGATACATGCATACGCTCTTTTAATTTTTCCTTGGCAAAAAAGATAAATGGACTGTTAATGGTTTTTTGACTGGCTTTAATTTCCTGAAAAGCTTTTCTTGAATTACCTTCACTTAGAAGTTTTTTCCATTTGGCAATAAAATAATGATGATAACCTCCAAACAATTCATCTGCACCTTGACCGTCTAACACTACTTTAATTTTATGCTGTGCTGCTAATTTCATCACCATAAACTGCGAAAAAGTACTGGTATCCCAAATAGGCACATCTTGCGAATAAATTAATTCGTTCAAATTACTCAGGAAAGAATTTTCATCCGGATTTATTTTGTGTAAGCGCGCACCAATCGAATTGGCCATCAAATTCGCATATTCTTCCTCATTAAAAACCTCTCCCTTAAAAACAGAAGTGAAACAATGAATGCCCTTTTTATTTTCTTGAGTCATTAATGCGGCAATAATACTACTATCTAACCCGCCACTTAAACAAGTACCCACTTCTACATCACTCCGCATTCGGATTTTAACGGCTCTTGTTACCTTATTTTTAATTTCCGCAATCAAATCCACATCAGACTTAGTGTTGTTTTCCGTACTTATTTGTGTTGAGTAATACTTAGAAACGGAAATTGCATGATTTCTTAAACTGTAAATTAATGAATAACCTCCTTTGAGTTCATTAACGTTATTAAAAAAATTATTTTCATCGTGCTCTACTCTTCCATTAATCAAATAATCATGTAGTTGAATATCGTTTGTTTCTCCACTCACTAACCCCGATTTAACAAAAGCTTTTTGTTCGCTGGCAAAGCCAAAATAATTTGAACTATTTACGTAATAAAAAGGTTTTACGCCTAAACGATCTCTTGAAGCAAAACAGATGTTTTTCTCCGCATCATAAATACAAAAAGCCCACATCCCGTTAAAATGCAGCACACAGTTTTCATTCCATTCTTGATAAGCGGCTAATACCACTTCGGTATCACTTTCGGAAATAAAAGTATAACCTTTGGCTTTTAACTCTTCCCGAAGTTCAATATAATTGTAAATTTCGCCATTAAACACAATCCAATTTGTTCCATTTTGATTACACATGGGTTGGTGTCCATAGTTACTCAAATCGAGAATTGATAAACGTCGGTGACCAAAAGCTAAAAACGGATTGAGTTCGGAGTTTAAAATATTTTTTTCGGGGAAATAATTGAGCTGATTTACTTTTTTAATGGAAGTAATTGCTCCTGCAAATGGAATTGCCTCATCCCGATCAACCAATAAAAATCCATCACCATCCGGACCCCGATGCGCAATGGCCAGATTCATTTTCTGAATAATTTCGCTGGCGTTTAACGCATTCTCTTTTTTTAAAATTAATCCGCTTATTCCACACATACTTAATTATTCATTAACCCACATAAACACCTGTTTATTGTTCTGATACCTGTCAATTTCCTTATCCAGTAACAAAACACAAAAATCTATAAATGGTAAAATACCCAATACACCCCCCAAGCTAGCCACATATACAACAGGCACATAAGGCGCGGTACCTAAATAAATTCGATGCAAACCAACAATACCAAAAGGTAATGGAAATGCTAATATTGTGGCAATTACTTTTTTATTTTTTTTGCGCTTTTCTTTGATGAAATGAAGTATCGGGAACGGACGCTGTGCATCTTTATTTTGATCGATATTGGAAATAAAAACTTCCATTTGTACAGTGTCTGTATACAAATAGAGCGTATCAACAAATGTTAAGTTGTTGTTATTAGCATTTACAGCAGTTACACCCAAAGCTAAGATTGAAAAAATAAAAAATTTAATAAAATGTGAATCTAAAAAAGTCTTCATTTTAATCCATTTGACACTAGGCAATTTATATAAAAAATCAGCAATTTGTTAACTTAAAAACAAGAAGATATCACGCAGTTTTCTATCTTTGGCACATCTAAAAAAAAACACTGTGACTCTAATTAAAAGTATATCAGGCATAAGAGGGACGATTGGTGGAAAAACAAATGATGCTTTAACACCTATTGACATTGTTAAGTTTACCTCAGCATTTGCCAAAATTATTCTCGCTTCCAATTCCAATAAAACTAAAACTATAATCATAGGCAGAGATGCGCGTATGAGTGGTGAATTGGTATCCAACCTCGTGTGTGCCACCTTATCCGGCATGGGCGTAAACGTGATAGATTTAGGATTAAGCACTACGCCAACCGTAGAAATGGCGGTAAAAGAATTAAAAGCAGATGGCGGAATTATACTAACGGCCAGCCACAATCCCAAACAATGGAATGCTTTAAAACTTTTAAATTCAGAAGGAGAATTTATAAGTGCAGAAACCGGACAGGAATTATTGAATATTGCCGAAAAAGAAGATTTTGAATATTCGCAAGTCAATCAACTCGGTAAATACAGTAAAAACGACGATTTCTTAAATATTCATATTCAAAAAATATTAGATCTTCCTTACGTTGATCAAGATGTTATAACTAAAGCAAATTTCAAAATTGTAGTAGATGCCATTAATTCATCAGGAGCAATTGCTGTTCCGGCATTGCTCAAAGCCTTGGGTGTTTCCAATGTTACGGTAATTAACGGAGATATGCATGGTAATTTTGCCCATAATCCGGAACCGTTGCCCGAACATTTAACGGAACTTAGTGCATCAGTTTTAAAACAAAAAGCTAATTTGGGAATAAGTGTTGATCCGGATGTTGATCGTTTGGCTTTTGTTTGTGAAGATGGTGAGATGTTTGGCGAAGAATACACCTTAGTAGCAGTGGCCGACTACGTGCTAAAACATCACAAATACGGAAATACGGTAAGTAATCTGTCAAGCACAAGGGCATTGCGAGATATAACAGAAAAAAACGGAGGCCTTTATTCAGCCTCAGCCGTTGGAGAAGTAAATGTGGTTCATAAAATGAAAGAAACAAAAGCTGTAATTGGCGGAGAAGGAAATGGAGGCGTGATTTTACCGGAACTGCATTATGGCCGAGACGCTTTGGTTGGAATTGCTATTTTTTTAACGCACCTTGCCAAATTCGGTAAATCAGTTTCGGTTTTAAGAAGCAGTTATCCGGGTTATTTTATTTCAAAAAACAAAATTGAACTTACTGAACAGATAAACGTAGATTTAATTTTAGAAAAAGTTAAAGCTAAATATCATAAACAACCCTTAAATGAGGTGGATGGATTAAAAATAGAATTTGATAAAGAGTGGGTTCATTTAAGAAAAAGCAATACTGAACCCATAATACGTATTTACAGCGAAAGTCAAACACTGGCCACTGCCGATAATCTGGCTAAAAAAATCATATCGGATATCAAAGAATTAATTAAAAATTAAGGGATGACAAAAAAAATATATCTTGACAATGCGGCCACTACACCTATGGATCCGGAAGTGCTTGATGCCATGTTACCGTATATGAAAGAGGATTTCGGGAACCCTTCTTCTATACATGGTTTTGGAAGAAAAACACGAGCTGCGATTGAAGTGGCCAGAAAAACGGTAGCAAAACTTTTGAACGCTTCACCCGCTGAAATATTTTTTACCTCAGGGGGTACAGAAGCGGATAACATGGCTATTGTACAAAGCATTGAAACTTTTGGTATTAATCATATCATTACCTCAAAAATTGAACATCATGCCGTTGAGCACACCATTGAGTTATTAGAAAAAAGCGGAAAAGTAAAAGTAACCTGGCTAAAACCCGACTCAAAAGGAAATATTAATTTAACAGAGTTGGAAAATGCACTAAAGAATGAAAGTCGATCACTGGTTTCACTGATGCATGCCAATAATGAAGTAGGCACCTTATTGCCTATTCAAAAAGTTGCAGACTTATGCGAGAAATACAATGCTATTTTCCATAGTGATACCGTACAAACTATGGGGCATTATAAAATAGATCTGAAAGCAACAAAAATTCATTTTTTAACCTGTGCGGCACATAAATTTCATGGACCTAAAGGTGTTGGCTTTTTATTCATGAATCAAGATTATAAATTAAAACCTTTCATTCATGGAGGAGCGCAGGAAAGAAACATGAGGGGCGGAACAGAAAATTTATATGGCATAGTTGGTTTAGCTAAAGCACTTGAAATATGCTTCGACGAAATGGAAAAACACCATAAAGAAATTCAAGCGTTAAAAACCTATATGATGAATAGACTTATAGCGGAAATTCCGGGTATTGAATTTAATGGGGAAACAGATCCTGATAAATCATTGTACACCGTTTTAAATTGTCGTTTCCCTAAACATCCTGATAGCGAAATGTTACTTTTTAATTTAGATATTGCCGGAATTGCGGCCAGCGGAGGCAGTGCGTGTAGCAGCGGCAGCAATCAAGGTAGTCACGTGCTCAGAGCCATGGGAATTGATATGGAGCGAGCTTCAGTACGATTTAGCTTTTCCAAATACAGCACCAAAGAAGAAGTAGATTATGTAATAGATAAATTAAAGGAACTTTTAGTAAACCAATAAATAGGCTTTTGCTTATATTTACATAGAATTAAACCACTGAAAATATGAATGACGTAAAATCAGTTTTAGACCATACCAAATCATTAATGGATAAGGCTATTGTGCACTTGGAATCAGAATTACAAAAAGTAAGAGCCGGAAAAGCAAATCCGGTGATGTTAGAAAATGTACAGGTTGATTATTATGGAAGTAAAGTTCCGTTGAGTAATACGGCAAGTATAAACACACAAGATTCAAGAACCCTTGTTATTCAACCTTGGGAAAAAACAATGCTTACACCCATTGAAAAAGCTATTCAAATGGCTAACCTGGGATTTAATCCGCAAAATGATGGAGTAATTATTCGAATCGTTGTTCCGCCTTTAACTGAAGAAAGAAGAAAAGAGTTAACCAAAACAGCAAGAAATCTTGGAGAAGATGCTAAAGTGGCCATTCGAAACATCAGAAAAGACGCTATGGAAAGTATAAAAGGTTTGAAGAAAAATGGTCTACCGGAAGACGAAGCTAAGGATGCGGAAACCAAAATTCAAGGTATCACGGATGGATGTGTTGGAAAAGTAGATAAACATATTGAGCAAAAAGAAAAAGAAATCATGACAGTTTAGAAAATAACCTTACATAAAAAAAACCCGCTTTACGGAGCGGGTTTTTTTTTGGTACCTGTAGAACTTAGTTTATTGATTTACCAAGAAAATCAACCATAATTAGTTCTTCTAAAGTATAGCGCTTGCCATTCACAAAGGCGACTATCCATGCGTCTTTCTGACCTTTGGCAATAGCTTTTTGTCGGTGTTTTTCTGCTTCTTTTATAGTTTTAAATTCTTTTTGCGTGAATCGAGTAATGCCATCCGGATATTCTGTTATTTCCGGCTTGCCATATTGGATCAAATGATTGTACTTATAATTATTAGGAAATCTATACGCCCCGATCTGAACTTTAAATACCAAACCGTCGGCACAATAATCGCCTGCTAATCCCAATAATTGTTTATATACACTTAGATCATTTAATGATTTCCCTTTTATAGAATTCAAGTCGGGTAGAATTTGTGACGAGCAGGGTTCAGTGGAAGCTATTGTTTCGGTTGGTGTACTTTCAGTTGTTTTTGTTTCAACTGTGGCAACAGTTTCGGTTGGCGTGGATTCCGTAGTGGTTGTTTCAACTGCCACAACGGTTTCAGTAGGCGTTACAGTAGGGTTGCTAACGACAGTTTCGGTTGGTGTTGTAGTTTCCGTAGCTACAATATTGGTTTGTGAACCGGGAGCGTACAAATAAAAATCTTTATTCGCTTCCATATACTTATCCAAGTTCTCAATATCTAAATCTTCTTCAACCGATTCATATCCTTCTGCTTTAACTTTAATGCGATAAATATAACCCGGACTTAAAGCCATTAAGTATTTACCGGTTTTTTCATTGGATTCGAAAGGACCAATGCTTTCTTGCTGCACAATTTTCACCACCTCAATGTTTGCTTTTATGGGTTTATCATTCCCGTAAACATGTCCCTTTAATAAGGCAATAATGGGTTTATCACCTAATACGCCAGGTGTTACCATATAAATATCTAAACTCCCCTTACCACCTGCGCCTGCCCTGTCGCTGCTAAAAAATCCTTTATCTCCTTTTGAGTTAATTACATAATATCTATCATCTTCCGTTGTATTTAAAGGCAATCCCATATTTTTAGGTTCAGTCCATTCATTATCCTTCTTCACACTAAACATAATATCATATCCTCCAATACTTGTGTGTCCTTCGGAACTAAAGAATAAAGTAATACCATCGGGGTGAATGAATGGAGCGTCATCATTATATTCGGTATTTATTTTTGATCCTAAATTTTTTGCGGGTCCCCAATCTCCATTTTCAAAGTCACTTACATAAATATCTTTTTTTCCAAATCCTCCGGGCCTTTCACTCGAAAAATAAAGATGACGGCCATCTCCGGAAATAGAACATGATCCTTCCCACGCTTCAGAATTAATATTTTTATTGAGCTTTACGGGTTTCGACCATTCGAAACCAACTAAGTGGCTCACATAAATATCTCCATCGTCATTATTACTTGCAAAAGTAAATAGCGTCATACCATCCGGTGAAATAGCAATTGCCGCATCATTACCTAAAGTGTTTATTGATTCGATTGGTATAGGAGGGCCATAAGTAGTGTCGGTTTCTTTAAAACTCATCATCACATCTTCTCTATAATGTCCATCTTTATCCGGTTGAAGATCTTCATTTAACTTCCCTCCCATACTATTTTTGCCGGCATAGGTAAATATTATCATACTTTCGTCCGTTGATATTATTGGAGAACCTTCCAATTCTTCAGTATTTAATGGCTCCCCTATATTTATTATTTCAGCAATTACTCTGTTATCAATTAAAAATTTGCCATGCTTACATTGTTCTGCTGAATGTTTGGCATCCAACATCATATCCCTTTCATCTTTTTTATTGGTGCCGGTTACTTCTTCAACGTATTTTTCCAAATAGGGTATTGCTTCATCAAATTTGTAATTTAAGTGATAAGATTTACCTAAATAATAATCTATTTCCGGCCCCTTCACCTCGCTTCTCAATTGCGTAAAAATCTCAATGGCTCTGTTTTTTTTCATGGGATAATGCAAACATATTATTCCCAAACGAAAACGGTAATCAATGTTTTTCGGATTTTCAGCAGCTAACTTATCAAATAAAGGATAAGCATCAACATAATCTCCCATCCCAAAATAATGATATGCCGCCTCCTCCATTTCCCGTTTGCTCATTTCCTGTGCTTTTAAATGAGTAAGCGTTACTGTTAACAGTAAGGACAAACAAACAAAACGGGTTAATTTCATAAAATTTAAACTGATGTTTTAATGCCCTAAAATTTGGAATTTAATTGAAGTGATGTTAAGCCCTGATAATAAACTTATTAAAAAAGGACTTTTAATAAGTCTGATTTTAAAAAAAGAAGCTAACTACCACAGTTACAGGGCGGACTGAAATAAATACGCGCGTTGGGAAAGGTATTATAAAAATTATCCTGCACTGATTTTGAAATTAGTATACTTCTCATGTCCAGCCACTTTAGATTTTTTAGACTATTAAAATTTTCGGGCATAAAATCTAAATTATTACTCCACATGTCTAAATATTGTAATTTTTCCAGATTACCAAAACTATAGGGCAGGTTAGTTATGTCATTTTGATTAATATTTAAATAAATCAAATTTCCCATATTACCAAAGTTTACGGGTAAGCGTTCTAATCCATTTTTACTTAATAACAGAAATTGTAGTTTTTTAAGTTGTACTATACTATCCGGTAATTCTTTGATGGCATTTTTACTAAGATCTAAAAACTGTAAGTTTTTCAATTCCAGAATTTGAGTTGGAAAAGTTTTATACTTTTTTTTTCGGAGGGTTAGTTTTACAACGTTGTTCGGATTTTTAAGCGCTTCCTCCAAATCTGTATATTCTTGGTAGGTGACCAAGGTTAATGAGTCAAGCAATTCATCTTGTGCACTACTCAAAATAGATACAAAACAAAAAAGCAATATTAAAAGTCGTTTACCCATTTTACTTTTTTATCACTGCGCATTGTATTTTATTCATTTCTTCAATCAGCTTCATACATTTTTCTTTATCTCTGTTTAATGCTTGAGTTAATTCTTCCAAATTATTAAACTTTTTCTCTTCCCGTAAATAATTATTGAAACTTATTTTAAGTGTTTTGCCGTATAAATCTCCTTCAAAATCGAATATATTGACTTCAATTTTAATATTTGTGTCGGTATCAGTTGTAACATTCAATCCAATATTGAGCATCCCGTAATAGTTATTTTTTCCGAAAGTAACGGTAACAAAATAAACACCTTGCTTTGGTATAAGTTTATTTTTACTTACTATTTTTAGGTTTGCTGTTGGATAGCCTAAAGTTCTACCTAACTTTTTACCGTGGACAACCGTGGCATTTAAAAAATAATTATGTCCTAAAAAGTTGTTGGCCATATTCATATGACCTTGTTCAATTGACTTTCGGATTCGGCTGCTGCTGATTGTACTTTTATCTATATCTAAGGCATCAATTTCTTCAATATGATATCCGTATTTGTCCTTCAGTTTTTCAAATAGTTTAATATTTCCTCCTCTATTCTTTCCAAAATGATGATCGTATCCAATTACCAGGTATTTCACATGTAAATTATTCACGAGAATGTTTTCAATATAATCTACTGCTTCTATATTTGAAAATTCTTTGTCAAATGGATATACTACCGTTACATCTACTCCATAATTTTCGAGCATATCTAATTTCTCATCAATAAGGGTTAACAATTTCAGTTCGTCATTATCCGGTTCTAAAATCATTCGAGGATGAGGTTCAAAAGTTAAAACAAGGGTCGTTAATCCATGTTTTTTCTTTAATTGTTGTAGTCGGCTTAATATTTTTTGATGTCCAAGGTGCACGCCATCAAATGTACCAATGGTAACAATTGTTGGTTTTTCAATACGAAAATGCTTGGTATTCTGCACTACTAACATGATGTAAAATTAAGGTTTTAATAGCTATTCCGTTCAAAAAATAAGCCAAATAGGCGTGTATAGAACAAAAATGAAAATAAAACAAATGAATCAGGTAAAAACAAATGATAATGCTCAGTTTTAAGTTCAGAAAATCATTTCTTTTTGTTAAGAAACGTCTAATAAAAATGGTGCTTTTTTTATAAAATTATAAGAAAACCATTACCTTTGCGCCTGAATTTAAAAACACAGAATTTATATGTCAAAACTAGTTGGTAAAATTGCTCAGGTTATTGGTCCAGTTATCGATGTTCGCTTCGATTTAAACGGTGGAACACTGCCAAATATATTAGATGCCTTAGAAATTGTAAAAGGCGGTCAGAAAATTGTACTTGAAATTCAACAACATATTGGTGAAGACACCGTAAGAACTATTGCAATGGATAGTACCGACGGTGTTTATCGGGGAATGGAAGTGGTAGTTACCGGAAGAGCGATTACTATGCCAACCGGTGATAAAGTGAAAGGAAGACTTTTTAATGTGGTTGGTGAAGCCATTGATGGAATTAACACTGTTGATAATACGGGCGGATATGCTATTCACCGTCAGCCACCAAAATTTGAAGATCTTTCTACTTCAACTGAAGTTTTATTTACCGGAATTAAAGTAATTGATTTAATTGAGCCTTATGCAAAAGGAGGTAAAATTGGATTGTTTGGAGGCGCAGGTGTAGGTAAAACCGTATTAATTCAGGAATTGATTAATAATATCGCTAAGGGGCACTCGGGATTTTCGGTATTTGCCGGTGTAGGTGAGCGTTCGCGTGAAGGAAATGACTTATTAAGAGAAATGATTGAATCGGGCATTGTAAAATATGGCGATGCCTTTAAGCATAGTATGGAAGAAGGCGGTTGGGATTTAAGTAAAGTAGATCTTAAGGAATTGGAAAAATCGCAGGCAGCCTTCGTTTTTGGTCAAATGAATGAGCCTCCGGGAGCCAGAGCGCGCGTTGCCTTATCCGGATTAACACTCGCCGAATATTTCAGAGATGGTGAAGGCTCTGGTCAAGGAAAAGATATTTTATTCTTTATTGATAATATTTTCAGGTTTACACAAGCCGGCTCCGAGGTTTCCGCCTTATTAGGCCGTATGCCTTCTGCGGTTGGCTATCAGCCTACTTTAGCTACTGAAATGGGATTGATGCAAGAACGAATTACGTCCACTAAAAAGGGATCGATTACCTCTGTGCAAGCTGTTTATGTGCCGGCGGATGATCTTACCGATCCTGCTCCCGCTACAACTTTCTCACACTTAGATGCAACTACCGTATTAAGCAGAAAAATTGCCGAATTAGGTATCTACCCGGCCGTAGACCCTTTGGATTCTACTTCCCGAATTTTAACCCCTGCGGTTTTAGGTGAAGCTCATTACAATTGTGCTCAACGTGTTAAAGGAATTTTACAGCGTTATAAAGAATTACAGGATATTATTGCCATCCTGGGAATGGATGAATTAAGTGAAGAGGATAAACTAATTGTTCATCGCGCTCGCCGTGTTCAACGTTTCCTTTCTCAACCTTTCCATGTTGCTGAACAATTTACCGGATTAAAAGGTGTATTTGTAAGTATTGAAGATACTATTAAGGGCTTTAATATGATTATGGACGGTAAAGTAGACGAATATCCTGAAGCAGCCTTCAACCTGGTAGGATCCATTGAAGAAGCTATCGAAAAAGGAAAGAAAATTTTATCAGAAAATAAATAAAAGCTTTAATTGCCTAACATGAAACTCGAAATTATTACCCCTGAAAAAAAACTATTTGAAGGTTCTGTTAAATCGGCAGTTTTTCCGGGATCTGAAGGAAGCTTTGGTGTGATGAATAATCATGCGCCATTAATAGCAACACTTAAAAATGGTAAAGTAACTTTGATTGAAGAAGACAATAACGAATTGGTATTTGAAGTTAAAGGCGGAGTAGTTGAAGTTGGAAAAAATGGCGTAATTGTTATCGCAGAATAAATTGAAAATTAAAGAATGTACACCCCGGATTATCCTCCCGGGGTTTTTTTATTCTACGTATTCCATGTAATTGATTAATTTTACTCTTAGTTTGTCTGGTAAAAGTAAAATATCTGTTCGGATTTTCGTTTTAAGCTTAATCAGTTGTATTTTAAGTGTTGTTGCATTCTTAACTATTTTGAAAATCGGAAGATTTAATGTTGACCTTACTTATTTCCTTTTATCCCTGTTTATATATTTTGTAGTAAGTATTATCACACTTTATTATTTTTATTTTATTGATATCGCTTCAAAAATCAATGAACTAAGTGCTAAAATTAAAAGCAAATTTCTTTACAAAGAATTGCCCAAAGCCAGAAATCAACTGGAGGAAATTGATAGCCTCGCCGATTTGGATGAACAAGTTGACGAATTAATACTAAGCCGTGAAAAGGAATTGTTACAAATAAAAAATTTGGATAGTTACAGAAAGGAATATATTGGCAATGTTTCTCATGAACTAAAAACTCCCGTATTTAACATTCAAGGTTACGTGGATACTTTAATTCATGGAGGTTTACACGATGATTCCATAAATATGGAATACTTAAAAAGAACAGAAAAAAGTATTGATCGTTTAATCAATATCATCGACGATTTAGAAACTATTACGCAGCTGGAAACCGGTGATTTGAATCTGGAAAAGGATAATTTTGATATTGCCGTTCTAACGAAAGATATTTACGCAGCATTGGAAATGAGTGCTGCTAAAAAGAAAATTAAACTCGAATTAGCTAAAAAATACGATAAGCCCATTCTGGTTTACGCCGATAAATTCAGAATAAGACAGGTATTGGTTAATCTAATTACGAATAGTATCAAATACGGTAAAGAGGATGGTACAACTACAATTAGTTTTAATTATTTAAATGATGACGTAGTGGTTCAGGTTAAAGATAACGGACCCGGCATTGAAGAAAAACATTTAGCAAGGGTGTTTGAACGCTTTTACCGCATTGATAAAGGCCGAAGCCGCGAACAGGGTGGTACCGGATTAGGACTAGCCATTGTTAAACACATTATTGATGTTCACTCCAAATCTATCAAAGTAGAAAGCGTTGTAGATAAAGGCACAACATTTACTTTTTCATTGGAACAGGGAACCTGATAATTCCATGGTTCTGCTTAAATTCACTCATTTTATTAATAATTATTGATTGGTTTTTAACATTTTTATTGCAGGAATTGACCATATTTAGTAAACTTGCACAAAATTGTTACAATGGCAGAAATTCACATCACCGGAATTCAATACATAGAATTAAATGCGGAAGAGGGACTTGACTTTAAATACAAGCCTGAGGTTCCTAAACTTAAGTTAGTTGGCACACTTTTGGATGCAGCCAGTGAAGATGAAGAAGAAGGAATTCTATTCCTGACTCAAAAACAACTGAATCAAATTCTTATTAATAAAGATGTTGATTTAAAAGTTCAGGATGACCGCTGGTTTTTAAATAAACCCTTAACTAAAGAACAATTAAAAAAGGTTGGACTTGTTGATGTTGATGCTGAATTTATGGGCAATGCCGGTGAATTCAAGTGTTATGAAGCAGTAAAAATTTCAGATTAGTTACCAAACAGCCGGACCTTTTTTTGTACTCATTTTAGATTTCGGAAACAACAAATAATAAAGTTGATCAGGCCAAAGCATTAACTTCAAACTGATTATTGGAGAGCTTATTCGTTCAGTAATTCTTTTATCCTTCAACACCATTCTGCACCCAAAATCCGAACCCAAACCAAGCCATCTGAAAATTTTAAATTGCACGGTAATTCCGGGTTCATACAAAAATATAGCATACTTAGGGTATGCATTTAAATCATATTTGGCCCTGTCTTGATACCAAGCACCGCCTCCCCCAATCTGAATCGGTACGCTTAATTGCCATCTCTTTGTTTTGTGAAAAACAAAATCTGCGTAAAAACACAAGTATGCAAATTTTAAATATCTATCTGTAATAATAACTTCATTATTTTCCTGTATTAAAATACGTCGCTCAAAATAATTTGTATTTAACCAACTTAACCCTCCACCTAATCTCAACTTTCTATTAAATGCAATACCTAACCTTACTCCCCTAACCATGGTAGCTGTGTTATTTATTAATCCGTATCTTGATTCAAGCCGCGCATCTACATGTGATCGTTGATTAAACACATTATGAAGTGTATCTAAGAACTGAGCACTCACTCTTAAACTACACAAGCATGTCATTATTAGAAATAAGCGTGGCATTAATCAAATTTAAGTGTATAAATCGCCAAAATATTTGATACATATAAATTGTTTCAACAAAAGCTTGTAATTAAATTAGTAAAATGCTTGATACCCCAATTGAATATTTAAAAGGAGTTGGTCCGGTTCGTGCCGAAGTATTAAAAAAAGAATTAGGAATTTTTACTTATAAAGATTTATTGGAGCATTATCCATTCCGATATATTGATAAAACAAGCTTTCAAAAAATTGCTGAAATAAATTTGGAAAGCGGACCCGTGCAACTAAGAGGTAAAATTGAACATCTGGAAATGGTTGGTCCGAAAAGAGGCGGACGTTTATCTGTTTTATTCAGAGATAACACCGGCCTAGTTGAATTGGTTTGGTTTAAAGCACAACATTGGATGGCCAGTAAACTCCAGAGTGGAAAAGAATATATTTTGTATGGTAAACCTACATTTTTTAACGGAAAAATAAATTTCGCACATCCTGAAATTGAAATGGCAACAGAAGAATCGTTATCAACCAGAAGCCCATTTCAACCCGTATACCATAGTACTGAAAAATTAAAGGTGAAAGGATTGGAAAGCGAAGGGATTCGAAAATTAATGAAAATATTAATTGATCAATTAAAACCGGAAAATATTCAGGAAACATTTCCTCAGGAAATGATTAGCGATTATCAATTCATAAGTAAATACCAAAGCTATTCGCTAATTCATTTTCCAAATTCTGAAAGTGAAATGACATCAGCACGAAAACGAATAAAATTTGAAGAATTATTTTTCATTCAACTGAGATTATTGCGAATAAATAAAAACAGAAAAACAACCGGCATTGGTTTTCATTTTAAAAAAGTTGGTGAGGCTTTTACTTCCTTTTTTGAAAAACATTTGCCCTATGAATTAACCGGCGCACAGAAAAGAGTTTTGAAAGAAATCAGAACGGATACCGGAAGTGGTCGACAAATGCATAGGCTAATTCAGGGTGATGTAGGCAGTGGGAAAACATTAGTAGCACTAATGAGTATGCTCATTGCAATTGATAATAACTTTCAATGTTGCATGATGGCTCCCACCGAAATACTAGCGCAACAGCATTTCGAAACCTTTAGCAATATGTTAGGTGACATGGATATTCGCTTTGAAATTTTAACCGGTTCAACGCCGGCAAAAAAAAGAAAAATAATTGATGAAAAATTATTAAACGGTGAATTACAGATTTTAATAGGAACACACGCGTTAATTGAAGATAATGTGCAGTTTAAAAATCTGGGTTTAGCAGTAATTGATGAACAACATCGATTTGGTGTGGCTCAACGAGCTAAACTATCTGCTAAAAACATTCATCCTCCTCATGTATTACTTATGACCGCTACTCCAATTCCAAGAACGTTAGCTATGACTTTGTACGGAGATTTAGACAGCAGTATTATTGATGAATTACCACCTGGCAGAAAAGCCATAAAAACTGTTCATTATTTTGAAAGTCAGCGATTAAAAGTTTTTGGTTTTATAAAAGAACAAGTGAAATTAGGCCGACAAGTATATATTGTATATCCATTGATACAGGAAAGTGAAAAAATGGATTTAAGAAATTTGCAAGAAGGATATGATCATTTATTGAATGAATTTCCCCCACCTGAATTCCAAATCAGTATTGTGCATGGCAAATTAAAAAATGATGTGAAGGAAAAAGAAATGCAAAGGTTTGTAAAGGGCGAAACTCAAATTATGGTTGCCACAACAGTTATTGAAGTTGGGGTAAATGTTCCTAACGCTTCAGTGATGATTATTGAAAGCGCAGAACGATTTGGACTTGCCCAATTACATCAATTAAGAGGTCGAGTTGGAAGAGGCGCAGAACAAAGTTATTGCATACTTATGTCGGGAAATAAGTTAAGTCGGGAAACTAAAACCAGATTGGAAACCATGGTGCGAACGAATGATGGATTTGAAATTAGTGAAGTTGATTTAAAATTAAGAGGTCCGGGCGACATTGAAGGTACAGTTCAAAGTGGTGTAATGGATTTAAAACTGGCAGACTTAGCTAGAGATGGTCAAATATTACAAATGGCTAGGCAATGCGCTGAAATATTATTGGAAGAAGACCCTAATTTGCAATTACCAAAAAACAATGCGGTTTTACAAGGTTTAAATACCTTATCAAAAGCGAAAAAAGACTGGAGTAAAATAGGTTGAGTAACTAAAAATAAATTAGTATTTTTAATACATCTTGAGTTCAACACCATATACCAACTCCATAAGAACAAATTACGCAACTGTATTTTATAATGACAGCAGTTTCATTAAAACAATTTTAGATAATGATTCTGAAATGGAGTTGGAGGATATCATTGCACAGCGGGAATTATATGCTAAAATCACCCTGGGCAAGAGACATGTAATTCTGGTGATAGCAGGTGCACGTACTTCAGCCACCAAAGAAGCCCGAGAATACGCTGCTAACAATCCCGTGTTGGGTAGATTAGCTGAAGCGGTAATTATTAAATCCATGTCGGTTAGAATTTTAGGAAATGTATATATCAACTTTAATAAACCTAAAGTACCCACCAAATTATTTAAAACAGAAGAAGAGGCCGAAGAATGGCTACGAGATATTTTAAATCAAAATTCAGAACAACAGATGGCCTGATTTTAAGCTAATATTTTTTTAATAGTTAGAAAAATTATTTTTAAATCGATTAGCACTCCTGCTTCTTCTACATATTTCTTATTCAAATTTAATTTTGCCGGCATCACTTCATCAATATAAGTTTTTTCGGGATTAGCAGATTTAGCCAATAATTCGTTTTCATTATAATATTCCAGAGAAGCATAATCGGTTATCCCGGGTTTAACATTCAAAATTTTTAATTGTTCATCTGTATATAATTGCACGTACTTTCGAACTTCCGGACGAGGACCTACTAAACTCATTTGTCCCATTAGTACATTAAACAATTGAGGTAATTCATCTAGTTTATACTTTCTCAAATAGTAGCCTATTGCCGTAACACGAGGATCACGTCCGCCAACCGTAAGTAAACCCAATAGATCAGAATTTTTTCTCATGGTACGAAACTTGATTAAGGTGAAATCCTGATTACATTGCCCTACTCTAACTTGTCTATATAAAACAGGCCATCCATCATTTAATAAAATAAGTACTAGGATAAGAATAAAAACAGGCAATAGAATAACAATTCCGCAAAGTGAAAATAGAATATCAAAAACTCGTTTCAAGGAAGGGAATAGCTTATTTTAGGAATTTAATACTTTTTGAATACTTTCAATTACTGCGCGAGCTACGGTTTGCACTTGTTCGTCCGTGAGGTTGTAGTATAAAGGAAGTGATATTTCTCTGCAATAATTATCATAAGCTGTTTTATAATCTGTTACCTTATAACCTAAATTCGCGTAAAATGACATGGCGGGCACCGGAAGAAAATGCACATTAACACTCACATCTCTATCAAAAATTTCCTGTATAATAGCATCGCGTTGCTGTTCTGAAATTCCACGTATTCGCAGAGGATACAGGTGATAAGAGCTCTCACGAATAGAATCCTGAAAAATAGGAAGTTCAATTTTAGGAACATCTTTCAGCAAAGTGTGATATAAATTTGCAATGTGTTTTCTTTTTACCAAAGTATCATTCTCGTATCTGGCCAATTCAACCAATCCAATGGAAGCCGAAATATCCGTCATATTGCATTTATAACCCGCTTCTGTAACATCGTATCGCCAGCTTCCTTTTTGAGTTTTAGCTAAAGCATCTTTATTCTGACCATGCAAACTTTTGATGCATAATTCATTATAAATTTCATTATTATCAAATAAATTTTCATCAAAATTTAAGGCGATGGCGCCACCTTCAGCAGTAGTTAAATTTTTAACTGCATGAAAGGAGAAAACAGAAACATCAGTTAGCGATCCGGCTTTATTACCTCGCAAACTTGCACCTAAACTATGCGCTGCATCACTTAACACCATAATGCGTCCCAATTTTTTCTGCACTTCATTTGCAGGTACAAACTTATCCTTGTACACTTCCACCAATTCATTAATTACTTTATAATGACAAGGCATTCCACCAAAATCAACAGGAATAATTACCTTAGTTTTATCCGTAATATAATCACTTAACAAACTCACATCTAAATTAAAATCATCGAAATTCACATCCACAAAAACAGGTTTGGCGCCACAATGAATTACAACATTGGCAGTAGCAGAATAGGTATAAGCGGGAATAATAACTTCATCCCCTTCTTTTACGCCGAACCACCTCAGCATTAATTCCAGGCCGGCCGTAGCACTGTTTAAACAAAGTGTTTTTTTATTGCCACAGTACTCGGTAAGTTTATTTTCAAATTCTTTGGTACGCGGACCGGTTGTAATCCATCCGCTTTTTAAAGCATCTACAACTGCTTCACAAATTTTATCGTCAATTCTTGGGGGTGAAAATGGAATCATAAAATTTAGGTTTATCTAATATCGTAAAAAATAATCCCAAATTGAAAAAATTGACAGGGAGTTGTTCACATAGTACTCCACAAAGGGAATTACAGGATATTGACCTGCGTAGCTCCGAAACCGAATTCTTTATAGGGTGCATCATGAAAAGTTATACCATTAGTCGTTTTAAGAATTTGCAATATCTCAGCTTTTAATCTTCCGCTTCCCACTCCATGTATAAAAATAATTTTTTTTAAATTATTTTCGATGGCTTGATCTAATTCTTTCTCAAATCGTTCCAGTTGAATATTTAACTTTTCATAACTCGACAAACCCTTAGTATCCTTTACTAACTCTTCTATATGAAGATCGACTTCCTTCTCCAAAGACTTAAAGTATTGCTTTTTACTTCTGGAAACTGAAACAGAAGATTTAAACTCTTTTATAGCTGCTATCCTTTTAATATCCTCTTCGTTTAAAGTTTGTAAAACCTCTTTAGTATTATAAAATTCTTCCTTTAAAATAAACCCGTAAACCGGATTTTTAAATTCATCGTGCTGTATTTTCTTTTCCGTTTTCAGTACCTGTTCATTAATACTTAATATTTCGGCAATTGGTAATTGAGCCTTGAAATGCGAATTTTTGAATAAAATACAATTTATTTTATGATACTGAAATTCCTTAAAAAAACTAAGTTTAACTTGCTTCAAAAGTACTTTTTGATAGGCCCCTAATTCTCCATGCTTAAGCGTTTGATAATACTCCCCTTCTTTAATTGAATACGTATATAGCATTTGAAAAGAAGAAGCATTGTAAATAAATAAACGATATTCGTTCACCAATAATTCGAGTTCATGATCAGGCTCAATGATAAAATAAATGGCATCTGCATCACCGGGTTCTGTGCTCATTTCAATATTATCGGTATCCTTATCTAAGATTAAAGTAGTATGAATTGGAACCAAATCTTTTACAGGATAAGGAATTTCAAAACCATCAGAAAGCTCTACGTAAACAGTAGTTGCATTTTTTATTCGCGTTACTTTTCCTTCGCCCTTTTCATTCAAAAAACGAACAATATCTCCAATCCTCAATTTCATTTAAATCTCTTTTATATAAGCTCCTTTTTCAAAAGTACTAAAACAATTAACTCCATATTTCAGGCATAGTTTTTTAGTTTGCAAACAAGTTGTGTATGAATTAGATCCATCACAAACGACCAACTGCACATTTTTTAAATTTAAGAATGATTTTTCAGATAACTGATAATTGTTTGTAATAAGTATTGTTTTATTCAACGGATTATTTACCCCAAAGGGTAATGCGTGTTTACCCAAAATTTGTATTTCACTTCCCGGCATTTGAATGCGGTTAAACTCTTTTGTATAAACCTGGGCATGATTAAATGAAATAATGTGATTGCGAATATGAAAATTATAATCGCTTTTTTCATGCGGATTTATATATGTGAACATTGTATTTTTAATCGAAGCTATAGATTTATTTTTGATATGATAAGTAGTAAACTGACTTGAACTTTTGGCATAGTACGCCTGAATGACCGAATTAAACTGCCAGATTATGAGAAGTGCAAAAAAAGAAACTACGCTGCGATAGGATCTGCTACGGAAAATCTGAAATACTAAAAGTAATAAAATACTCAGGAAAATAAAATCAACAGAATTAAAATCTATATTATCAATATAACCAATTGCCGGATTATTGAACCAAGTAATAAATCCAAGCATAAATACTACCAATTTATTGATTATATAAATTGTGAACTTAAGTTTAAAAATTACCGGCAAAACCAAAATCATTAAAACAAAAGTAAGAGGCACTATTAATAAATTACAAAGTATAAACCATAGTGGAAATTGTTTAAAATACAATAAGGTAAATGGCAGCGTGGTTATGGTTGCAGCCAAAGAAGTAAAACTTGCATTCATTAAATAACATAATGCTTTGTTTTGTGTTGTAATTAGAGTTGTAAATTTTGGATGCAAATAAATAATTCCAAACACAGCCGAATAACTTAGTTGAAAACCAACGTCAAACAATAAATAGGGATCTAACAATAAAAGTAAAAAGGCAGAAAAAAATAAAATATTAATACTATTTCTGGCGTTATTCTTAAAAAAAAGTTGACCTATACCTAAAATACTAAACATAAGCACCGCTCTAGTTACCGGAGGTGCAAAACCGGTAATTAAAGCCAGCAACCATAATCCGGAAATAATAAAGATGAATTTTAGTACGGGCCATTTCCTTTTGATTTCAAAAAAGCTAAATAAAAAAGACAAGGTTAAAAAAACTAAACCGGTATGTAAACCCGAAACAGAGAGTACATGCAATGTCCCTGTATGCGCAAAATTATCCAAAATCTCTCTTGAAATTTCGGAATCATATCCGGTGATTAAAGCGGAACAAATGGCAACAGCTTCCGGAGACAAATCGGAAGTTTTAATATTTTGGAGTATCATTTCCTTCAAACGTATCCCCCATTCTTGCAATACATTTAAACCTGAAGTAGTTGCTGCCGCAAACATTTCACTTTCGTTAATAAAACAAATATGATTTATTTGATTCCTATGCAAATAACTCTTGTAATTAAATTCAAGAGGATTTAAAGGTGATGGCGGTTCCAATAATTTAGCCTCAATAACAAATTGCTCACCGGCTTTGATTCTTTTTTGATTTGGAGTTTTTTTCAAATAAACAATAAAATCCCCTGTTGAAGTTTTGTATTTATTTCCGGCCAAAACGCCTTGTACTTTTGCCTTCAACTTTAACGTTTTTTCTTTCTCTAACGGTAAATCTGCTATAGTAATCAGAAATTTATTTCTTTCTTTTATGTTTATGGCATTCGCATAATACGTATTGCAGTTTTCTACATTCTTCTTTTGAATTACTGCTGCGCCAAAAAAGAATAAAAATAAATCACAAGCTGCTAAAAAAATTATTTTTGAAATGCCCGAAGATTTATCAAATAGAAACAGAAAAAGAATAATTGAAATAATTATGAATACAAATGGGGTAAAATTATTGTTTTCAAAAAGTAGTACTGCACAACTTATTCCCGCTAAAAAAGGAATCAGAATTCTTAAAAATGGTATGTGTGAAAAAACATTCAAAATTTCAACAAAAAAAAATCCCGCTACCAAGTAACGGGATTTTTATTAATGAAAAAAATTAGTCAATGATTAATTTTCTGCTCATTACAGCTCCATTAACACTCACATTTACAAAATAAATTCCATGACTTAATGTTTTATTTTTATTTACATCAATTGATTGTTCACCTGGATTTAAATTATAATTTTCTGTAGGTAAAACTTGTCTACCCATGATGTCTAAAACTTCAACGGATACTTTAGATGCGTCATGTAAATTAAACATCAAAGCAGTTTGCCCGTTAGTAGGATTTGGTGCCATTCTGAAACTTAAACTCTTGGTTAATTCATTTACACCATTAGGATCTGAGAAAATAATATCATCCAAAAAGAAGTTGTTTCCAAATCCAACACCACCTACATCTTCTTGGAACATGAAACGAACCATAACACTAGGATAACCAGTGTAAGTAAACCAATTCGGGTGTGCGTAAACATCATATAATTTCCATTCACTTGCTGCAGGAGTATAAGGACTTGAAGTCACACCACCTGAACCACTCGCCATAGTAGCAGCGCTTAATCCAATAATTGTGTTCCACGTTCCGCCACAATCAATAGAACCTTGCACTTCAAATTTATCGTTGTTACTTGCTGACGCTCTAGCGTAAGCATACTTAAATGTAAATACCGTATTATTTACATTTAATTGCGGATTTATAACCGGCATAACTAAATAATCAATGTGATTAGCAAAGTTGGTTGCACCACGAATATAATAGGAGCTCGTTCCATCAATTGCAGCCTGATTAGTTTGCGCCCAGGTAACTGAACCTCCATTGTTATTTACAACAGTCCAATTTGCAGGTAATCCCGGTGCTTCAAAGCTTTCAAAATAATTATTTGGAACTTGAACAGAACCATCTAACACTGTAATTGTTTTAGAAACAGAACTTGAACCGGTTCCGTTCGTAACAGTTAATGTAACTATACTAGTACCCGGAGTTGGAAATACAATGGATGTTTGAGAAGCCGTTGGCGTTGCAGCCGTACCTGAAGAAACGGCCCAAGCATAAGAGGCAATAGTACCGTTATAGGAAGCACTCTTCATGATTAAAGAACTACCTGAACAAACCGTATAACTTAAATTATTTGATATAATGTCGGCAATAGGAGCACAAATTCCGGAACCATTTACATCGGTTGCTGTTAAATTTGTTCCTGACCATAGATTATTTCTGCCGGAACCACCACCTGTAGCAAGTGCCGTACGCATTCTGTTTGTTTGATCTGTTGTGAAATTAATCGGGCAGTCAGAATAATTCATGATGTTTTGAATATTATCTAATCCCCCGCTTCCCGGACAAGTATTACCAGATAAACTGGATGGGCACCCCGTGAAATTTCCTTTTGGTATCGGGGGTATCTGCGCATCCGTCATCTCCACAAGCAACTCCAGGAGCGTTAGTATTCCCCCAAGTATGTGATAGATTTAACCAATGTCCCACTTCATGTGTTAATGAACGGGCTTGTGCATTCTGTAAAAAGTTAAAGCGATAAACGATAGCATCGTGCGGATCTCCGGAAGGCCATGTGCCCGGCTTGTAAGTATAACCCACAATAATTCCGCCACCGGTTACCGTTCCTTGAGGCACTATGTTTCCAACTACGTAAATATTTAAATATTTTGTAGGATCCCAAGTATAGTTCCAATAAGCGCCACTCAATGCTGATGATTGGCTCCAATTTGTTTTCGCATCCACATGTCTAATAATTCCGTTAGTGCAATTGCCTGCAGGATCTTTTTTGGCCAACATTAATTTGATTTCGGAATTAATATAAAGCGAGCTAAACGGAGCAGCTGTTAACGAAGCATCTCCATGTGCTTTTGCAAAATCATCATTCACCCATTGTAAAGCAGAAATCATATCTGCATCCGGTAAATTTTCAGCACCACCTTGATGTAAAACATGAAACACAACCGGAATGGTATAAATTGGAGGTGCTAATGTTTTATTTTGATTGTTTTTATACGCAAGAGCATCTTTATTTAATTGTTCTTGTTTTTGTTCATACAACTTGCGCGCTTCAGGATTAGACTCGAAATACGCTTCCATTGCTTCGTAAGTACCGCAAGGATAAACTTTATTCGATTGACCAAAACTGTTTAAACCGCTAAGGAGCGCTACAGCTAGACCAAGAATTGATAGATGTTTTTTCATGTTTATTTGTGTTTGTTATTTAATCTTTTTTGTTTTGATGTAGCTGATTTAAAGCCATCATTTGTTTTAAGCTATTTTGCATTCCATCCAAACTTCCATCCAAAAATATCACATTTCCTTTTCCCTCTTGTGCAAAGTTTTTCACAGATTCTGTCCACATACTGAACAATATCAAAGAAGCATCTAATTCCGCTTCTTTCATTTCTTTAGCAGCGCCGGCCATACCTTTGGCTACCTCCTGACGGAAAAGTGCAATACCTTGACCTTTTAATTGCGAGGCATCTTTTTCTGCCTGCGCAGAAATTTTTATGGCATTACCATCTGCTTCTGCCGCTTTAGTTTTAGTAATCAATAACGCCTGACCTTCATTTTCAGCCGCTGCTTTTAAGTTATTACTGGCAACCACTTTGGCCATTGAACGCATCACCTCTTCATCAAATGTTATGTCATTCAATTGTAAATCTATCAGATGATAACCCCAACCTTCTAGAATTTGATCCAACTGGTCTTTCACCGCATCAACAATATCTCTACGTAGAGATAAAACTTCCGCTTGTTTTTTAGTTGCAACAAAAGCACGAACCGAACCTTCGATAGAACGAACCAAAGCCTGCATAAAATTTCTTTCATCCACAAATTTAAATGCAACACTCTTTATGGTTTCAGGATCACTATTGATTACAGAGTACAATAACATGGCGGTAAAATTTACATTGGCCTGATCAATAGTTACAGCTTGAAAACCTAATTCGGCACTTCGGTTTTGAACGGATATTTTTTTGAAAACCCGCTCAATAATTGGAATTCTGAAATTTAACCCCGGACTTAATATTCTGCTGAACTTTCCAAAAATAGTAGTAACGGCCACCTTACCTTGCTGTACAGTGACAATGGAAAGCAACAATGTTAACGTTATTAAAATTATAATTATCAATGTAAAAGAGCCGGGCATAAAACTTATATTTGTTAGAATTGTTATAAAGATAATAAAAAATGAATGTATTTCAAAGGAATGAGCAGACTTATTGAAATAAAATACAGCACATTAATAATATTATTTATTTTGTTAAATTTTGTGATTCCTGCTCAGGAATCACCAACGGATAGCGTTACAAAACACGCAAATTATACTGAAGAAGTAGATGAATATAACAATGACGACGACGAACCTGTTATTGATACAACCGCCGAATATATTAAGGCTTATCGAAATGGCATGGCCTTAGTTGATTCCGGTAAATTTAACGATGCTTGGCCCATATTTAAAAAAATTATAAAAGAACATCCGGATTTTTATCAAGCGTATGTAAGAATTGCATATATCTATTACAAATTAGACCGATTTGATGATGCAGAAAAAAACATTCTAAGAGCAGAAAAAATAAGACCTTTAAGTTTTGAGGCTTTACGGGTGCAAGGAATGATTTATCATGACGTGTTAGATTTCCCGAGGGCAAAAAAAGCTATAGACAGCGCGGTCGCCATTTCTAAACGAAAAAAAATTGATGATCCGGAATTGTATTATTATCAGGCCATGCTCATGTTTAAAGGGAAAAGTTATAAGCCGGCAATTCTTACACTTATTACTGCCCTTGATTGGAAGCCTGATTACTTAAATGCATTAAAACTGAGAGGTGAAATAAGATATACCATGAAAGATTATACTAGAGCCATACCCGAACTGGATGAAGCGATAAACGCTATGCCTGAAAAAGAAATAGATTATTACTATTATAAACTTAGAGCAATAAGTAAGTTTAATATTCGTGATTATCAAGGGTCCATTAAAGATTGGTCGGTGGTGATTGATAATGATGAAAAAGATGAAGAAGCTTTTACCTTCAGGGCCAATGCAAAAATCAATATTGGTGATAACAGTGGAGCTATAGATGACTTAGATAAGGCAATAAAATTGAATCCAAAAAATCCGGTAAATTATTGTCACAGAGGAATAGCAAAAAATCAAAACAAAAGCTATGTAGAAGCATTAAAAGATATGGACCAAGCCATTAAATTAAAATTCAATTATGCCGAAGCTTATTTCAGAAGAGCGTGTATTAAATTAAACAGTAAAGATAAACATGGAGCTTGTGACGATTTATCCAAAGCCGAAAGCCTTGGCGACCCGGATGCGCATAAATATTTTGACCGATTTTGTAGGGTAAATTAATTCATTTTGGCCGGCACGATTAATTCAAATCTTGGAATTTCGGCATTAAATTTTTGCCCGTCTAAAATTCGCTGCATGGTGTAAAATCCTTTCATATAACCCATATCGGTGAGTAAATTGCATCCACTATTGTACTCGTAGCTTTCGCCCGGCTCCAGCACCGGAGTTTCACCTACCACTCCCTCACCTTCTACAACTCGTTTCTCTCCGTTACTGTCAAATATATCCCAGTGTCGTGAAAGTAACTGAACAGTAAATTCGCTTTTGTTTTGGATTTTAATAAAATAAACAAAGAAATAATGATTCTCGCGCGGCAAACTTTGCTGCGAAAGGTATTTTGTTTCTACCGAAATTTCAATGCTATGTGTGCTGATTTTTACCATTATTCCACTACAATAATAAACCGTTTTTTTTAAAAACAATCATTTTATTGAATAATTAACGATTTTCATGATAAATATCGCAGAAACTAAAGTAAAAAAAAACAAAAAAGCCTTCGCTTTTATAAAACGAAGGCTTTTTAAATATTAAATACTAATTATTCAGCAACTACTTCAAAATTTACATTTGCAGTAATTTCTTTAAATAAACGCACTTTTGCACTATATGTTCCTAGTTGCTTTACGCTTTCTCCGTTAATTTCAATGTTCTTACGTTCTACATTAAATCCGGCTTTAAGCAAAGCATCAGCAACCTGAATAGTGGTTACAGAACCGAAAATTTTACCATTTTCACCGGCTTTAGCTCCAACTTTTACTGTAACATTTGCCAATTTTTCAGCATTTACCACAGCTTCAGCACGTAACTTTTCTTCTTTAAAAGCTGATTGCTTTAATATTTCAGCATGCATTTTCTTAGCGCTGTCGGTTGCCAATACGGCCATTCCCTTAGGTAACAAAAAATTTCTACCATAACCGTTACGAACGGTTACCATGTCATTTTTATATCCTAAACCTTTTATATCTTGTTTTAAAATAACTTCCATTTTTCTTTCCTCCTTTTATTTTAACAAGTCAGCTACATAAGGCATTAATGCTAAGTGACGTGAACGTTTCACGGCCTGCGCAACCTTTCTTTGAAATTTTAAAGAAGTACCTGTTAAACGACGAGGCAACAATTTACCTTGTTCGTTAACAAACTTCAATAAAAAATCAGGATCCTTATAATCTATATATTTAATTCCGCTTTTCTTAAAGCGACAGTATTTTTTCTTCTTAGCCTCCACTGTTGGGGGATTCAGATAACGTATATCGTTTTGTGCCATTTCTTTTACTTTTTTAAATTATTAAGCTGCACTTTCCTTTTTCTTCGACTTCGCTTCAGACACTTTGCCTTTACGCTTATCAGCATATGCAATAGCATGCTTGTCAAGTGCCACAGTTAAAAAACGTAATACTCTTTCATCACGTTTATACGCAACCTCAAGATTAGAAACAATTTCTTCACCCTCACCTGAGAATTCAAATAATTGATAAAATCCTGTAGTTTTTTTCTGGATAGGATAGGCCAATTTTTTTAGGCCCCAATGCTCTTCATTAACGATTTTGCCCCCCAAATCGGTAATGGACTTTTTAAATTTTTTCGCGGCCTCCTTTGCCTGATCATCAGACAAAACGGGAGTTAAAATGAAGACCGTCTCGTAGCGTTTGCTCATTTTTATTTTTTATTGGGGTGCAAATATACTTAAAAGTTTGAATTCCGAGCCAAATTTAAAGGGCTTTTTTGCCTAAAATTCAAGATTTTTTGGTTTCTTGCTCAAATATTCCTTCTGTAATCACTTCCTTATCCCGGTAAAATACTACACCACCCCAATGAAATCTCTTTTTCACATAAATCCAAACCTTACCGTTTACTGCTACAATACGTTGTATAGCAAAAATTTCTTTGCTTTCAAATACCTGCTCTTCTACGCTTTTTTTATAGCTTTTTACATCCGATTTCTTTAACATTTCAGTTGATTCACTCAAAACCGCCAATTCACATTCTACCTGATTAAGCATTATTTGTAAAGTGTTTTCCATTTCACAAATCTTAATTTCCTCTTGCTGCCTCAATTGATCCTCTATTTGCCTTTTAATTCGCTCTTCTTCTCCTAATTTTAATTGGTAATCTGCTTTGAGTTTTGCTAAATAAGCCTTTACTTGTTCTTTTCGTAATTCTTTCATGGCTTCTTTTTTCGAATGTAAATAGTCCGCGTCAAAACAAATATTATCTCTGGTTTTATTGTATGAGTACACATTCATGGGTTCATCGAATAAAGAGTAATCAACTCCTTCGTAAAATGTAAATAATACCACATTAGCTACATGATCAGCAAAAGGAGTTTTAGATTTATCCGCCGGTATATTTTGTGTGTTTACAACATATTTTTTCGCAACATAACCTTCTTTAGAAATAATTACTTGATATTCTCCGTTAAGCGGCAAATACAAATTATAGTCACCTTCCCCATCCGTACTAAATGAATTATACACCAAACTATTTTGCTTCACTAAAACGGAAGCTCCGCCTATTACCTGACTGTTTTCATCAAATACACGTCCTTCAAAATGAATGAAAATTTGTTGTGCTTGAGTTAAAAAACTAGAAATTAAAAGGAAGGATAAAAGTAATCTGGTCATGCTTGCTAATTGCGCTTAAAAAGTGGCAAAATTAGCTAATCTTTAGCATAACTCCGCAATTTCATCGATAAATATTAACCATTAAGCGTTAAAAATAGTGGTTTTATGCTTTTTTGGCATAAAAGCTTACCTTTAGTTTTTTAATACTATTAAGTATGAATTTTGGTCGTGTTTTTGTACTGTTTTTATTGGTTTTATCGGCTCCTGAATGGCTATCTCAAAACGAATATATTGACTATCGCTCCACCACAAATCCCTTGTATTGGAAAAACAGAAAACCATACGAAGGTTATTGGCAGCAGGATATACATTATAATATTAAAGCGGAAATTAATGACAGTACAGATATTTGTTCTGGACAAGAGGAAATTATTTACTGGAATAATTCGCCCTATGATATTTCTTTTATTTATGTACATCTATTTAATAATGCACAAGCCAAAGGCTCTTATTTATCCGACTTGTATAAAAACAATGATTATAAATTAAAATACAGCAAATACAGAAAAGAAGGTTTAGGAACAACCATAGAAAAAATAAGCAGCAATGACACAGAACTTAAAACAGAACTTGATAATACTATTCTTAAAGTATACTTACCAAAAATTTTACGTTCCGGCGAATCGGTAACCTTACAAATCGATTTCAAAACTTATTTCGATAAAGAAGTGATTCGTAACCGAATGAAAATGTTTAATTCATTTGGTCAGAAACACTATGATTTAGTGCATTGGTATCCACGGGTAAGTGTAATCGATCGAAAGTTTATCTGGAACACTGATCAACACATGGATCATGAATTTTATGGCGATTACGGATCTTTCCATGTTGAAATTACTATGCCTTCGCATTATGTGGCTGATGGAACCGGCGTTTTAACCAATGAGATTGAGGTTTTACCTATGGAATTGAGGCAAAAATTAGATATCCATAATTTTCTCAAAAAACCTTTCAATTCTCCACCTTCCATTATCACTCCTCGCGATGGCACAAAAAAAACCTGGAAATTCAGTGCCATTAATGTACACGATTTTGCCTTTACGGCTGACCCGAATTACCGCATAGGCGAAAGCAATTGGAATGGCGTACGATGCATAGCGATGGTGCAAGAGCCGCATGCTGCCGGATGGTATAATGCTTCGCAATATATTGCTAAAATAATGGAAGTGAATTCTTATAACATTGGAGCTTATCATTACCCCAAAATGATTGTTGCCGATGCGCAGGATGGAATGGAATATCCCATGCTAACTTTATGTGGCGGTTTCGATCCGGGTTATCGTTCTTTAATTATACATGAAATGACACATAACTGGTTTATGGGAATGGTTGGGAGTAATGAAAATTACAGAGCTTTTCTCGATGAAGGTTTCACGCAATTTTATACAGCTGATACTTACCAATTCATTGATGGCGCTATTGAAATTACACCAAAACCAAAAAGTAAATATTTACAAAGGTTTATGGAACCACAACGCGTGTTAGATAATGAAATTTACGGTGGTTATTTTCGGAATACGGTAATTAGAAAAGAAGAAGCAACTTTAAATACACATAGCGATGATTTTAATGGAGCGATAAGACACGGTGGCGGTTACTCACAAGTATATACTAAAACGGCTACAATGCTCAAAAACCTGGAATACGTTTTAGGAAGAGCGCTTTTTGATAAAGCCATGCAACATTATTTTAACCAATGGAAATTTTGCCATCCCTACCCTGAAGATTTCCGGAATTCTATCATACAATTTACCGGAATAGATTTGAATTGGTTTTTCGACCAATGGTTAGAAACCAACAAAACAATAGATTATAAAATTGGAAGAATAAAAAATAAAGGAAAAGGAAATTACCAAATCACTTTTAAACGAAAAGGAGAAATGCAAATGCCGCTTGACTTTGTAGTGATTGACAAAAGTGATTCGGCACGACATTATTATATACCCAATAACTGGTTTGAAAAACCAACACGCGCGAATACCCTTCCGCGTTGGATTGGTTGGGGACCCAAATTAAAAACCAGTTATACAGCCAGTTTACAAATTAACAACGGAATAAAAAATGTAATTATTGATCCTTCTTACCGATTAGCCGATGTGGATATGACCAACAATATTAAGAAGGGCAAATTTTCGTTGCGTTTTGATTCAAAAGTGTATAATCCGCCAAATTGGAGAAAGTATGATATGCGCGTCCGTCCGGCTATTTGGTATAATGGCTATGACGGATTAAAATTTGGAGCTGCCTTGAGCGGTGATTATTTACAAACCAAACATACATTTGACATTACCGGTTGGTTATCTTCAGGTTTAGGACAAATGTCTTTTGATTCAACCGTGGCTATAAATAAGTTTAATTTATTCTCCTTTATTTTTAACTATAAAACAAGTATTCACCGCATCATTAAAAAATCAAATATATATCTTCAAGCGAAATCTTTAGACGGATTAGATGGTGCAACCGCAGGAATTGAAAAATTCAGCAACAATGATAAAACCAGATATTACGCCCATGTGAAAGCGATGTTAAGAGATTTGCCGCGTGATATGGTTTATTTGATGAATGGCAGAGAATGGGGATATCAAAAACTAAATAGCGCAATTCATTTAGGACTGGAACATAATTACCGTTACCCACGAGGCACAGGAAATATATTAATCAACTTACGGTCTGCGGCTTTCACCAATGATTATGATTTTTCGGCAGCAAGTATTTGTAGTGTGAATAAAAATGATTTGGGCAAAATTAATATTAACACCAGGGTATTCGGTCAAATTGGATTCGGAACTAAACTGCCTTCCGAATCGATGTTATTTGCTGCAGGTGCTAACAACGAAGAATTAATGGAAAATAAATTTACCCGGTCTGTTGGATTTTTCCCTACCGATTGGGCCGGATATGGTAATGTTACCAATCATTTCACTGCAGGTGGCGGTTTAAACTTACGTGGCTTTTCGGGTTATTTGCTTGCCGAATTAAATCCCGATGGTACCTATAGTTATCAATACAAAGGGATAACAGGCGCTTCTTTCAATACTGAAATAGAATTTGGTGAATTATTTTCATTTATGAATCCTAAGTTTTTAAAAAACAGTATCAAAATTCAACCTTATTTCTTTGGTGATGCCGGAATCATCAATAAGAACAAACCGGGTACAGCAAATGTGATGACAGATGTAATGGTGGATGCCGGAGTTGGTACCACACTTAGCATTGTTCGGTGGGGTTCTTTGCATGGTTTAAAACCATTAACCATACGATTTGATGTTCCATTTTTCATTAACCGACTGCCATATGAGGAAAGCGATTATATTCAGTTCAGATGGATGTTGGGAATTAATAAAGCATTTTAAAAAAAATCCCCTTCGACACACACACGAAGAGGATTTAAATTGTACCGAAGTACGAAACTCAACAAAAACAGTGAGTAATTAACTTGTTACTCATTAAATACGTTAGTGAAATTAAATTGGTTGGTACTTATTCTTGAATTTCTGTTAATACACTGTTTTTCAAGTGTTTATTATTTCACTCAAACGTTTGCCTAAATAATTTGAAATGGATATGGAAGGTTTATCTATAAATAAATAAACTATATAAGCACACAAGAAAATAATTGGTATTGAAATAGAACAAGCTATTAAACAGGAGATATTATAAGAATGAGACAATAAAAAATAATGAAATAAATATCGAGTTACTGTAATTAAAATAACCAGATGAATCAGGTACATAGAAAAAGAAATCTTCCCTAGTAACTTGAAAAACGCATTCGATAATAATTTCTGAAATAGAATACTTTTAGTTAACAAATAAAATAAAATTCCAGAACCAATTACTAAAGCATAATTCATAAAATCCATTTGAAGCCAAAGAAAAGGTTTGTAAATAGATTGATTCATGTATTGCCAGCTTGTAGGATAAGAAGCAAAATACACTCCAATTATTAATAGACTCAAAGTCACAAATTTATTTAGTGATTTATCCGATTTTTGATAATTGTAACAGATTAATGATCCAATAAAAAAAGCTGCGTAAAAGTGTAACTTAAAAATAAATAAGACAGAAATAATTAGAATAAACATTTTATTTTTATTGACTATAACATGCGTTAAAGCCAAAACAGCAAATAACAATAATGACCCTAAAAACTCAACGCCCATAGTCCATAACACCGGATTGTATTTATTATTCCCATTTATAAAAACATCAATAAACATGGTATAAACAAAATCAAAACAACCAGGCTTATCGGCAAACAGTCCTTTTAACCAGGGTCCGGCATTTGTAACAGATTCAGTTATAAAAAAATCTGGCTTAAAAACATACAACATCAAAAAAGCAAAAATTGCGGAGAAAGCTGCAGGAATCAATAATCTAAAATATCTTTTTAAGCTATAATCTATTAAAATAGAAATTGAAGGGTTTAAAAAATATTTATTACTGAGCACAAATCCACTTAGCACAAAAAAAACGCACACAGCAAAATTACCGTTGTAAAAAATATTAAAAGGTGTAGTTGCGAGAAAGAATTCAAGATCCGGAGAATAGTGCGCAGTAACTGAATCACCTGTATATAATGTAGGATAAAAAATTAAAGCGAGATGCTGGAATACAACAATCAATGCTGCAAATCCACGTGCGCCTTCTACAAAATTCAATTTACCCATGAGTGATTATAACAGCATTAAATTAAGCATTAAATTAAAGGGGATGGATTAAAAAAAATCCCCCAGTTTATTTGGGGGATTTTACATTATGCTTTATCTTCTTTTTTACTTCGCCTACCTTTAGGTTTGTGTGCAGAAACTACAATTTCATCTTTCTCTTTATTGTAGTCTACTTCAATTTCATCACCTTCAGTTAAATTGCTTTTGATGATTTCTTCAGCCATTGGATCTTCAAGGTACTTCTGTATAGCCCGTTTCAACGGACGAGCACCATAATTCGGATCAAACCCCTTTTCTACAATATAATCTTTGGCAGCATCACTGATTTTAATGGTATAACCCAAGCCTGTTACTCTTCCGAATAAATTACCTAATTCTATATCAATAATTTTATGAATATCTGCTCGTTCTAAAGAATTAAACATAATCACATCATCAATTCTGTTTAAAAACTCCGGTGCAAAAGCTTTCTTTAACGCATTTTCAATAACACCTTTTGCTGCTTCATCTTTAGTGTCATTCTTTGCGGAAGTTCCGAATCCTACACCGGTTCCGAAATCTTTTAACTGCCGAGCACCTATATTAGAAGTCATAATAATGATGGTGTTCTTAAAATCAATTTTTCTACCCAAACTATCCGTTAACTGTCCATCATCCAAAACCTGTAACAACATATTAAACACATCCGGATGGGCTTTTTCAATTTCATCCAATAGTACTACAGCATACGGTCTGCGTCTTACCTTCTCTGTTAATTGCCCACCTTCTTCATAACCTACATATCCCGGAGGAGCACCAATTAAACGTGTAACAGCAAATTTTTCCATATACTCGCTCATGTCAATACGAATAAGCGCATCATCATTGTCAAATAAATGTTTGGCTAACACTTTGGCTAATTGCGTTTTTCCTACACCGGTAGGTCCTAAGAAAATAAATGAGCCAATGGGTTTATTCGGATCTTTTAATCCGGCTCTATTCCGTTGAATGGCTTTCACCACTTTTGCTAAAGCTGCATCTTGTCCAATTACTTTACCTTGTAAAAGTTCATTCATTTTCACCAGTTTCTCCCCTTCATTCTGATTCACACGTTGAACCGGTACGCCCGACATCATACTCACCACTTCAGCTACATTATCTTCACTCACAGTTACCCGATTCTGTTTGGTTTCTTCTTCCCAAGCTTTTTTAGCAGCTTCTAATTGTGATTGCAATTGTTTTTCCGTATCGCGTAAACGAGCAGCTTCTTCATACTTCTGACTGCGAACAACCTGATTTTTTAATTCTTTAATGTCTTCTATTTTCTGCTCAATATCCAATACATTTTGCGGAACATTAATATTTGTAATGTGAACGCGACTTCCGGCCTCATCCAATGCATCAATGGCTTTATCCGGCAAATGCCTATCTGTAATATATCTTGAGGTTAAAGTAACACAGGCTTTTAAAGCTTCATCCGTGTATTTTACATTGTGATGATCCTCGTATTTTGATTTAATATTATTTAAAATCTGTAATGTTTCATCCTGTGATGCAGGCTCAACAATTACTTTTTGAAACCTTCTTTCCAACGCTCCGTCTTTTTCAATGTATTGACGGTATTCATCCAAAGTAGTCGCTCCTATACATTGTATTTCTCCTCTGGCTAATGCAGGCTTAAACATATTGCTGGCATCCAAACTTCCGCTAGCACCGCCCGCACCAATAATGGTATGAATTTCATCAATAAATAAAATTACATCCGGACTTTTTTCCAATTCATTCATCACGGCTTTCATTCGCTCTTCAAATTGTCCGCGATATTTTGTTCCGGCAACTAATGAAGCCAAATCTAAAGTAACTACGCGCTTATTAAATAAAACCCGACTCACTTTGCGCTGAACAATGCGTAATGCTAAACCTTCTGCGATGCTAGATTTACCTACACCGGGTTCACCAATTAAAATAGGATTATTCTTTTTTCTGCGTGATAAAATTTGTGAAACTCGCTCAATTTCTTTTTCGCGACCAACTACAGGGTCTAATTTTCCGTCTTCTGCCATTTTGGTTAAGTCTCTGCCAAAATTGTCTAAAACCGGCGTTTTTGACTTAGTATCGCCCTGCTTTTTTTGACCCGTTCCACCACCGCTTCCGCCGCCGAATCCGGTTTCTTCCGCATCATCATCATCACTTCCCGTAGCTGAATTTTCAATCCTTCCCGGATTATCTAAAAATCCTTCTAACTCCGCGCGCGTTGCATCGTAGTCTACACCACTTTTTAATAAAGTTTTAGTGACAATATTATCCAGGTCTTTTAAAATACAGAGCAACAAATGCTCTGTACCAATTTGCACCGACTTAAAAGTTTTTGCTTCTAAATAGGTGAGTTTTAAGGTTTTTTCAGCTTGTTTGACAAGCGGAATGTTGGCCAAATTATTTGACTTTCTCATTCCCGGCGTTAGATTTTGTTCAATGCTTCTGCGTAATTCTTGTGAGTCAACACCCAAATTCTTTAAGAGTCGCATTCCAACTCCATCACCATCTCTAATCATTCCGAGCATCAAATGCTCAATTCCGATATAATCGTGTCCAAGGCGCAAAGCTTCTTCGCGACTGTATGTAATAACATCTTTTACCCTGGGTGAAAATTTTGCTTCCATAATTAATAAGCTTTGTTTAGTTAAGTTACATAAATAATGCCAATTTCAAAAATAGTTTATAATAATCGCTTCGAATATTTTTAAGAGTGCATTTTTTAACAAAATTTTTGTTGATAAGTTTATGCCCCAATTCCTGATTTTTCGGTACTTTCAACAGTTCGATGATTTCCCTGCATTTCTTGATTTTTTCATTGAGAAATTGATCACCGAAAGGAGGGAAAAAATCGTATAATATTTTACATTAATTCAAAATAAGAAAACGAGTACTTTATGGCAGACGGAGAAAAAATAATTCCAATCAATATTGAAGATGAAATGAAAACGGCCTACATCGACTATTCGATGTCGGTTATTGTATCTAGAGCATTACCGGATGTGCGCGACGGTTTAAAACCGGTACACCGAAGAGTGTTATACGGAATGTTGGATTTGGGCGTATTGCACAACAGGCCTTATAAAAAATCAGCCCGTATTGTCGGGGAGGTATTAGGTAAATACCATCCGCATGGTGATGCCAGTGTTTATGACACTATGGTTCGTATGGCACAAGAATGGAGCTTACGCTATATGTTAGTTGATGGACAAGGAAATTTCGGTAGCATGGATGGAGATCCACCGGCTGCAATGCGTTACACAGAAGTTCGTTTCCGCAAAATTGCCGAAGAAATGATGGCAGATATCGAAAAAGAAACGGTTGATTTCCGACCAAACTTTGATGATAGTTTAACTGAACCAACTGTACTCCCAACAAAAATTCCTTGTTTATTAATCAATGGTTCTTCCGGAATTGCAGTGGGCATGGCTACCAATATGGCTCCTCACAATTTATCTGAAGTAATTGACGGAACCATCGCATACATTGATAATCGCGAAATTGATATTCCCGCTCTAATGAAATTTATTAAAGCGCCCGATTTTCCAACCGGCGGAATAATTTACGGTTATGAAGGAGTTAGAGAAGCTTTAGAAACCGGAAGAGGACGCGTAGTAATGCGCGCTAAAGCCATCATTGAACAAAATGGTGACCGAGAACGCATTGTGGTTACCGAAGTTCCATATCAAATCAACAAAGCTGAAATGATAAAGAGGCAATGGGAACTTTGTAATGAGAAGAAAATTGAAGGCATCAGCGAAATAAGAGATGAAAGTAACCGCGAAGGAATTCGTGTTGTTTATGAACTCAGAAGAGATGCCATTAGTAATGTAGTTTTAAATAATTTATACAAATACACTGCTTTACAAACTTCTTTTTCAATTAATAACGTAGTTTTGGTAAACGGACGACCGGAAGTATTAAACGTAAAACAACAAATACACTATTTTGTTGAACATCGTCATGAAGTTGTTGTTCGACGTACCAAGTACGATTTGGCCCAAGCTGAAAAACGAGCGCACATTTTGCAAGGATTATTAATTGCCATTGATCATTTAGATGAGGTGATTAAAATCATTAGAGAAAGTGAATCTCCGGATGTAGCCAGAGACGAATTAATTTCTAAATACAACTTATCCGAAATACAAGCACGCGCTATTTTAGATATGCGTTTAAGAACATTAACCGGTCTGGAACGAGATAAATTAAAAGCAGAGTATGATGAGTTAATGAAAACTATTGCCGGTTTAAATGATATTTTAAATAACGAAACTTTGCGCTATCAAATTATCAAAGATGAATTATTAGAAGTAAAACAAAAATATGGTGATGAAAGAAGAAGTGAAATTGTTTACGTAGGAGATGATTTCAAAATGGAAGATATGATTGCCGATGAAAATGTGGTAATTACTATTTCTCATTTAGGTTATATTAAACGTACAAATCTGGACGAATACAGAGCACAAGGCAGAGGCGGCAAAGGAAGTAAAGGATCAAGTACACGCGATGAAGATTTTATTCAACATATGTTTATTGCCTCTACTCACAATTACTTATTGTTGTTTACAGAAAAAGGACAGGTATATTGGCTGCGTGGATATGAAGTTCCGGAAGGAAATAAACAAAGCAAAGGAAGAGCCTTGCAAAATCTGTTAAGCATTGCTCCTGATGATAAGGTAAAGGCCTTTATAAAAATTAAGAGTTTAGAAGATCAGGATTATATCAATAATAATTTCATTATTCTTTGTACCAAACAAGGAATTATTAAGAAAACATCATTGGAGGCCTATTCACGCCCAAGAACCAGCGGTATAAATGCAATAACTATACGCGATGGAGATGTTTTATTGGAAGCTGCCTTAACTACAGGCAGTGATGAAATTATGCTGGCCACCCGATTAGGAAAAGTTTGTCGTTTCAATGAAGAAAAAGTTCGTCCAATGGGAAGAAATGCCAGTGGAGTAATTGGTATTGATTTAAATGATGAAGAAGGTGATAAAAATGAAGTGATTGGTATGATCTGCATCGATAATCCTCAATCCAATGTGTTGGTTGTGTCCGAAAAAGGCTTTGGCAAAAGAAGTGATGTGGATGAATACAGAATTACCAACCGTGGAGGTAAAGGTGTAAAAACGATAAATATCACCGACAAAACCGGAAATTTAGTAGGCATACAATCTGTAACAGATGATGATGATTTAATGATTATTACTAAAAACGGAATTACCATTCGCTTAAACATTAATACTTTGCGCGTAATGGGCAGAGCAACGCAAGGTGTTAAATTGATCAATATTTCCGATACAGATGAAATTGCGGCAGTAACTAAAGTGCAACGTGAAGAAGAAGTAGAGAATAATGACACTAATGAAAACGGAGAAAATCCGGAAAATAAAAATGATTCAAATCCGGAGGATAATGGTCCAATGGATAATAATATTTAATAAAAAAAATGAAAAAAAGAGCAATCCTTTCCTTAATCACTTGCTTCTCCGCAAGTATTATTTTGGCACAACCTACTTTAATTGAAAAAGTTCAGCCCGTTGCCGATAAAGTTGTAATTCCATATGAGCGATGGAAATTACCGAATGGACTAACCATATTATTACATGAAGATCATTCCGATCCGGTAATTAATGTAATGGTTACCTACAAAGTTGGATCCAATCGCGAAAGTATCGGCAAATCCGGTTTCGCCCATTTCTTTGAACACATGATGTTTCAAGGCTCAAAAAATGTGGCCGATGAAGAGCATTTTAAAATGGTTTCTACCGCAGGTGGAGACATGAACGGTTTTACCCAGCACGATAAAACAGTGTATTACGAAACCTTACCAAGCAATTATTTGGAAATGGCCTTGTGGTTAGAGTCGGATCGAATGGGCTTTTTGTTAGATTCGCTAACGAGTAAAAAATTCGAAAATCAAAGAGATGCAGTTAAAAACGAAAAATCTCAAAATATAGAAAATCAACCTTATGCCATGGCTTACGTGGAAGAAATGCCTAAGGCTTTATATCCGGTTGGACATCCTTACAGCTGGCCGGTAATTGGCTATGTGGATGATTTGAATCGTGCAGATTTAAATGATGTAAAAAACTTTTTCTTAAGATGGTATGGCCCTAATAATGCTATCCTTAGTATTTCGGGTGATTTTAATCCTGCTGACGCATTAAAACTCATTGAAAAATATTTTGGCCCGATAAAAGCCGGACCTGAAGTAAAAAAATTAAGAACTCCTTTGGTTACTTTGCCTGCAGATAAATACACAGCTTACAAAGACAAAACTTATTTCCCATTAAACATGCGCGTATTTCCAACAGTTCCGCAATATCACCGTGACGAACCTGCGCTGGATTTATTATCCTCTATGATGGGTGGAGGGAATAATTCACTCTTCTATAAAAACTTTGTAAAATCCAAAATTGCTATTAATGCTAACGTAGGGCATCAAACCGAAGAATTAGCCGGAGAGTTTGGAATTGGTATTTTTGCTTACCCACCTGAAGATTTCAACTTTGAAAAATTATTTATGGATATTGATGCCAAAGTAAAAGCCACCATTGAAGAATTCGGGAATACAGGCATTACAGATGAAGCCTTGGAAAGAGCAAAAGGTGATATTGAATCCAGTGCTTACAACCGAATGCAAACGGTTTGGAATAAAAATGCTACCATTTCTGAATGGGAGAGATTATTAGGTAAAGCGTATACCGTAACCGATGAAATTGAAAGATACAACAAAGTAACAAAAGACGATATTGTTCGAGTATTTAATAAATATCTTAAAGGAGCAGGAGCTGCCATTTTAAATACCTATCCTATCATTGATGATAAAGATTCCGTGAAAAGTGTAAATCCATTCGCAGGTCAAACTTTCCCGGCTAATCCGGAGTATGCCGGACTAACCTATACCCCTGTGAAAGATAATTTTGATCGCTCAGCGCGCCCTGTTGCCGGATCCGTAAAGCCGGTAAAGGTTCCTGATTATTATCAAAAAACATTAGCAAACGGTTTAAAAATTATTGGAACCAAATCTGCTGAAACTCCTGAAATTACAATAAGCATAAATATTGAAGGCGGTAGTTTAGTACTACCTGCAGATAAACTTAAAAAACTGGGAATCCCGGATTTAACTGCTGCTCTTATGAATGAGGGAACTAAAAATTTCACTACAGAGGAAATTAGTGCGCAATTAGATAAACTCGGTTCATCTATCATATTTTTTGGTGGAAAAACAAGCTCTAATATTAATGTGAGTTGTTTAAAGAAAAATTTAGCGCCAACACTCAAAATTCTAGAAGAAAAACTATTGAATCCCGGCTTTAGAGAGGATGATTTTAAATTAGCTAAAAAACAAACCAAAGAAAGTGTAAAAAATCAGGAAACCAGTCCAAATGCCGTTGCCGGTAAAATGTTTAATTATGCATTATATGGCAATACTATTCTGGGCTTAGAACCTTCTATTAAATCAATTGAAGCTATAGAATTAGAAGATTTAAAAGATTATTATGCTAAATATTATTCTCCAAAAGTAGCTAACCTGGTAATAGTTGGTGACATTGAAGAAAAAGAAGTGATGGATCAATTGGCCTTTTTAAATAAATGGGAACCTAAAGATGTGGTTATTGCTCCTTTGCCTGAACCATTACCTACTACAGAACCTAAATTTTTCTTGTATCATAAAAAATTGGCTCCTTCTTCAGTAATCACTATGGGTTATCCTTCCTTGAAGTATGATGCAACCGGAGATTATTACAAGAGCAGAATTGCGAATTTTATTTTTGGCGGAAATTTTAATAGTCGTTTGAATTTAAATCTGAGAGAAGAAAAAGGTTATACATATGGGATTTATTCAGGATTCAGAGGTGGTAAATACAATGGTCAGTTTTCAATTGGAACTTCTGTGAAAAGAAGCGCAACAGCTTATTCATTAGCCGAAATTCTTAAAGAATTTAAAAAATATGAAAAAGACGGGATTACGGATAAAGAATTAGAGTTTACAAAAAATTCCTTAATGAATGAAGAGGCCTTGCAGTATGAAGCTCCCTATCAAAAAGCATCTTTCTTGTCTAATATTTTACGTTACAATTTAGAAAAAGACTATACCGTAAAACAAAAACAAATATTAAATGCAATGACAAAAGATGACGTGAATGCGCAAATCAAAAAACATTTTGATTCTAATAAATTAGTAACGGTGGTTGTGGGTGATAAATATTATATAGAAAGCCAGTTAGATAAAGCTGCAAAAGATGAGCGCTTTAAAGAAAACTTAAATAAGGTTAAATTAAAGAAAATATCTATCGACTAATAAATCTCAGCACGAAGTTTGATTCGATTGTATTATTAATTAAATAAATAGTTCACTTTAAACAAAATTAGGATGATTAAAAAAGTATTGGTTTCCGGTTTATTGATTGTTGCGTATAATTTAAGCTTGGCGCAAAACATGAATATTCAGAACATGATTAATTATACGCGTAATAAAGACTATGCTAAAGCTAAAACTGCTGCCGACGCTGCTGCCATTCATAACGACACCAAAGAAAGTGCAAAAATGTGGTTAAACCGGGGTAAAGTTTATCAGGCTATTTATTCTGACACTTCATCTGCTGTTCGCGCTCTAGATAATTTATCTGAAGAAAATGCTTTAGAAGCGTACATCAAATGTTTAACGCTCGATAAAGGGAAAGATATTTACAAGGATGAAGCGAAAGGATTATTGGTTCAATCAGCTGCTGCTACATACAATAAAGCCAATTATTACCGTTCTAATAAAGAATTTGATAAGGCCATTAAATGTTACGATATGCTGGAAGAAGCTCTACCCTTTGATTTTGATCAGGGAATAAAAAGAGCCAACATTACTAAAGAAAAATTAGTGTTTTATCGTTTTGATACCTATAAATATGCCGGTGATAAAGAAAAAACAAAAAATTACGCCAATAAATTAATTGAAAGCAAGTATAGAGATCCTAAAATTTATACCGATATGGTAAAAATTTCCTTGATTGATAAAGATACTGCTGCCGCATTGGATTATATAGAGAAGGGTAAAATATTATTTGATGACAACATGGATTTAATTAATACCGAATTAAACATATTTTTAGCCAGAAAAAAAACAGACGAGCTTAAAGTGAAACTGGAAAAAGCTTTAGAAGTTGCACCGGATAATGAAGTTTTACATAATGCTTTAGGAAATTTATATTTCAAAACAAAAGATTTGATAAAGGCCGAAGAAGAATATAAAAAAGCAATAGAACTAAAAGCAGATTATTCAGATGCTTATTATAACCTAGCTGTATTATATTATAACGAAGGAAAAGAATGGAATGATAAATTAAACGATGCTGCACCTAAAGATCCTAAAATAAAAGAATACGAAACAAAATTTGCCGAGGCCTGGAAAAAAGCAGGAGCAAATTTTGAAAGTTATTATGACATCAATAAAGATGCTTCAACAAAAAAGTTATTGTTGCAGATTTATGCCCGCTTAGGCGATAACGAAAAAGCGGCAAAATTTAAATAACAATTATGAAAAAAATTATTTTCCTTTTTATTGGCATTTCCTTCACTTCATTCCTTTTTGCACAAAAATCAAAAGTACAAAGTGCATGGAGAGCTTTAAGTGATTACGAAGCGACAGAAAAAGATGGAAAACCCGACTTAAGTTATTTGAAAAAGGCGAATGATGCTATTGATGTTGCCTTAACCCATCCGGATACCAAGTTTCAAGGAAAAGCGCACGCCTATAAAGCTCGCATTGCTTACGCTTATTACAAGAATGAATTGAATGCAGAAAAGAAAAAACTGGAAGCAAGCATTCACGACAAAGGAGAAAGAGACGTTACGGCATACGGAAACACACCTTTAAATAATTTTGAAATTGCAGCCAATGAAGTTACCGCCATTGCCGATATTGATGCCAAATACATGACCGGAATAACAGATGGACTTACCAAGGGAACGGCCAGCATGAATGAAGATGATATTCGGTTTTTATTACTCATTCAACAACTTAAAATGGAATCAGGCAATATCGCACAGGGAAAATACAAAGCAAAAAAATATGATGATGCTGCCGATTATTTTTACAAAACTGCCGGCATAAATTCTATCATCTTAAAAAATCATGATACCACTAATTATTATAACGCCTGTGTTTCTGCTTCTAAGTCTAGAAATAGTGCCCGTATCATTGAATACAACAAAAAAATGGTAGACTTAAATATTGCGAATGGCTATAATTTTGAATCACTATTTAATGCTTACCTGTCTAAAGGGGATAGTGCAGTTGCTGTTCAAACGCTGGAAAAAGGTCGCCAGCAATTACCGAATGACGCAGGCTTAATGAATTTGGAAACCAATTATTATCTGTCAGCAGGCAAACACACAAAAGCTTTAGAGAATTTAAAAGCTTCTTTAGATAAAGACCCTAATAATCCACTTTTAAATATTGTAACCGGTAATATTTACGATAACTTGGCCAATCCTAAGGATAAAATCAGCGGTAAAGAATTGGAAAAACCCGCACAATTTGAAGTCTATTTTAAAAATGCCGAAACCCATTACTTAAAGGCCATTGAGTTTGCCGGAACCAATAAGGATTTGGAATATAACGCGCTTTACAATACAGGAGCCATGTATAACAATTATGGAGGATATATTCAAAATCGTAAGGCAGAAAAAATCACCGATCAGGTAAAAATTCAAAAAGAAAATGAAGCCAAGAGTCAGGAATATTACAAAAAAGCTATTCCATACCTTGAAAAAGCCCTGGAAATAAAACCAGATGATAAATCTACCATGGTGGCCTTAAGAAAGTTGTATCTCTTAACCGGAAACGACGCCAAATCAAAACAAATCAATGAAAAAATAAAATCAAGCAATTGATTTAGCGCCGATCAACAACACATCCCCCAATGAAAAAAAAATTTTTACTGCTGTTTGTACTTCATTTTTTCTTTTTACCCATTTTTTCGCAAAGGGATGGTGAAGAAAATAACCGAGATATCCGAACTAAAACTGTAGGAGGAAACACTAAGCAAACCGAATCAGATCCGCTATTTAAATCGGCCTTTGATAAATACGAAAAAAAATTATACGCCGAAGCCTATGAAGATTACACCGCTTATTTAAAAAAATACCCCGAGAGTCAGGCAGGACTTTATAACAGAGGATTGTGCAGTTATGCATTGAAAGATTACAAAACTGCTATTCGCGATTTTCAAAAAAGTATTGAGGCCGGTAAAAATACAGATAATGTGTATTTTATGATTGGCGAATCTTATTATGCCTTAAAAAATTACAGCGAAGCCCTTACCCATTTTGATGTCTGCTTAAAAATTAAACCCAATCATCATAAAGCCTTAACTTATAAAGGAGCTACTTTAAATAACTTGGAGAAATATGAAGATGCGCTCACTTATTTAAATGCAGCCTATGAAATTAATCCCGATTACGAACCTACTTATTATAGCAGAGCCATTGCTAAATACAATTTAAAAGATTACCAAGGTGGATTAGAAGATACCGACAAAGCCCTGGCCTTGCAAGACAATATTGAAACTCATTTTTGGAGAGGCGTAAATTTAATCGGCTTAAAAAGATATAAAGATGCTTTGGCCGAATATGATTTGGTAATTTCTCGCGATAAAAAGTATGCCGCTGCGTATTATAACAGAGGATTAGCCTATTTAGATTTAGGTGAATATAAAAAATCAGTAGATGACAACACCAGTTGTATAGAAATAGATCCTTACCATAAGAAAGCACATTACAACAGAGGCTTATCGCAATATTATTTAGGCAATTATTCTAATGCCGAAACTGATTTTAATTCCGCCATTGCCATGGGATTAACCGATCATAAATCTTATTGCTTTAGAGGTGCTACTTATTATATGCTTAAAAAAGATGAATTGGCAGCTGCTGATTTAAATAAAGCCATTCAATTAAATAGCGAGTATGAATACTCTTATTTTCACCGGGCACGTTTACGCTATGCGAATGCCGATGATAAAGGTTGTATTGAAGATTGTGATAAAGCACTGGCGCTTAAAAAAAATTACGACACCTATTATACCCGTGGTTTAGCTAAATACGCCCTCAAAGATTATAATGGAGCCATAGCTGATTTTACCGAATCGCTTACTTTAAAACCCAATTATGCATTAGCCTTATTAGAAAGAGGGAATAGTTATTACATGATTGAGAAAGATGATTTGGCTCTGGCTGATTTAAATAAAACTATTGAACAAAATCCAAATCAAGGTAAAGCCTTTTATTTCAGAGGAAAGATTAAAAAATTTAAAAACGATCAAAACGGCAGTTGCGCCGACCTTAAAACAGCCCAAACCTTAGGTTATACCAGTGCCACCGAAGCCTTGCTTAAAAATGGTTGTAAATAATCGTTTTATTGAAATTTAGATTTCCAATTTTCCTTGTGCGAAATGTTACACTGAGCGCCTGCCTTCCATAGGAATGGTAGTCGAAGTGTGTTACACCTGCCTACCGGTAGGCAAGCCCGCATGCCGGTAGGCAGGCTGAGCTATCCGCCGCGGCGGAGAAGTGTGAAAACCTAAATCTCTCTAATAATTTAACCATAAAAGAAATAAAAGCGCATAAAAGAGTTTTTGGATTATTGTCACTTCGAGTAGTGAGGAACGAGCGTATCGAGAAGTGATTCTTCGTAACAGTTCTCGATACGCTTCATTTCATTTCGCTACTCGAACTGACCGCTTTGTCTAATTACAAATACGCCTCGATAAACTAATATAGCTTTCCCAAAAAACGGACCGTTTTCCTGCAATAAATGCATAAAAACCGTTGTTATTTGTCAATTTGGCACATTATTCTCATTTGGTACTATCTTTGCTCTCCTTATGCAAAATCAATTGAATTATGAGTAATACAGGCAAAATCAATGTTCAAACGGAAAACATTTTTCCGATTATTAAAAAATTCCTTTACAGCGATAACGAAATATTTTTACGCGAATTGGTCAGTAACGCAGTGGATGCTACGCAAAAACTGAAAGCCTTAACCAATTTGGGAGAAGCTAAAGGTGAACTAGGCGATTTAAAAATTGAGGTTAAAATTGATAAAAAAGCTAAAACCATAACCATTAGCGATAAAGGTATTGGTATGACCCGGGAAGAAATTGAGAAGTATATTACGCAAATTGCTTTCAGCGGTGCCGAGGAATTTGTAAATAAATACAAAGATAAAGTAGACAAAAACGTGGTAATCGGACATTTCGGTTTAGGTTTTTATTCGGCTTTTATGGTAGCCAAAAAGGTAGAAATATTTTCACTTTCTTTTAAAGAAAACAGCAAGGCCGTGCGATGGGAATGTGATGGAAGTCCGGAATATCAAATTGAAGAAACTAAAAAGAAAAAAGAAAGAGGTACAGATATAGTTTTACATATTGCCGATGATTGCGAAGAGTATTTAGAGAACAATAAAATTGAAGGATTATTAAAAAAATATTGCAAGTTTTTACCGGTTGAAATAAAATTCGGAACTAAAAAAGATTGGATAGATACAGAGGAAAAAGATGAAAAAGGCGAAGTAAAACAAAAAGAAATTGAAGTAGATAATATCATCAATAATCCCAATCCGGCCTGGACCAAAAAACCTGTTGATTTAAAAGATGAAGAGTATAAATCATTTTATCGGGAATTATACCCCATGCAGTTTGAAGAACCCTTATTTCATATTCATTTAAATGTGGATTATCCCTTCAACTTAACCGGTATCTTGTACTTTCCTAAACTTTCCAATAAACTGGAAATGCCTAAAGACCGCATTCAATTATACAGTAATCAGGTTTTTGTTACCGATAATGTAGAAAATATTGTACCTGATTTTTTAACCTTACTAAGAGGTGTAATTGATAGTCCGGATATTCCATTAAACGTAAGCCGAAGTTATTTGCAAGCGGATGGAAATGTAAAAAAGATTTCGTCGCACATTACTAAAAAAGTAGCGGATAAACTGGAAGATTTGTTCAAAAAAGACAGAGCGGAATTTGAAAAAAAGTGGGATGACATTAAAATTTTTGTGCAATACGGCATGATTAGTGATGAAAAATTTTATGAGAAAACAGCCAAATTCGCACTCTTAAAAACTACCGATGATAAATACTTTACGTTTGAAGAATTTGAAAATCACGTAAAAACCAATCAAACCGATAAAAATAAAAAAGTGGTGTATTTATACGCCAGCAATATTCAGGAACAGCATGCTTACATTGATGCAGCAAAAAACAGAGGTTACGAAGTGTTGTTGATGGATACCATGCTTGATCCGCATTACATCAATCATTTAGAAAGCAAATTAAAAGACACACAGTTTGTAAGGGTAGATGCTGATACCATTGATAAATTAATCAATAAGGAAGAAAATGTAATTAGTAAACTAAGCGAAGATCAACAGAAAGCCTTAAAGCCCATTATAGAAGAAACCGTAAGCAAAGATCAGTTTATGGTGCAGTTTGAAAACTTAAGCGAAAAAGATGCGCCCATGCTGATTACCAAACCTGAGTTTATGCGCAGAATGAAAGACATGAATCAATTAGGCGGTGGTGCAATGGGCTTTTATGGCAATATGCCGGATATGTATAATTTGGTGGTGAACTCTAATCACCCTCTCATAACCCGTATACTGGAAGAAAAAGACGAAACCAAACAGAAAAATTTAACAAAACAAGCCACTGATTTGGCTTTATTATCGCAAGGTTTGTTAAAAGGAGAAGGCTTAACCAACTTCATCAAAAGAAGTGTTGAGTTAATCTAAGCATTGTCCATACTCATCTCCAAAGCCCATGAGCCATAACGCTTGTGGGCTTTTTTTTTCCGTTTATGTATTTAAAAATATTTTAAGATAAGCCATGCAACTTCTTTCAAAACCCTAAGTATAATATTATACAAACCCCATAATTAGAGTAGGCCTTATGAAAAAAATCTACTTCTATAATTTATACCGGAATATTGCCAGAATGGGTTTAAAGCGCTTGGCTGATTCGTACGACAAAAAACATCTTTTGTTTATTAATAAAATGAGTATGGTAAATACTTTACTTATGCTTGCTTTTAGCGTCACCGTGCTGGCCTTTAAACTTTCAACTTTATTTTATATTGCTGTTCCATTTATCTTTTTATTTGCATTGCCTCCCTTTATTAATGCTTTAGGCTTATTACATTTTTGTCGTTACTATTTTTCAATTCTTCCACTCATCTTTATTGCCTGCTTAAGTTTTCATAATTCAGAAGAATTGGGCGATAAATATCTCATTCTAACCACTGCCACCATTCCACTACTCCTTTTCAAAAAGCGAAAAGAGGTTATAGCCTTATTTATATTGAATATTTTGTTCTTCTTTTTAATTGAATTGTATCAGGCTAATTTCAGTCCCCTTCATGAAATGCCGGAATTTGCCCGAAAACAATATTTTATTTATGGACAATTTACCGTTTTTGCAATCATTTTTTCTGTAATACAACATTTTAAAAACAACAATGAGGAATATGAGCAGGAGTTAGAATTGAAAAACAAACTGATACATGAAAAAAACCATGAAATTATTGATAGCATTACTTACGCGAAAAGATTGCAAAAAGCTATAATGCCGAGAAAAAAAGAAATCACTGCTAAAATTCCGGATAATTTTATTTTATACAAACCTAAAGATATTGTTGCCGGAGATTTTTATTTCGCCGTTCAAAAAAATGATCAGTTTATTATTGCCGTTGCCGATTGTACCGGACATGGAGTTCCGGGTGCTTTAGTTAGCATGGTTTGCAGTAACGCGTTGCATCGTGCTATTGAAGATATGAATTTAACTGAACCGGGTATGATTTTAGATAAGGTTAGAGATTTAGTAATTGACTCTTTTAATAAAAATGAATTTGATGTGAAGGATGGCATGGATATTTCTATGGCAACCATTAACACCAAAACCGGAGATCTGGCTTGGGCCGGCGCTAATAATCCTTTATGGTATATTCCAACAGAAAGCATCATCGAACTTTCCGACTTTAGCGAATACCCTATATCCAATGAATTTAAGATTTCTAAACCCCTTGCGCATTCGGGCGTTAAAGAAATTGTAGCTAACAAACAACCTGTTGGTAAAACGGATAAAAAAACCAGATTTACAACGCATTTTTTAAAACTCGCCAAGGGAAGTATTTTGTATTTGTTTACCGATGGATTTGCCGATCAGTTTGGCGGGCCAAAAGGAAAGAAATTTATGTACAAACAATTGGCTGAGTTAATATTTTCTATCCGACATTTAAGTATGAGGGAACAAAGAGAAAAATTGGAATCGGTATTTGATACCTGGAAAGGCGACCAAGAACAGATTGACGATGTTTGCATCATTGGTTTAAAAATATAATTGCAAAAAGAGGGGATTACGCGTGATTACTTTTGAAACTTGTACTGCTCCGCAGGATTTAAAATCCTGCGCTGCCGTTTGTAAATTTAAAAATTGAAATTTTTAAGTGACCGTCAAACAAAGAATCAGAGATTCATTTTTTTATACTTGTTCCGCAGGACTTTAAATCCTGCGGAGTGAGTTATTATTATTAATTTATACTGAGCTCAATTTACCGTATTAATTTTATATATTTAAAGCGCATTCTATCTTTAATGAATTGAAAAATTACATGCCTTATAAATTCACCTTTTTTTTATTGGTATTACCTGTGGTCTTTTTTACGCAACCGAATAGAAAAGCCGACAGCCTGCTGGCAATAATGAAAAATTGTAATGATTCAACCTATGTTTATACAGCATGTTTACTTGTAGATGAACTTTGCGAATTAAAAGATATTCATACGGCATTTAAGTATTTAGATTCCGCCAAAATAAGAGCCGTAAATGCCGGAAGGCCCAGATACCTTGGGTATGTTTTTGTAAATATGGGCAATACATATAATTATTTAAGTGATTATAATAAAGCGCTTGAAAATTTTGACAAATCAGCAGTAGAATACAAAAAGGCCAATTATTTACCCGGTTTAGCCTCCGCAATAATGGACAAAGGCAATTCATATTATTACTTAGGTGAGCTTGAAAAGGCAAAAAAAGCATACTTAGATGCGCTTGAAATTCAACTTAAATGTCCCCCTGATAATAATTCCCTCGCTAATATCTATAATAATTTAGGAATCATTTCAGGCATGGTGAAGAAATATAAGGAAGCTGAAGAATATTTTTTAAAAGTAATTAGCCTTAATGAAAAAGCAAAAGATTATTTGAGTTTAGGTAAAACATATAATAATTTGTATATAGTTTATTCAAATAACAACCGGGATAAAGAAGCCAAAGAATATCTTGAAAAATCTATCGAGTTAAAGATGAAATATGGTTTTAACATTGACAAATCAGAGGCATTACATTTAAGAGCAAGTATTTTTGAAATTGATGAGAACTATGCGAAAGCCATTGAATATAATTTAAAATCACTTCAATTCTTAGATACCAATGTGCATAATACAGAGTTACGCACCATCTATTCTTCGTTAGCAAATTTATATCAAATCCAAAAAAAATTCGAACAAGCAAATCATTATGTTTGGCTATTAAATAAAATCAATGAAGAAATTTCCGAAGCTGAAACAAATCGGTTGACGCAAAAAAATGACATGATCGCTATCTATCGCCAAAATCATTTAAAAGATAGTTTAATTCAAACTTCCTTTATCCAGAAACAAAATAATGAAATCAAACAAAGCAATATCATCAAATTCTCACTTCTTGCCATTTTAGCTACCATCAGCGTTTTTTCTTTTTTACTTTATCAACGATTTAAGCTAATTAAAGAACAAAATAAACTCATCACTTTTCAGAAGAAAATAGTAGAAGAAAAAAACAACGAAATTGTTTCTAGTATTCAATATGCACAAAGAATACAGCGATCACTGTTACCAACAGATAAGTTTATCGAAAGAATTTTCAGTAAAAAGAAACCTTAGTGTATAAATACCGTACAATTAAATAGGAAACGAATTCCATTTCTTATGGCGATTTAGAGCGGTAAGTAATAGAAATGAAATAAATTCCGGGTTTATTGGTTTATTACCCTGTTCCCGTAAGAACAGGGTTTTTATTTAGATTTTAGCTTACTAATCGTTTCCGAAGGATTTTCAGAACTGAAAACCGTATTACCGGCCACTAATACATTAGCGCCGCATTCAATTAATTTCTGTTTATTTTTTAAATCTACCCCTCCATCTATTTCAATCAAGGCTTTGGAATTTTTCTGATCAATTAAATGCTTTAAACGAATTACTCGCTCATAGGTGTTCTCAATGAATTTTTGTCCGCCATATCCCGGATTAACACTCATTAAACAAACCAAATCAACATCAGCAATTATATCGTCTAATTGATTAATATTGGTATGCGGATTAATAGCCACTCCGGCTTTCATGCCGCTTGCTTTAATGTGTTGAACACATCTATGTAAATGCGTGCAGGCTTCTATATGTACGCTCAAAATATCGGCGCCTGCATCTTTAAAATCCTTCACATAACGATCCGGGTCTACGATCATTAAATGAACATCCAATGGTTTTTGGGCATGTTTTTTAATGGCCTTAATTACCGGAAAACCAAAAGAAATATTAGGGACAAACAAACCATCCATTATATCTACATGAAACCAATCGGCCTCGCTGGTATTAATCATTTCAATATCCGATTGCAGATTTGCAAAATCGGCCGAAAGAATGGAAGGTGCTATCAAATGCATGGCCTAAAGGTAAAGTTTTTTATGGCAATTTTAATTATTGACTAATAAATAATAAATTTTAATTTCAAAATATTTCTCAAATCCATTCTCCATGAATTTCTTAGGTTAAATAGAAAAAGTTAATCGACATCTTTCATTTTCCAAAATACCGTGATTCACATCTTCTTCCAACATTAATCTCACTTTTCTTAATTCTTCCTTATAAGGTTGGTGTAATTCTTTTCTTTTCATGGCCTCTACAAATCGACGCGCTTCCTCTTTACTATCCAGTATTAATCCCGGCACTTGGGTTGGTTTGCCCTCATCATTCTTTGCCACCATCGTAAAATAGCTGGTGTTGGTGTGTTTTACTGAACCAACTTTAAAATTTTCGGCAATTACTTTAATACCAACAACCATAGATGTGTTTCCCACATAATTCAAAGAAGCACTCATACTTACCATCTCACCTACCTCTACCGGTTGCAAAAAATCAACATTCTCCACAGAAACGGTTACACAATACGTGCCCGCATGTTTGGAGGCACAAGCATACGCTACCTTATCCATTAATGACAATAATATACCACCATGTATTTTTCCGCCAAAATTAGCATAAGCCGGTATCATTAACTCGGTTAAGGTGGTTCTCGAATAACTCACTTGCCTGTAATCCATTTGATCTTTCATGGTAAATTTGAATTAGTATTGAAATTAAGAAATTCCTGATTAGTATCACATTCTTTAACACCAGTTTTTTTGAATGTAATTTAGTTCCTATATTTAATGTTGGTACCAAAAAAACAGATATATTTGCCTCGCTTCAAAAAAATTAAAAGATGGAAGTAAAAAACTTAAAAGATATAGATCTTTCAAAAAATCCGGTTATAGCACAAATGATGCTGAATAACCACGAACAAATTGTGTATTGTAACGATAACGCAACCGGTTTAAAAGCCATAATTGCAATTCACAATACCGTTTTGGGCCCTTCATTGGGTGGAACTCGTATGTGGAATTACAATAATGAAATGGAAGCATTAACCGATGTTTTACGTTTATCAAGGGGTATGACCTATAAATCTTCTGTAGCCGGATTAAATTTAGGCGGTGGAAAAGCGGTTATTATTGGCGACGCTAAAAAAATAAAAAACGAAGCCCTATTACGCCGTTTTGGAAAGTTTGTGGATAGCCTAGGTGGAAAATACATTACCGCTGAAGATGTGGCCATGAGTAGTAGAGATATGGAAGTTATACATATGGAAACAGATTATGTGAGCGGTTTGCCCGAAACCATGGGCGGAAGTGGTGATCCTAGTCCGGTTACTGCATACGGTGTTTATGTAAGTATGAAAGCATCGGCCCGCGAAGTTTGGGGAAGCGATTCTTTATCCGGAAAAAAAGTATTGGTACAGGGCATTGGTCACGTAGGGGAAGTATTAGTTAGTCACTTAACTAAAGACGGAGCTAAGGTTTATATAAATGATATAAGTGAAGAAAGATTAAAAGAAGTATCTGCAAAATATAAAGCAGAAGTAGTAGCTGCAGATAAAATGTTTGATTTAGATATTGATGTTTATGCACCATGTGCTTTAGGTGGAACCTTAAATGATGATACCTTAGCTAAATTAAAATGTAAAATAGTTTGTGGTGCCGCCAATAATCAATTACTCAATGAAACGGTACATGGTGAGGTTATTGGCAAACAGGGAATATTATACGCTCCGGATTATGTGGTGAATGCCGGAGGAATCATAAACGTTTTTTATGAACTCGAAGGATATAACCAAGAGAGAGCTTTAGCGCATGCTGAAAAAATATACGACACTACTTATAATCTTTTTCAAATCGCTAAAAAGGAAGGCATTCCAAATTATATGGCTGCTAATCGAATTGCAGAACAACGAATTGAAGCCATAGCCAGAATAAATGCAGTACTTTAAAAATTGATATTAAAAAAATGCTCAACAGAAGATTTCTAAGAATCAAAGTAATGCAAGCGCTTTATTCATTTTTTCAACATGAAAATGCCACGCCTGCTGCTTTCGAAAAAGAACTTTTTAAGAGCTTAGATAAAATACAGGATTTATATTTATCCATTTTAATGCTATTCAACGACCTCAGGCATGTTGCTTTAGTTATTATCGATGAGCACAAAAACAAAAGATTACCCACGCAACAGGATTTGGACCCGAATTTAAAATTTACACAGAATAAAGTTTTAATTTCACTCGAAGAAAGCAAAGAATTTAATGCATTATGTAGTAGTAAAAAAATATCCTGGCAAGGTGATTTTGATGTGGTTCGTAAATTATTTTATGAATTACGAAATCACGAACTATACACCAATTATATGAGTTCAGGTGAGAATAGCCTGAATGAGGATAAAGAGTTTTTAGTTAATGTCATTACCAATTATTTAAGCCAAAATGATTTACTTGCCTCTTTGTTTGAAGAAAAAAATATCCATTGGGTAGATGACAGCTTTGTTGCGTTTAACTCCGTAATCAGAAATATTGAAACATGTGATGGTACATTTAAAATTCTTCCCTTGTTAAAAGATGAAAAGGATGATAAAGAATTTATGAGTTTATTGTTTAACAAAACAATATTATACAAAGAAAGTTTTGAAGAGCTAATTGATAGACATACGAAGAATTGGGAGATTGAAAGAATTGCCAACATGGATATGCTATTAATGAAAATGGCACTTGCCGAAATTATGTATATTCCAAATGTACCTATTAAAGCTTCATTGAATGAGTACATCGACATTTCAAAAGAATACAGCACACCCAATAGTAAAACATTTGTAAATGGAGTGCTCGATAAAATTATTGCCGAATTAAAAAGGGATAATAAAATTGAAAAATCAGGCAGAGGATTAAAAGAGAATTAATTCTATTTTTTTACGGCTTTCAGAAACCTCCATTTTCCGCTCATATCTTTAAAGAGTTCTACGGAATTAAAAATATCTGATTTTTTAGCATACTCCTCTACTCGTTTAGCTGTTAAATCATTTAATTCAAAATACAATTTGCCTTCATTATTTAAATTGTTTAAACATAAATCAATTATTGATTTATAAAAAATGATATCATCATCTCCATCAACAAACAAAGCCACATGAGGTTCAAATTCCAAAACATTTTTGTGCATGGTTGAAATCTCTCTTTGATTGATGTATGGTGGATTACTGACGATTATATCCACTTTATCCTTAAACATTGCTTTAAACTCTATCGAATTTAAAATGTTAGCCTGAAAATAATTTACCTCAACACTATTCAATACTGCATTTTTTTTGGCTGTTGCTAATGCATCAACGCTTACATCGCAGGCAAATATTTTTGCTTCAGCTATATTCTTTTTAAGTGTAACAGGAATACAACCGCTACCTGTTCCTATATCTAAAACAGATTGAGCTGATTTATTATCTTGAATTATTTTATGCACGAGTTCTTCCGTTTCCGGTCGAGGAATTAAAACGGAAGAATTTACAATAAATGAATTTCCGTAAAAAAAAGACAAACCGGTAATGTATTGTATAGGTTTACCTTTGGCCAACTCTTTCGCACAATCGTAGATTTTTAATAAATCACTTTGATTTAAATAATCTGCAAGCTTCGAATTAAGGACTGAACGATTAATTTTCAAAAAGTGCTCTGCTGCTTCTTTAAATAATGCATCTACTTCATTTGCGCCATACAAATGATCGAGTTCATTGTGATAATATTCTAAAACTTGGGAAACTTTATTTCCGGCAACACGCATGTTTTTATTCTTTTACTACTTTAAATACTGAAGTAGTTCCTTCGCTTAACACTCTAACGATTAATAATCCCTTATAATTTTGTAATGGTCCTGAATTATTTAAATTCAATTCATCGCCTGAAACCTTTGTTGTCATTAATAATTTCCCATCAATAGAATATACAAAAGCATCGCCGTAAATTTCTTTACTGAACTTAAGTTGAACTTGATCAGAAAAAGGATTTGGAAATATTTTGCCCTTATTAATAAGTTCTATTTCTTGCTTTCCGGTTATGATGCACATCATGGAAGCTTTAGCATCTAATTTTCCGTATCCCCATGCAAAATTTGGCACAACACCGGTATGCCCATCGTTATATGCACAGTTCACAATTGCATTACGCACTTGTTTACTCGTTAAATTTGGATTGGATTGCAAAAACAAAGCAGCAAAGCCGGCAACGACAGGAGAAGACGCACTTGTGCCACTTCCATACACATGCTGTCCGCCCGGAGCCATTGCGCTTGGGTTTGCCAATATCCAAGGTGCTTGAATATTTACTGCGGCTGCAGCAAACACACCACTTCCCGTTGCAGCAATATCCGGTTTCAACTTCATATTACGCGTAGGACCGATTGAACTATTTCCAACCTTAGAACCTCCCGGTGAGTCAATCGCATTTTGAAGCACATTATTGTAATCATAATATTTAGTTACGTTACAGTAATTTGCAACTGTTGTAATATCATCCAAACATTGAAATCCGCTAACAATAGAAAATAAAGTATCAGGCATTACATATTTGCTCATCCGAGGGTATTGCCCAACTGTTGGTAAATTCCAGCCTTTAAATTCAAAATTCCAGGCATGATGCAAACCGGATCCTCTAGTTTCAGTTCTCCATAAATATCCGGTTGAATCGGCTTGGATAGAGATTAATAACTCGTATACGCCATAAGTATTTATGGTAGCCCAAGATTGTACAATACCTATCCGATTTCCATTGTGCTTAACGGTATCTGTTTGTGATAATGGAATGCCATAATTGTAAGGCTTAAATCCTGTACTTCCCAAATTTGTGTAATCCGAAGGGCGATTTACTCCAATATTAAAAAATAAATTCTTTACCTGATTAGTATCACCATAGGTTCGATAAGTTAAGTTGGCCGTGTTATTTGTAAACCAAGTAAAAGTAGTATCACCTACCGGAGGCTGCGTTAAGGTATGATATCGGGCCTCACCTGCATTTCCACCGGCGGCCACCATTACTCTTCCAGGTTTATCTTTCACCATGCCTTCAATTAATTTAGCTTCCATGTCGGTACCATCGTGACTTCCATAATAATCACCTACGCTAGCATTAATAACACAAGGTTTCCCTAATAAAGTCGCTTTACTGAAAATATAATTTACTCCATCGGCTATTGTTGGACCTGGTTTATTAAAATCTAAAGAAACTACTACAATATTTGCTTTAGGCGCACAACCTTGAAAATTTCCGGTTGCTGATCCATTACCAACGGCAACTCCGGAAACGTGAGTACCATGACTGTTACCTGCCAAATCATCATGCGTACAAATGCTGAAATTTATTTGCGCTTCTGTCCATTCTGTTCCGTAATTGTAAGGCTGAGGAGCTGAACCCACAACTTTCTGATCCCAAATCCATTTAATCCTAGTTGTTCCGCCGGGCGTATTTCTAAAATCATCATGTCGCCAATCTGTTCCTGTATCAATAATCCCAAAAATAACTCCTGTTCCGTCATAGGCTTGTGGTAATGGTGCTTGTCCGGTTTTTATACCTCCTACTCGATTGCGTACATTAGCCGTATCGCTCATTACTTTTTTATTGGGCTCTATAAATTCGGCATAGCTAACAATTTTCTGCTCTATTAATTTGCTGAGGTTATCCAGATTAATTGTGATGGATGCTATATCCTCAACGCTATAATGAAATTGAAATCCCAGTTCCCTACTCTGTGTTTTTATTTTGACAACATTACCTTTTACTACTACCGGAAAATCTCCATTTAAACTCCGATTCGCAATTCTCGCTTTTAAACTATTGTTGAATTCCTTTTGAGCCGGATTAAATAAAACCAAAGAAAGAAATAATAACACCAATAATAATCGAATCATAACATTATATTTTAACCTAAAGTATAAAAAAAAAAGCGAAATTTGCATTAGTGAGGACAATACTTTTATTCTTATTTCTATTTGTCACAGTTTCAAATCTGCTTATCGGGCAAACGGACAGCGTTGCTTGTACGGAGAACTGTGCCATAAAAGAAGGCATTTATTTAACATATCAGGATTTTCGATGGCAAAAAGAGATTTCTAAGGAAAAAGTGGTTTCCAAACTTGACAAAAGTGCCATTGATTTTTACTCCAAAATGATGCGAATGGAAAAAATACAATTTAACGGAGAATCTATTCCATTAGAGGTTTTAACGGAAAAAATTTGGGGCTTCTGTCAAAATAATGCCTTATACCTCAATTACCGGGGAGAGTTTTACAGAGTTCCGTTATTTGGATCAATTTCTTATTTGCCGGCTACGGTGGAAGTGATTAGTCCTGCCTATTACACTCCCGGATATGGCATGTATGGTTCAACCAGAACCAACGAAATTCGTAGTTTTCTAATGAATATAAACGACGGTGTTATTGTTCCATACAGTCAATCAACTGCCGAGGATTTAATCTCCAGAGACGTTGAATTATATAAAGAATTTAAATTGTTAAAAAGAAAAAAGCAGAAGGAACAGGTATCGCGATTTATCCGAAAGTTTAATGAGCGTAATCCGGTTTATTTTTATAAATAATTTTAATTAAATTGCGTATTGCAATGCGGTTACTTTTTTTAGCTATATTTTTAATAAGTATTCATACGGCTGATGCTTTTAATATTGTTGTTCCTAACGACCCTGGAGTAGTTACATTGGTTTCACCCAGTTTAACCGGTTGTTATTCCAATTCGGTTCCTGTGGTGGTGACAATTCAAAATTTCGGGAATAATTCACTTTCTAATATTCCTGTTGTTGTTATTATAAGCGGCCCAATAAATCAAACACTAAATGCAAATTTTATTGGTAACCTAGCACCCGGATCTACTACAAATTTGAATGTAGGTGCTGCAAATTTAAGTTGGGGCGGCATTTATACTTTTTCCTGTTTCACTAATTTGATTGGCGATGGAAATCCAAATAACGATAGTTTTTCCACCACGCGTACAGTAACTCCTAATGTTTATATAACCGGATCGCCAGTTGCTTGTATTGGAAGCAATGCTACTTTACAAGCGAATGGAGCTACCACCTACACCTGGAACACCGGATCAAACAGCAGCTCTATTAGCGTTTCTCCAACCGTAAATACTAGTTATACCGTTGTGGGAACCAATACGGCAGGCTGTTCTTCCTCTTATTCAGTTACACTTTCTATTCAGAATCCTACCATCAGTACTAATGGTGCAATGGCTTGTAACGTTCCTTCTTTTGGTACACTCACGGCGAGTGCTTATAGTCCTTCGGTTATCAAATGGTATGCCTCTCCGGTTTCTACGTTAGTTCTCGGAACCGGTAGTAATTTAGCAGTAACTGAAAACAGCACAACTACTTATTATGCAGAAGCTACTTCTACTATTCCGGGTTCTTTATTCGCCACGGTTGCCGGAGGAAACAGTGCTCAGGGAAATATGTTTGATGTTACCGCTCAAAACACAATGACTTTAGATGGAATTGATATGCATTTTAATAGCAATGTAACTACCACTGTGGAAATTTGGTACAGATATGGAAGTTTTGTGAGTTATGAATTATCTCCTGCAGGTTGGACCTTAGCTTTATCTACTACTGTCATTCCCAATGGAAGTGGCACTTTAACTACAATTCCCGGAACATTTGCAATTCCGGTTGGATCTGGTCAAACAGCCGGTATATATGTAACCAGCAATGGAGGCGCAGGAGTAAATTATAGCAATGGAGTTGGATTAGGTAATTTATTTGCTTCCAACAACGACATACAATTATTTGAAGGACGAGGAGGAAATTATTTTAATGTAACTTCGACGCCCCGAGTGTTTAACGGAATTTTAAAATACAGCAAACCCGGTTGTCAAAGTCCGAGAATACCTGCTACATTTTCTATTGTTCCAGGCTTTACTGTTGGTGCCATTGCATCAAATAGCGCGCTTTGTGTGGGCTCTAGTGTTTCATTTACTGCTGTTGGTGCCGTTGATTACACTTGGTCACCAACAATAAATTTATCGCCTTCACCCAATTCTACTATAATCAGTGTTTCACCTAGTGTGGCCACCTCCTATACTTTGCAAGGTACAATTCCTTCATGTTCGCAAACCAGTACCTATGTTTATAATCTTTCCGTTTTTCCGAATCCGAGTTTAACTGTAAGCCAACCAATTGGTATTCTTCCGGGTTCTGTAATTTCCCTTTCAACAAGTGGAGCTTCAAGTTATACCTGGCAACCTGGAGGTGCCAATAATATAAATATTATTGTGAATCCAACGGTCACCACCGTGTATACAGTAACCGGATCAAATGCTTTTGGCTGTACTTCACAAATTACTACTACGGTTTTTATGAGTGCCGTTAACCTGTCTGAATTAAACAACAGCATAGGAACTGTTATGGTTTATCCAAATCCGGTTTCGGAAAATTTATACTTTAAAATACCCGAAAACACAACAGGAGAGTTACGTATTCTTGACCTTAATGGGAAAGTTTTGCTTGAACAAAAAGTAATAAATGAAATTACTCCTTTTGATGTTTCACGGTTACCTTCCGGAAATTATATCTATATATTCAAACCTGAACAAGGCGAATGGTATCACAAGGGCAATTTTTTTAAAAATTAATCTTTTCCGTTATTCATAACCTGACCTAGCACACTTGCTATTATGAAATAAATTCTTAACATTGTCTATAATTTCTATTGAATAGATTAAATATATTCAAAGAAGAAAATTAATTCACTCCACTTGATTTGTAAATGAATCCGGAAAAAGTATTTGTGACTGGAGCCAACGGCATGTTAGGTAATCATATTTGCCGAGAATTATTGAATCAGAAATATTTAGTGAAGGCTTTTTGCTTAAAAGACAATCGACAAAATTTATTGAAAGACTTGGATTTGGAATTTGTGTACGGTAATGTATTAAATTTTGAAGAATTAAGTAGGGAAATGGAAGGTTGTGATTACGTTATACATATTGCAGCAATTACTGATTTGTGGCCTAGAAGAAAAGAAATTATTAATAAGGTTAATATTGACGGTACTAAAAATATAGTAAAGGCCTGCAAAAAACATAACATTAAAAGACTAGCACATATAGGCTCAGCAAGTTCATTCAATTCCGGTCTAATAGACAAACCTGGAGATGAATTAGAACCATTTAGTGGATGGAAATACGGAATGGATTATCTGGATAGCAAATATTTAGCGCAGCAATACTTAATAGAAGAATATAAAGAAAATAATTTTCCGGTTATCGTAATCAATCCAACGTTTATGATTGGGGCATTTGACTCCGGACCCTCATCCGGTAAAATGTTACTTACGCTTTATAAAAATCAATTACCCGGATATACGAATGGAGGAAAAAACTTTGTTTGTACAGTTGACGTGGCCTCAGCAGCAGTAAATGCTTTAAAATTTGGGAGACTTGGTGAATGTTATATTGCAGGTAATGAAAATTTAACATACAAAGAATTTTTCCAGAAAGCTTGCCTTTTAATGAATAAACCATTTAAGCTTAAAAAAATTCCATATGGTTTAATACTATCCGTTGGATTTCTTAATTCAGCAACAGCCAGATTAATTCGACGTCCGCCAAAATTAAGTTATGGAATAGCCAGACTCTCCAATGTTTCTCAGTATTATAATGTTTCGAAAGCAAGAAACGAATTAAAGATGACGCAAACTCCTATTGAAAATGGGATTCGTCAATGTTTAAATTGGTTTCAAGAAAATAATTATTGTAATTAATCATTTATTCTTTCATCCCTTTATTTAAATACTCATTGGTAAAATGAATTGTTTCCTTTTGTTGAGAAAATTTTTGACGATTATACGCATCTGATTCATTTTTTGGAATTGATAAAGATTCCCAATGACCTTCTTTTATTAACTTACCTGCATAAACTATTTGACCTACGTGATATGCATAATGAGCCAGTTGTCTATGAATAGCGTCTGTAACAGTATGTCCCTGCTTTCTTATGTAAATTATTTTTTGATAATCTGCTTCCTGAAGCGATCCCAATGCTTTAAATAAACAAGCCCACCCTTCATTCCATTTAACAAGCATTTCATCTCTTGATTGCAATATGCTTTCAAATTCTTCGTCTCGATTTCGCCATTCTTTTTCGCCGTCGCTATTCAAAAAATCTGTCCACCTGCTCATCATATTCCCCCACAGGTGTTGAACAAGAATGGAAATACTATTACAAGTTGAATTAGGAGCTGCAAATAACTGTTCATCATTTAATTGCGAAAAGGTTTTTTCACCTAAAAGTTTATAGTACTTAAATAAATGTATGCAATTGCTATTCATAACCTTGTTGCTAATTTCTCAAAATAAAGGTAATACATTCATTTTATTTAATAATTTTGTTTAATAAATAATCCATATAAATAAACAAATGCAAACCTATCAAATCACCGATCTTGAACAATTAACCGGTATTAAGGCCCACACCATTCGTATTTGGGAAAAAAGATATAAGATTATAGAACCTTTCCGAACAAAAACCAATATCCGATATTATAATAATGATCAGGCCCGAAAACTATTAAACATCTCAACACTTATACAGTATGGCTATAAAATTTCTAAAATCGCCGATATGAATCTGAAAGAGCAGGACTCAATTATCACTTTGTTATCAGAATCCGATAATTTAAATGCCTATGAAACTTTAGCTGTTAATGCACTAGTTAATTCCACATTACAATATGATGAAGTGGCCTTTGAAAAAACCTATTCCTCCGCTTTAAACAGACTAGGCATGAAGGATACCATGCTACAAATTATTTATCCTTTTTTAAAGCGAATTGGCATCATGTGGAGTATAGACGATCTTACTCCTGCACAAGAGCATTTTGCAACTACACTTTTGCGTAGAAAATTATTTTCTGCAATAGATGGTATTGAAATCCCTACACGTTCTAAAATGAAATTCATTCTATTCTTACCACCTAATGAATGGCATGAAATAGGATTACTCTTCACGGAATACCTACTAAGAATAAACGGCGCAGAAGTTATAAACCTTGGACAAAATGTGCCTGTTGAAAATTTAAGCAAAATAATTTCCGCTACTGATGCGAAATACATCTTTACCTTTTTTGTGGTGAATAATAAGCAAGAAGTTTATGGCGAAATTGAAAATCTCTTGAAAACACAACCGAATATTACCTTGTTTTTTGCCACTGCTTTACCTGAACTAGCTCAACTTACTACTAATCAACGGACAGTATTAATGAACGACCCTAAAGAATTGTTAAATTTTTTATCGGATTAAGTAATATCTAATTTTGTTTAATATATTTGCTTAAATGTTAAACAAAATAGATATCCATATTCTTGGTTCGGGCTTTTCAGGCTTATCGGCTGCTTGTTATTCTTCGCTCCAAAAAAATAAGGTAACCGTGCTTGAAAAAAATGAGCAAACCGGCGGACGTGCAAGAGTATTCACCGAGAAAGGTTACACTTTTGATATGGGTCCAAGTTGGTATTGGATGCCTGATATATTTGAGAATTTCTTTAATGATTTTGGAAAGAACGTATCTGATTATTATACACTCGTAAAATTAGACCCGGGATTTCAAATCATTTACTCAGATAGTGATACCCTTAAAATTCCCTCTAATTTAAACGACCTCAAAGCAATTTTTGAAAGTATTGAAAAAGGCAGTGCGGACCAATTAGATAAATTTTTAAAGGAAGCCAAGTACAAGTATGAAATTGGCATGAACAAATTAGTATTTAATCCCTGCCTATCCTGGACTGAATTTTTAAAATTGGATGTTATTAGTGGAGTTATCAAATCGAATATTTTCAAATCCTTTGATAAGTATGTTCGAAGTTATTTCAAAGATCCTCGATTAATTAGTCTTATGGAATTTCCGGTTCTGTTTCTTGGAGCCAAACCGCAACAAACTCCTGCCCTTTATAGTTTAATGAATCATGCAGAATTAACACAAGGCACATATTATCCCATGGGAGGGATGCATAAAATAATAGCAGGGATGCAAAAGTTAGCCGAAGAGCTAGGCGTTCAATTCGAAACCAATACCAACATCAATAAAATTGAAATTGTCAACAATAAAGTTGCTCAATTACATACAACTGACAAAACTATAGCAGTAAACAAATTGATTGCCAGTTCAGATTATCATCACACAGAATCTTTGATGGAGGAAAAATACAGAAACTACAATGAAAAATACTGGGATAGCCGAGTGCTCGCCCCTTCTTCACTCATATTTTATTTAGGTGTTTCTAAAAAACTTCCAAAATTAATTCATCATAATTTATTTTTTGATAAAAATTTTGAAACACATGCTTTTGAAATTTACGATAAACCTTCCTGGCCAAGCGACCCCTTGTTTTATGTTTGTTGTCCGAGCAAAACTGATGACAGTGTGGCGCCTGAAGGGTGTGAAAATCTTTTTATTTTAATGCCATTAGCACCGGGCATCAATGACAGTCACGAAATCAGAGAAAAGTACTATCAATTAATAATAAAAAGGATTGAATCGTATTGTAACACGCCAATTAAAGAGCACATCGCATACAAAAAATCTTATTGCATAACAGATTTTAAAAATGATTATAATTCCTACAAGGGAAATGCATATGGTTTAGCCAACACTTTACGACAAACGGCTGTTTTAAAACCGAGCATGCTAAACAAAAATGTTTCTAATTTGGTTTATACCGGACAATTAACTGTACCCGGCCCCGGTATTCCGCCGGCCATAATTTCCGGTAAAATCGCAGCACAACTAATTAATAATTAATCCAACTAAAAATATGAAAAGTTTATTTGATAAAGTTTCAAACAAAGCCAGCAAAACAACAACGCAAACCTATAGCACCAGTTTCTCATTGGGAATCTACTGCCTAAACCGAAATATACACAGTGCCATTTATAATATTTACGGATTTGTAAGATTTGCCGATGAAATAGTGGATTCATTCCATGGTTATGATCAAAAAGTATTATTTGACGAATTTAAACGTGATACATTTTTGACCATAGAAAGAAAAATTAGTTTAAATCCTATTTTAAACAGCTTTCAACAAGTGGTGAATGATTACCAAATCGACCATGAACTTATCCATTGTTTCTTAAGAAGTATGGAAACGGATTTATCGGTAAATAGTCATAGTGCGCAAAGTTATGATGAATATATTTTAGGCTCGGCTGAAGTAGTAGGATTAATGTGTTTACACGTTTTTACTGGAGGAAATTTGGAAATGTATAAGCAGTTGAAACCTTCAGCTATGCGATTAGGAGCTGCTTTTCAAAAAGTGAACTTTTTGAGAGATATGAGAGCAGATTATTTACAATTAGGAAGAGTTTATTTTCCTTCCTTAAAAATGAACGAATTCAATGAATTAGTAAAACAAAGAATTGAACATGAAATTGAGGAAGATTTCAAAGAAGCAATTGCCGGAATAAAAAAATTACCTGCATCATCGAGGTTTGGGGTATATGTTGCCTATGTTTATTATTTAGCCTTGTTTAAAAAAATCAAAAATTTGGCCTCTGCTGATGTTTTAAAACAGAGAATTCGTGTTTCCAATTTGGAAAAAATAAAATTACTAATCTCTTCCTATTGCAGATTTAGTTTAAATACTTTATGAAAATAATTTTAACCCTTTTATTTTTGATTCCAACCTTACTTCAAGCCGACACCGGCTTATTGTGGAAGTTATATAAAGAATCATACACCAATGAAAAATCTGCCCTAACATTGTTTAATATCTGTAAAAATTACAATGAAAATTCGGCCCCTGTATTAATTGCATATAGAAGCACTTCCAGTTTTTTAATGTGCAATCATGTGTTTAATCCGGTTGATAAAATTAAATACTTTAATGAAGGTAAAAAGTGGATGAAAATTGCAACTACAAAAGATTCATCAAATGCAATGATTCGTTTTTTCAGATATTCTGTACAATTTAAATCACCTAATTTTTTGAATTATCATTCAAATCTGCAAGTGGATCAAAGCTATTTAACCGATTTTTTGATCAAAAATCAAAAAAAAGTGACAGATACGCTAGCTACAATTTCAAAATTCTTTATTGATAACAAAATACCACTGAAACCGGAAGAAAGAGAAATTTTATTAAATTTAAAAAGTTGAATTTACTTATACTCATATCGGTTTTTTTAATGATGGAAGGGGTTACCTGGTTAACCCATAAATTTGTTATGCACGGTTTTTTATGGACATTACACCAAGATCATCACTATAAAGATCATGATGCAATACTGGAAAAAAACGATTTGTTTTTTCTTATTTTCTCCATTCCCGCCATAACCCTCTTTGCCATCGGCACCTATTTTTCAGAACTAAGATTTTTAATATTTATCGGAGGGGGTATTACACTTTATGGAATGGCTTATTTTATCGTGCATGAAATTATTATTCATCAACGTATTTCTTATTTCACACGAATAAACAACTTTTATTTCCGGGCAATTCGTAAAGCACATAAAATTCATCACAAAAAGCTGGGCAAAGAACATGGCGAATGTTTTGGCATGCTATTAGTACCTCTGAAATATTTTAAAGAAGCTTTAAAAACTAAATCTTAAAATGATAACCAAATACACTTACTTATTGGTAAATATGGGTTGTATTTTAATTCCTTTTTTATTCAGCTTTCATCCAAAACTAAAATTCAACAAACAATTTAAATTTATCCTTATCCCGTTACTAATTGTGGCGCTTTTATTTTCAATTTGGGATGTTCTTTTTACAGAAGCTCAAGTGTGGGAATTTAATCCAAAATTTGTAATCGGATATTTTCTATTTGGATTACCCTTGGAAGAATATCTGTTTTTTATTTGCATTCCCTTTGCCTGTTTGTTTACTTATCATTGTTTGGGAATATTACTAAAAAATAAAGCAGATAACCTTAATATTAAATATATATTTATCCTGCTCGCTGTTTTGTTATTTACCATTGGTGTTTTTAATCTGAACCGCGCTTATACTTCGGTAACATTTATCGCCACAGCCTTACTTATATTTATTTTACTCTTCTTAAAAGTAAAATTCCTGAAACTCTTTGGGATAACCTACTTACTGATTTTAGTTCCATTTACTATCAGTAACGGTATATTAACCGGCAGCTTTTCAAATGAACCGGTGGTAATTTACAATGATTCAGAAAATCTAACGGTTAGATTACTCAATATTCCTATAGAAGATACCATTTATGGTTTGTTGCTAATACTATTAAACGTAAGTTTTTATGAATTTTACAAAAGTAAATTCAAGATGCAATAGTTTATTTCCTTCCTTCCGCTTTATATCTTTTGTAACAACCCATTACTCTACTATATAATTCAACGCCATCATTATTAATAATAAATTCATCACTTACGGCTACACAATACTTTCGAAAAGCTACATAATCAATTTCATTATCTCCTGTTAACTTGGCTAAAATTTCAGGACTTAATTTCTTTTGTACCTGCTCTTCAATTAATACTCCTTCGAAAATTTTAGCCAGCTTCCTGATTTGTTTTCCTTCCTTGCTAAAACTCATATATAAGGCAGAAATCGGGCTTTGAAAATAATCAAGCCTGCGCATTCTGCTCTCATCAATTATCTTACTCATATAATCACGCTCATACGACCTTATCTTAAAAGTATTCACTATAACCGGTCCTAATTGAATGGGTAATTGTAACATCACAATCTTTACTTCACCATTTTCATTAGTTTTTAAATCTTTTACGGCAATTATTTTCTTTGCAAATCCCACAAAGGTGCAAATTATCGTATCGTTTATATTAGTGAATAAGGTAAACTTCCCGTCGTTATCACTCATCGTACCATTTCCGTTACTTTTATTGATTAAATAAACAAACGGCATCACATTTCCGCTATCAGATTCTACTATAATTCCCCTGATTGCATTTTGACTATAAGAAAAACCAGCCAGCAGTAAAAAAATAAATATAACCCAACCTAATTTCAATGCTTAAAAGTATGTTTTATTGCTATTATTTATAAACATAGGTTAATAAATTTAACCTTTTTTTGTTCATTCAAATTCGCATTTACCCCTCATTTTCCCGTACTTTTAAGTTTATAAATGGAAAACTTCATTGTATCGGCCCGTAAGTACAGACCCCAACATTTCAACACCGTTGTTGGGCAATCTCACATAACCAATACCTTGAAGAATGCCATTACCAACAATCAACTCGCACAAGCTTATCTTTTCTGCGGGCCAAGAGGGGTCGGAAAAACAACCTGCGCCCGAATTTTCGCAAAAACAATTAATTGTTTTCAAGTTAGGCCTGATGGAGAGGCTTGTGACGCCTGTGAATCCTGCTCAAGTTTTAATACCGGGGCATCTTTAAATATTTATGAATTAGATGCGGCTAGCAATAATTCAGTGGAAGACATCAGACACTTAGTGGATCAGGTTAGATTTGCACCGCAATTGGGTCAATATAAAGTGTATATCATTGATGAGGTTCATATGTTAAGTAATACTGCATTTAATGCTTTTCTCAAAACTTTAGAAGAACCTCCTCCTCACGCAAAATTTATTTTAGCTACAACAGAAAAACATAAAATAATTCCAACCATACTCTCTCGTTGTCAGATTTTTAATTTCAACCGAATTAAAACCGACGATATAGCCAAGCATTTGGAATTTCTTGCTAAAAGCGAAGAAGTACAGTATGAAGCTGATGCCTTAAACATCATTGCACAAAAAGCAGACGGTGGTTTACGTGACGCTTGCTCTATCTTCGATCAAATGGTGGCCTTTACCGGCAACAACTTAACCTATAAACAAGTTGTTGAGAATTTACATGTGTTGGATTATGATTATTATTTTAAAATCACCGAAAACTTTTTGAAAAATAACATGTCCCAAATCATGCTGTTATTTGATGAGATTCTAAAAAAAGGATTTGATGCTCATAATTTCATCATTGGCTTAGGTGAACATATTCGGAATTTATTAGTGAGTAAAGATCCACAAACACTCACCCTATTAGAAGTGAGTGATAGTCTTAAAAAACGTTATGCCGAACAAGCCGCTTTAGCAGATACATCATTTCTCTTAAAATCATTAGCCATAATAAGCAAAGCTGATGTAAACTTTAAAAATGCCCGAAATCAACGATTGCTCATAGAAATGGCATTATTACAGCTCACTTATCTTACCGCATCAGCTGATGCGGAAAAAAAAAAGATGAATTAGAACCTGTTTTTCAAACCAACTCCGTTAAAGAAAAAACAATTCAGCCTAAAGCAATTAAAAATGCAGTCCCCGATATTAAAGTAGCCGAGAAACCTTCCGCCAACTTTCAGGAATTAAGATTAAAAACCGGATTCAATCTAGCTGAAATAAAAAACGGCACACAAACTGTACTTCAAAAATCAGACGAAAAAGAAGAGACGATAATTTTTGAAAAAAACGGACAAACAACCGAAGAGCAAGTTAAAGATGCCATAATTCAATATGCAAACAAAAAACAGCAAGAAGGCGCCATGCAACTGTTTGTTACTTTAACAACCTCCGTTATTACCTTTAATGACAACACCATTACACTTACCCTAACAAATGCTACTCAAAAAGAAAAATTACAGAATATCAGACAGGATTTTTTGGATGAAATAAGAAAATTAATAAAAGACAATTCCATCAGTTTAGACATTTTACTTTCAAAAAACGAAACACAAATCAAAGCCTACAAACCTTCTGATGTATTTAAACACATGTGTGAAAAAAATCCAAACTTACAGGAATTAAAAAAACGTTTAGACTTAGAAATCGATTATTAAATGAATTGGTATAAATTACAGCTGTTGCTCATCCTTTTGGTTGGACTTAACGGCAACGCACAAAATAAACCTGCGGGAAATAAAATTCCGGTTAAAGATGTAAAAGCTTCACAGTTAGATTATGAATACGTTCCTAACGATCCTTTAAAGGCCCGAATCTATACTTTACCTAACGGATTAAAAGTTTACCTCTCAGTTTATAAAAATGCACCGCGTATTCAAACCTTAATTGGTATAAAAGCCGGAAGTAAAAACGATCCGGCACAAGCTACCGGACTTGCACATTACCTCGAGCACATGGTTTTTAAAGGCACCGATAAATACGGAACAAAAGATTGGGCAAAAGAAAGTATTGAACTGCAAAAAATTGAGAAATTATATCAAATATACGGCCAGGAAAAAGATCAGTTAAAGCGTAAACAACTGTACAGGCAAATCGACAGCGTAAGTGGTATTGCTGCAAAGTATGCGATAGCAAATGAATACGACAAAATGTTGGCCGCTATTGGTGCCGACGGAACAAATGCCTCTACCTCATTTGATGAAACCGTTTACATCAATGAAATACCTTCAAATCAAGTCGAAAATTTTCTCAAAATTGAATCGGAAAGATTTAGAAAACTAGTTCTAAGATTATTTCATACCGAATTAGAAGCCGTATACGAAGAAAAAAACAGAGGAATGGACGATGATCAGAATAAAGTTTATGAAGCGGCCATGGCGGCACTGTGGAAAAAACATACTTACGGCACTCAAACAACAATAGGAACAATTGATCATTTGAAAAATCCTTCCATGGTTGAAATTCATAATTTCTTTAATAAATATTATGTGCCTAACAATATGGCTATTGTAATGAGCGGAGATTTTGATCCCGATCAGGTAATTAAACAAATAAATAAACATTTTGGTGGCTTAAAACCTAAACCGGTAGATTCTTTTACTTTCACCCCCGAAGATCCGATTAACGAAAAAAGAGAAATAAATATTTACGGACCCGATCCCAGCAATGTAAATCTGGCCTGGAGATTTAACGGTAAAGGAAGTCAAGAAGAAGAAATACTGACCCTCCTCACAGGTATACTTTACAATGGTACTGCCGGATTAATAGACTTAAATCTAAACCAAAGCCAAAAAGCTTTAGGATGTAATGCAATCCTTTGGCCCTTGAAAGACTATTCACTTTTCAGCATAGGGGGACAACCCATAGAGGGTCAAAGTCTGAAAGAATTAGAACAGTTAATACTTGAGCAATTGGAGTTAATTAAAAAAGGTGAATTTCCGGATTGGATGATGGATGCTGTACTCACCGATATCAAACTTCAAAAAACAAAATCACTAGAAAACAATGGCCCACGAGCCGAAGAAATGCTTAATGCCTTTGTTTCCGATATTAAATGGAGTGATAACGTTAACAGAATTGAAAGACTTTCGAAAATAACAAAAAAAGATATTGTTGAATTCACAAACAAAAATTTTTCGAAAAATAATTATGTAATCGTTTATAAACACGTTGGAGAAGATACCACCGTTCAAAAAGTAGATAAACCCGAAATTACTCCCGTAGAAGTTAATCGTGATGACGCTTCTCCCTTTGTACAAAAAATCATGAACTCAACTCCACCGGAAATAAATCCGGTTTTTATCGATTACAAAAAAGACATTTTGCAAGATACACTGAAAGCTAATATTCCACTTATTTATACCAAAAACGATGAGAATAAATTATTTCAATTGTATTTTAAATTCAATATGGGTAATAACAACGACGTTGAATTGCCTATTGCCGTGGAGTACATTCCGCTGTGCGCTCTTAAGGACATGAATGCTGAAAAAATTCAACAGGAATTTTACAAATTAGGTTGCAATTTGGATGTGTACTGTGACAATGAGAATACTTGGATAAGGCTTACCGGCCTTAACGAAAGTTTCGAGAAATCTGTTAATCTATTAGAAAATATATTATCAGAAGGAGTTGTAGAACAGGAAGCGCTTACTGATCTCAAAGGAAATATTCTAAAAACCAGAAACGATGCAAAACAAAATAAAGGACTTATACTAAACGAAGCTTTACTCAAATATGCATTGTATGGCCCGCTCAATCCCTTCACACATGTAATCTCTAATGATGAATTGAATAAACTAAATGTTGAACAGATCCAGAATAAGATAAGAAAGCTCCTTTCTTATCCACATCAGGTGCTTTATTATGGACCTATCGATTTAAAAAGCATTACCCAATACTTGAAAGAAAATCACAGAACTCCCGAAAAATTAATGGAGCCTCCTCTTCCTAAACAATTTGAAATTTTACATCAGCTCAAACAGGTTTACGCTGTAGATTTCGACATGAAACAGGTAGAAATTCTTATGATATCCAATGGCGGAAATTACATAACAGATAATGTTCCGATTACTTTTTTATATAACGCTTATTTTGGCGGCGGGATGAACGGAGTAGTTTTTCAGGACTTAAGAGAATCTAAAGCATTAGCTTATTCCTGTTATTCAAATTTTAATTTACCAAATAAAAAATATAAAAAAACATTTAACATGTCCTATATTGGCTCGCAAGCCGATAAATTAAATGAAGCAATACAAGGAATGCAAAGTCTATTAAATGAAATGCCAAAATCCAATAACAGCTTTTTAGCATCAAAAGAAATGTTACTTCAGGACATTAGAACAAGAAGAATAACTAAAAGTGAAAAAATATTTAATTACTTAACAGCAGTAGATTTAGGCCACACAACCGACATCCGAAAAGAAATATTTGAGAAAGTAAAAAATTACTCTTTGACCGACGTTGATAAATTTCACGGTGAAAATATTAAAAATAAACCCAATTCATTATTGATTTTGGGTAAAAAAGAAAAAATGGACATTAAAATTCTTGAACAATATGGCCCGGTCAAATTTTTATCTTTAACAGAAATATTCGGATACTAATACTAAACACCATGATTTCATTCGATAATACAGAAAACGCTTTCAAATCAAAGTCAAACAGTGAATTAAATCGCTCTTACTTTTTATTCAAACTCATTGGCAACCCATTTATGGTGAAATTTGGCGCAACCTTTGCTCCTTCCGCACTTAATCTTGGATTTAAAGGATTAATTAAAAATACAATCTTTAAACAATTTGTTGGTGGAGAAAATATTCACGATTGCGCTAATACGATTGCGCATTTAGCTAAATACAACATTGGTACTATTCTAGATTACAGCGTAGAAGGCAAAGAAAGTGAACAAGATTTTGATCAATGTTTGGAGGAAACATTAGCCACTATTCAAAAAGCCAAGGGCGATCAAAATATTCCCTTTTGCGTTTTTAAAGTTACCGGTTTAGCGCGATTTGATTTATTGGTACAAGTGAGCGCAAACAAACAACTCAATGAAGCTGAAAATAAAGAGTGGCAGAAAGTAAAAGAAAGAGTACAAAAAATATGTGAAGCTGCATTTAAAAATAAACAAGCCTTGTTTATTGATGCAGAAGAAAGTTGGATTCAACCGGCCATTGATGAATTGGCCAATGAAAACATGGAAAAATTCAATACGCATGAACCTATTGTGTATAATACATTTCAATTATACAGACACGATCGACTGAATTATCTCAAAAAAACAATTGAAACTGCAAAAAATAAAGGATACCAAGTTGGGGCCAAACTGGTACGTGGAGCTTATATGGAAAAAGAACGTGCCCGTGCCATTGAAATGAATTATCCATCTCCCATTCAGAAAAGCAAAGAAAACAGTGATAAAGATTATGATGAAGCCTTAAAAGTTTGTGTAGAAAATATAAATATGATGGGTCTTTGTGCCGGAACGCACAATGAAAAAAGCAGTTTATATTTAGTAGAATTAATGAAACAATATAAAATCAGCCCTAATAATAAAAGAATATATTTTTCTCAACTTTTAGGCATGAGTGATCACATTAGCTTTAATCTTTCCTTAAGCGGATACAATGTTTCTAAATATGTTCCTTATGGTCCTGTAAAAGAAGTTTTGCCCTACCTCATTCGTCGCGCTCAGGAAAATACCAGTGTTAAAGGACAAACCGGAAGGGAATTAAGCTTGATCATTAAAGAAAAGAAAAGAAGATCCGGTAAATAATCTAAGTAGCCAATACGATAATTATACCCCGTAAAATCGTAAATTTACCCTATGTACGATTTTTTAAATCAAGACATATTTAAAATAATAAAATCTTGCAGCGATGAATTGAAGCAAGACTCCTACGCTATTGGAGGTTTTGTGCGCGATTATATTCTACAACGCAATAGCAAAGATATTGATATAGTTACCATTGGAAAAGGCATTGAATTGGCTGAAAAGGTATGTGAGAAATTAGGCAGTGACGCACAATTAAGCACTTTTAAAAACTTTGGCACGGCACAAATTAAATTTCAAGAACTTGAAATTGAATTTGTAGGCGCACGTAAAGAAAGCTATAATAGAAATTCCAGAAAACCTATAGTTGAAAATGGCACACTGGAAGAAGATCAAAACAGAAGAGATTTTACCATCAATGCTTTAGCCATTGGCGTTTCAGAAAAAAACTTCGGCCAGCTACTCGATCCATTTGGCGGAATTGAAGATTTAAAGAATGGAATTTTAAGAACTCCGCTGAATCCCGAAATAACCTACAGCGATGATCCACTCCGCATGATGCGTGCCATTCGATTTGCTTCACAGTTAAATTTTAAAATTGAAGAGAATTCGTTTTCTTCTATTGCTAAGAATAAAGAAAGGATAAAAATTGTATCTAAAGAAAGAATAAGCGATGAACTCAATAAAATAATTCTTTCTTCCAAACCATCCATAGGTTTTAATTTACTTTTTGAAAGCGGATTGTTGCAAATAATATTTCCGGAATTCGTTAAGCTGCACGGCGTGGAATCGGTAAATGGCCTGGCACACAAAGATAATTTTTATCATACCCTGGAGGTTGTAGATAATATATCTAAAAAAACAGATTCCTTATGGCTGAGATGGGCCGCAGTATTGCACGATATTGCTAAGCCGGCTACCAAACGCTTTGAACCCGGACACGGATTTACTTTTCACGGTCATGAAGATAAAGGCGCAAGGATGGTGCCTAAAATTTTTACTTCCTTAAAACTTCCGCTCAATGAAAAAATGAAGTACGTACAAAAATTGGTGCAATTGCATTTACGTCCAATTGTTTTAGCCAAGACTGAAGTTACCGACAGCGCGGTTCGCCGTTTATTATTTGAAGCCGGAGATGATGTAGATGATTTAATGATACTTTGCGAAAGCGATATCACAACCAAAAACCCGAATAAGGTAAAACGTTACATGCAGAACTTTGAAATCGTAAAAAATAAATTGGTTGAATTGGAGGAAAAAGATAGAATCAGAAACTGGCAACCCATTATAAAAGGAGAAGAAATTATGAAACTATATAATTTAGAAGCCGGAAGAATCGTGGGTGTTTTAAAAAACGCTTTAAAAGATGCGGTATTAGACGGCTTAATTCAAAACACTTATGATGAGGCCAAAGCTTTTCTCGATAACAAATTCAAAGAACTGCAATCTTGAAATTACACCTCAATCATACCCCCATTAAAGCCCCATATCAATTGGATCACCAATCCGGTATTTTTTTAATTGGCTCTTGCTTTGCAGTAGAAATAGGAAATATATTAAACGAACATCGCTTTCCGGTTTTGCAAAATCCAAATGGTATACTTTTTAATCCACGGAGCATTGAAAATAGTTTATCCGAAATTTTAAGTCCTGCTTTTGAAGAAAAATATTTATTGAAACGTGGTGATGAATTTTACAGTTTTGCACATCACTCTTCAGTAAAAGCTTCTTCTAAAGAAGAACTCATGCAAAAGATAAAAAATACGCAGACTACGGCTTTGCAATTTTTAAAAACAGCTAAAGTTTTAATTATCACCTTTGGCAGTGCCTTCTATTATAAACATAAAGAATTGAACGGAGTAGTGGCCAACTGCCATAAACAAAGCGGAGCCCTTTTTACGAAAGAACTTTGCTCAGTTGAAAACATAGTAAAACAATACACGGGCCTTTTAACTGAAATCAAAAAAATAAATCCGCTTATTCAGTTTATTTTTACGGTTTCTCCCGTAAAATATCTTAAAGACGGATTAGAAAATAATGCCTTAAGCAAATCCACGCTCTTGCTCGCTGCTCAAAATATTTGTAAGTTGAATAAGGACTGTCATTATTTTCCCGCCTATGAATTGGTGAGTGATGATTTACGCGATTATCGTTTTTTCAAAGAAGACTTAGCACACCCTAATCAAATGGCTGTAAATTATGTTTGGGAGAAATTTGCAGAAACCTTTTTCTCAGAAAAATCCATCAAGTTGAATCATAAAATTGAACAATTAAATAAAGCCAAAGCGCATCGTCCATTACATAATAATCCGGAAGAGGAAGAAAAGTTAAAGGAATTTGTGAATGACTTGGACCAAGAAATAATGAAAGAGCTGGGGGGATAAGCTGTATTAAGAAATTACGATTATCTTTCAAATAGAATAAAACTTCGCTCCTACCTTATATTAATCCGTCCAATTCAATACCTCAACTGGTATGATCACAAACAATCACCCATTCGCCCTGAATCTTTTTCCAAAGTAAGGTAAAATGTCCGCCTGCAGGTTCTTCTCGTTCTAAATTCCAGGAGCCGATGATGTACACCGAATTATCGGACAATTGCTCTAAACTTAAAATTTGAAAAACAAGCTTTCCCATTTTTGCTTTATTGGGGTAATTTTTTTTATAATTATCGAGTGTTTTTTGCCAACCATAAGTGATGCCCGATTTGCCAATAAATTTTAAACTGTCGCTTTTCCAGTAATGTTTCATAAAACCATCAATGTTTCCCTCATTCCAGGCTCTTTCCTGGGCCATCATGTGCTGCGTAACAATTTGCAAACCGTTGTTCTGCGAAAAAAAATAACCGCTTGATAAAAATAAAAAAGCAGCAACAAAAAATAATATTTTATTACTGCTCTTCATAATCTTTCTTTTTATTTAGCTTTTAAAATCCCAAGTTTCCAAAAACTTGGTGGTGTAAACTCCTTTAATGAAATCTTCATTCTTCATTAATTTTAAATGAAAAGGGATTGTAGTTTTTACACCTTCAATTACATATTCACTCAAAGCCCGGTGCATTTTGGCTATGGCTTCTTCTCTGGATTGAGCAACTGTAATTAATTTACCTATCATACTATCGTAGTTTGGAGGAATGGTATAACCACTATACACGTGTGAATCTACACGTATTCCATGTCCACCCGGTGTGTGCAGGGTGGTAATCTTTCCCGGCGAAGGAACAAAGTTTTTAAAAGGATCTTCTGCATTAATACGACATTCAATGGCATGTAATTGCGGATAATAATTTTTACCGGAAATAGGAACACCGGCTGCCACTAATATTTGCTCGCGAATTAAATCGTAGTTAATTACTTCTTCTGTTATGGGATGCTCTACCTGAATACGGGTATTCATTTCCATGAAATAAAAATTCCGGTGTTTGTCCACCAAAAACTCCACGGTACCTACTCCTTCATAATTAATAGCTAATGCAGCTTTTACTGCGGCATCGCCCATGGCTTCTCTCAATTCAGGAGTCATAAACGGAGATGGAGTTTCTTCTACTAATTTTTGATGACGGCGTTGTATACTGCAATCACGCTCACTTAAATGGCAAGCCTTACCATGCGAGTCTCCAACAATCTGTATTTCTATATGGCGGGGTTCTTCAATATATTTTTCCAAATACATGGCTCCGTTTCCAAAAGCGGCGCTTGCTTCATGTGTAGCGCTATCCCACGCGGCCTGAAATTCTTCTTCTTTCCAAATAATGCGCATTCCTTTTCCACCACCACCGGCTGTAGCTTTAATAATTACCGGATATTTAATTTTTTTGGCCAACTTCATCCCCTCCTCTGCACTTTCCAATAAACCATCAGATCCCGGAACACAAGGCACGCCGTTTTTTAACATGGTAGCTTTGGCATTACTCTTATCTCCCATTTGGTTAATCATTTCGGGACTGGCACCAATAAATTTTATTTTGTTTTGACGACAGATTTCCGAAAACTTGGCATTTTCACTTAAAAATCCATATCCCGGATGAATGGCATCAGCATTTGTTATTTCAGCTGCGGCTATAATATTAGCCATATTTAAATAACTTTCTTTACTCGGAGGCGGACCAATGCAAACCGCTTCATCAGCAAATTTCACATGTAAACTTTCTCTATCGGCAGTTGAATAAACGGCAACTGTTTTTATACCCATTTCCCGGCAAGTACGAATAACTCTAAGCGCAATCTCACCTCTGTTGGCTATTAATATTTTTTTAAACACGTTTTCTAATTTTATATGGTGAATGTAAAATGTTTAACCAACGTTATTTCAAGTTGGTTAATTAACACATTCTCTAATTAAGATGGATCAACTAAGAAGAGAGGCTGATCATACTCCACAGGAGTTGCATCATTAACCAATACCTTCACAATTTTACCTTTGATTTCACTTTCAATTTCATTGAAAAGTTTCATCGCTTCTATAATACAAACGGTAGCGCCGGTATTTACTTCGTCACCAACATTTATAAACGGCGGTTTATCTGGACCCGCAGAGCGATAGAAAGTACCGATCATTGGTGATTTAATGGTAACATATTTTGAATCGTCGTTGCTAGCAACCGGCTGTTTAACTTCTGGTGTTGCATTTTGAACCGGATTTTGTTGAACCGGTTGTTGAATTTGAGCTACCGGTGTTTGTACAGCTTGGGTTAACACTTGCGGTGCCTGCATAATAACAGGCTGGTTACCTTTTGGTGTGCGAATTACGATTTTGATTTCCTTGGTTTCAAGTTCAACCTCGCTTACGCCACTTTTTGAAACGAACTTTATTAAGTCCTGAATCTCGTTAAGTTTCATTACGTGTGTGTTTTAGTTAGTGGGGCAAAAATAAGAGTATTTTAATTACTTGATTCTCTAAAAATGCTTGTTTTTGAACAAAAATCAATCATTTTTAAGCGTTTTTTGCCAAAATCGTGAAAAAATAGGCAAAAAAAAGCCATTTCTTAGAAACGGCTAGTTTTATAAAGAATGAATATGAATTTAAAACAAAATACCCAAATTAATGCGAATGGCATTCTGAATCAGGTTTTGTTCAATCATTTTATAGGATTGATTTCCGTTTGGCTCAGTAATCACATCTGAAACTAAGAACTTGGAATCGCTACGCATTAAATTGGTAAAACTTCTGAAATAATTTACACTCATAAAGAAGGATGTTGAACCGCCAAGGCGATATTCAAATCCCATGCCTGCATTAAATCCAATGCGCATGGGAACCAAAGAAGCATCTTTACTTATGTTTAAATTCTTACTATCGGGCGTGTTTTTGTCACCGGCCGCTCCATTCGTAACCAAGCCTAAATTATCGAAAGTGTAAGAGGTTGTATATTTATCATCTGCCACAGATTTTATTCTTATCCCTATTTCAGCTCCGAACATACCAAAATACTTGAAGCCGGAATATTCATTGGTTGACATTTTTAAAAGTGCAGGTAGTGTAATGTGTGTGGTTTTTACTAATCTTTCCTTTACATAAAAACGAGTATTGGTTGTATTGCTTATATCCTGCGGATTTACTTTTCCTTCAACAGCAACCATGTTTTTGGTATTATCCATCCAATAACTTACCGCGTAATTATCAGAAGATTCTTGACGATAGGTTAATTTCCCTCCTTCAAAATCTGCACCGATACCCGTTGAAAGAGCAACTATATCAGAAAAACGAAATTCCATATTTAAACCAAATCCGGTTCCGAACATAGCGCCATAAGGCTTGTTATTGTTTTCATTACTGGTAAACCAACAAGGTTGAGCAGCTACACGTAGTCCGAATCGAAATTTTTTATCAAAATCTTTCTTTTCTTTTCCTTCCTCTTGAGCGTTAACAAGGGTTGAAACAAACAAGACTGTTAATACAGTGTATAAATACTTTTTCATCATCACTTTATTTAAAGTTACTTTTACAAATATAAAAATTAACCGTATGTCCGCAAGATTTTTAGGGAGTTTAATTGTACTCATGATATTAACTTCATGTACCCCCAATCCATTAGATATAGATATTTCAAATGTTAAAATTAACCCCGTAAGTGTACATCGTCTTGAAAGAAACTTAAATAATATTCAAACCGATAATCTTAAAGGTGAATCAGATAAACTATTAAATGAATACGGATTGTTTTTTGAACATTACATTATGAATTTACTGAAGGTGAATGGAACCAAAGACAGTTTGTATGCCGAGGCACTTCAATCCTTTTTAAAAGATAAAGATATAAGCGGTTCGTATAAACAAACACAACAAGTTTTTACCGATGATTTTTTTAGAGCGTTTGAACCGGAATTAAACGACTGCGTGAAACGCTTTAAATATCATTTTCCGAAAAGAAATGTACCTAACAAATGTGTTACCTGCATCAGTGGCTGGAATTACGCATTTGCTTATACCGACAGCACTTTAGTAACTGCTTTAGATATGTATTTGGGCGACACTTGTGTTTATTACCAAATGTTGCAATTACCCGCTTACCGAACCCGATTTATGAATAAAAATTATTTGTTGCCGGATTTATTGAGAGGTTGGCTCATTACTGAATTTGACAATGCAGAGCCCACCAATACCCTGGCCTATCATACTATTTTTTATGGAAGAATATATTACGCATTAAATGCATTAATGCCTAACATTCAAGATTCAGTTATGCTAAATTATACCGATGCACAAATGCAATATTGTAAAAAATACGAGAAAAATTTATGGAGTTACTTTGCCGAAAAAAACAGATTGTACGAAACTAACATAAAAACTATTCAGGAACTCACCGGCGATGGGCCTTTTACCGGCGCAATCAGCAAAGAATGTCCGCCGCGCATTGCCATGTGGGTGGGATTGCAAATTGTAAGAAGTTATATGAAAAATAATAAGGAAGCCACTCTGGAGCAATTGATGAATGAAAAAGACGCCCAGAAAATTTTAAGCAGAAGTAAGTATAGACCTTAGGAATGTAGAAGGCAGAAGGTAGAATGTAGATTTTAGAATGTAGATTTTAGAATTCAGATTTTGGAGGATTGTTGGAAGATAGAAACTGAACTTTTACACCTTCACGCCTATCACACATATATCATCTAACTGCTCCAAGCTTCCCTTCCAGCTTTCAAGAACATTTTCCAGAGTAATTTTTTGTTCTACTAATGAAACTGATTTCATAGTTTTTAATTGATCGAGTAATTTACGGTACTTGAATTTTTTACCATTAGGACCTCCAAACTGATCATAATACCCATCAGAAAATAAATATAAAACATCATTTAACTCAAGATCCAAGGTATGCTGTGTAAATAATTTACAGGTATCATCCTGAATTCCGCCAATGGCAAACTTATTTGCTTTTAATTCGATTAACTCTTCTCCCCGTTTAATAATTAATGGTCTGTTGGCACCTGCAAATTCTAATTTCTTATTTTTTTTATCTATGGCACAAATGGCTATGTCCATGCCATCATTGTATTCGTGTTGGTTTCCTTTTTTATTTAAGGCATTACTTACTTGTTTATCCAATAAACGTAAAATATCAGCAGGATTATTCACATCATACTCCATCACAATTTGATTGAGTAGATTATGTCCGAGTATAGACATAAAAGCGCCGGGCACTCCATGACCGGTACAATCTCCAACTGCAACTATAGTTTTATCACCTGCCTGTTCAAACCAATAAAAATCTCCGCTTACGATATCTTTCGGCTGAAATAGAACAAAAGATTCAGCGAAAAAATTATTGAGCATATTAGATTGAGGAAAAACAGCTTCTTGTAAACGTTTGGCGTATTGTATACTATCTGTTATATCTTTATTTTTCTCCTTTATAACTTCATTTTGGTAATTAATTTCATTCACCTGTTTACTTAAAATTTTTGCTGTTTTTTGTTTTTGTATAAATGCAAAGGCTGAAACCAGAGCAACAGCAATGCCTAAAACAGCAATGAGTATAATGGTTTTTTGTTGTTTATTTTTAGAAGCAATTTCTTCTTCCTGCAACTTTTTTTCCATGCTTAATAAAGCAATTTCCTTTTCTTTTTTCTCTGTACCGTACTTCGTTTCCAGTTCGTGCATAAACTGAATATTACTTTCTTTATTTAAACTATCTTCTGCTTCTTTATAATCGATAAACTTATAAAAAGCAGTTTTATAATCTCCTTTGTTTGAATAGGCATAGGCCATAGAATGAAGTATACTCGCTTTATTTAATAATTGTTTTCTTTCCATTTTCATGGTTTCATCCATGGCCATATTCAAATACCATATGGCTTTATTATGCTGACCCAATTGAGAATACATATCACCCAATGAAGCATAGGTGTCGCCAAATCCAAATTTTTGTCCCAATTCCTTATCCATTCGAACAGAGGTTTCTAAACATTCAATTGCTTTTTTATAATTTTTTAAAGTAGAATATCCATCGGCTAGATTGGCATACATTAAACTCACCATATACGGATTCTTTTCCTCTTCAAAAATCACCAGAGCTTTTTGTACAAACTCCATGTCTTTATGCACATCACCTTTTAAGCCATAAGCCTGTGCACACAGGTACAAAGCATCAGCTTCCAGACTCCGGTCTTTAATTTCGCGCGCATATTCCAATTCTTTTTCATAATACTCCTGAGCTTTATCGAATTGATTCTGACGCTTAAAAACAGAGCCAATATAATGCATAAGGTAACCGTAATTTCGTCCTTCTTGTTTTCTTTTCTCAAATAGTTTTTGCGATTTCATATAATCTTCAATCGCACTTTTATAATCGCCATTTTCATAATGCGTTCTTCCTCTATCCATCAATAATTTAGCCAAGTTATTATCATTATCGTTTCCGGCTAAAACAATTGCTGTATCAAACCAGGGTAAAGCTTGTTTGGTAAATCCTTCTTCCTGCAATCCATAAGCAATTCTGTAATAATATTTGGATTGCCAAGATTGTTGATTGTTTTTTTTTGCCAAGGTAATTGCCTCCTGATAATTTGCAAAGGCGAGATGATTCATTTTGGCCGAAAAATAAATCCTTCCCAACCACTCCAATCTATTCAAAACAAAATCGATATTATTTATTCGCTTTAATAAATAATTTCCTTTTTTTAATTCACGAGTAGCTGCAACAGTATCGTGAGGTAAAAATTGCCGAGCAATATTAAAATGAAGATCCACTTTTGAAGAATCTGACTTGGCGCTCTTCAACAAAGTGTATAGCGAATCAATTTTAGAATTTTGAGCCTGCAAAGTGTTAAGTGTAAATAAAACTCTAACTATAAAGAAAAGATAGAGTAGAACTAAACGTGCGGAATTTTCCGGAAATCTCATCCTTACGAATTTAATTATAAAAAAGGTAAATGGAAAATTAAAAAAATGAAATTAAATTTTTACACCGGCTAAACAAATATCATCAACTTGTTCTAAAGAGCCCTGCCAATTTTTAAATGTTTTTAATAAAATATCATTTTGTTCGTTTAAAGGTTTCTCCGCAATTTCCTGAATCAATTTGAGCAATTGTTTGTATTTAAATTTTTTTCCATTTTGGCCACCAAACTGATCTGCGTAACCATCGGTAAATAAATACAAAGTGTCATTTTTAGTTATTTTAATTTCTTTAGTACCAAACGGAATGGGATTTTCTACATAACCAATGGGCTGTTTATTGGCGGGTATTTTCTGAATTTCTCCGTTGGTGTATAGATATAATGAATTATTGGCGCCCGCATATTGAATTTTTTTAACCTCAGCATTCCGATATTTTTTTTCTATACGTATTAAAGTAATATCCATTCCATCTTTTACCGCATTATTGTTTGAAGAAAATCTTTTCACTACAATTTTCCTGGCCTGATCTAATATTTCTCCGGGTTTTTCCAAACCAAATTCCCCAATTGCTCTGTTTAAGGCATTGCAACATACCACAGAAACCAAAGCTCCCGGAACTCCGTGTCCGGTACAATCAGCCAAGGCAAACCAAATATTATTTTCATTCTCCTCCAGCCAATAAAAATCGCCGGCAACTATATCCTTAGGTTGATATAAGATAAATGAAGAAAGAAAGGAACTTTTCACTTTTTCTTCCGAAGGCAAAAAGGATTTCTGAATATGTTTGGCATAATTGATAGAATCAGTAATCTCTGAATTTTTTTGCGCAATCTCTTCTAGTAATTTTTTTCTCTCGATGGATTTCCTGTAACTGATAACCACAAGCAAAAGGGTTAAGATAATACCAACAATAACTGAATTCCGAACTATGCGAATATTCGATTTTTCCTTTTCATCTAACACTGACTTTTGTTGAAGCGTATGGATTTCGGCTTCTTTCTGACCTAAATCAAACTCTGCATTTAAAAACGCAACTTGCAAGTTTTTTTGATTATTGTTTAGAGAATCTGTGGTGGCATGATACAGTTCATTAAATCGTAAGGCCTTGTCGAAATTCCGTGAATCCTTATACAGTTTGGAAAGTTGACCATATAATTCACTTAAAGAATTAAGATCCTCTGAACGCTCATAATAATTTAAAGCATTCAACAAGTGTTTTTCAGCCTTGATGAAATCACCTCGCAATAAAAGTAAACCACCTAGTGTATTTTGATGAGTTACCCATTTAACGGAATCATCAATTAATTTTTCGGAAAGCGTCAAGTAATAAAAAGCTGTATCAAACTGATGAGCTTCACCTAATATGCCGGCATAATTTATGTAGGCTCTAAATCTCTCTGATTTATCTTTGGAAGGATAAAGAAATGATTTTTGCATAAGTGCAATGGCGGCACTAAAATTATGCTTATTAAATTCAATGGCAGCAATATTCATATAGCTGCCTCTTATTCTTGCAGAATCTTTTTTAGCTATACGGATAATCATGGCTTTGTTCTGACATTCGATAGCCTTTTCAAAATCATCTACAAATCTGTAGGTATTGCCTAAATTATTTAAAGCAACAGCTAAACGCAAACTATCATTTAATTTACCGTAAATTTTAACAGCTGAAATTAACTCATTAATTGATTTTGGATAATCACCAACTATTTGATATATCGTTCCTTTGGTAACATTAGCATTGGCTAGTAATAATGAATCTTTTCTTTTTAGTCCTAATTCATAATGCGCCTTGGCATATTTCATAGCTTCACCCTGGTTCATACTCATAAAACCCCAGGCTTTGGATATCATTAAAGCGTCGGCTCTTTTATTGGACATAGTATCCAATTTGCCGGCTATAGAATCCGGAATTAAATCCAATTGCGATTTTAGTGAGAATTGACTAAACAATAAACCTACCAAAATTAGGTAATAATAATTTTTCATGTGGTTTATTTATTTCAATTGGGATTAATACTAATTTCCAAATGATTACATGTTCCTTCTGTACTGACCGCCCACTTCAAACAAGGCATTGGTAATTTGTCCAAGCGAACAGTATTTTACGGCTTCCATTAACCCATCAAATAAATTTTTATTGTGAATAGCCAATTGCTGTAAATTTTTTAATGCCTCAGCCCCCTTATCTTTATTTCCTGCCCATAAATTATTTCGAGTAGCAATTTGCGCTTCTTTTTCTTCCGTTGTAGAACGAATTACCTCGCGAGGCAATACAGTAGGACTACCTTTTGAACTTAAAAAAGTATTCACTCCAATTAAAGGATATTCACCATTGTGTTTTAAGGTTTCATAATACAAACTTTCTTCTTGAATTTTGCTTCGCTGATACATGGTTTCCATAGCACCTAACACACCTCCACGCTCCGTTATCTTATCAAACTCCGTTAATACGGCTTCTTCTACTAAATCGGTAAGTTCTTCAATAATGAACGCGCCTTGCAATGGGTTTTCATTTTTAGCTAATCCTAATTCACGATTAATAATTAACTGAATAGCCATAGCTCTTCGAACACTCTCTTCTGTTGGTGTAGTAATTGCTTCGTCGTAGGCATTGGTGTGTAATGAATTGCAATTATCATAAATGGCATATAAAGCTTGTAAGGTGGTACGAATATCATTAAAGTCAATTTCTTGCGCATGTAATGAACGTCCGGAAGTTTGAATGTGATACTTTAACATTTGACTTCTTTCGTTTGCCCCGTATTTATTTTTCATGGCCTTTGCCCAGATTCTACGCGCTACTCTTCCAATAACACTATATTCGGGATCAATACCATTGGAGAAAAAGAAAGATAAGTTTGGCGCAAAATCATTGATGTTCATGCCTCTGCTTAAATAATATTCCACAAATGTAAAGCCATTAGACAGAGTAAATGCCAATTGAGAAATTGGATTAGCACCGGCCTCGGCAATGTGATATCCACTGATGGAAACGGAATAAAAATTACGGACATTATTATTGATGAAATACTGTTGCACATCACCCATTACCCGTAAACTAAATTCAGTACTGAATATGCAGGTGTTTTGCGCCTGATCTTCTTTCAAAATATCAGCTTGCACGGTTCCACGCACCTGTGCTAATGTATTGGTTTTTATTTTCTGATATACATCTGCCGGCAGTACCATATCACCGGTAACACCCAATAACATTAATCCCAAACCATTATTTCCTTCGGGTAACTGAGGTGCGTTATATGTTGGACGTTTAGTGCCTTTCTTTTTATAAATTTCTTCGATCTTTTTCTCAACTTCTTTTTCCAGCTTATTCTCTTTGATATACAATTCGCATTGTTGATCGATAGCAGCATTCATAAAAAATGCAGCAATGGTTGCAGCCGGACCGTTAATGGTCATTGAAACGGATGTTTTAGGGTCGGCCAAATTAAATCCGCTATACAATTTCTTCGCATCATCTAAACAACAAACACTCACTCCTGAATTTCCAATCTTCCCGTAAATATCAGGGCGATGATCGGGATCATTCCCATAAAGAGTAACCGAATCAAAAGCGGTACTTAAACGATGAGCAGGCATACCCAAACTCACATAGTGAAAACGTTTATTGGTTCTTTCAGGCCCGCCCTCTCCGGCAAACATACGTGTAGGATCTTCACCTTCTCGTTTAAATGGATAAATTCCGGATGTGTATGGAAATTCGCCCGGAAAGTTTTCACGCAATGTCCAAGTTAAAATATCTGACCAACCCGAATACTTGGGCGATGCCACTTTAGGAACTTGAGTGTGAGACAAACTTTCGTAATGCGTTTTTATTTTCAACTCCTTGTCACGAACTTTGAATACATAATACTCATTGCTGTACAATTTCTTTTTCTCCTCCCAACCTTCTAACGTTTTTAAGTTTTTCGGATCTAATTCTAAAATAATTTTTTGTTTTTCCTCCTCCAAAGCTTTTAGTAAGCGGTCTTTATCTGCAACTTTAGAATTCTTCAAACAATGCATAGCAATTTGCATGCCTTGCAAATTTTCAGCAGCTTTACTTTGTTCAGCCACCCACTTATCGTAATTTCTTGAACTTTCTGAAATTTCAGATAAATAACGAGTGCGGCCAGGAGGAATGATGTAAATTTTCTCACTCATTTCATCCGTAATCACAAAATTAGATTTTAAATCACAATTGGTTTTAGCCACCAATTTATCCATTACCGCTTTATACAAACGATTTGTTCCCGGATCATTAAACTGCGAAGCAATAGTTCCGTATATTGGTAAATCTTCGTCTTTCGCTTCCCACAAATTCTGATTTCTCTTATATTGTTTTTTCACATCGCGAATAGCATCTAAGGCTCCTCGCTTATCAAATTTATTTATGGCAACCAGATCTGCAAATTCAAGCATATCGATTTTTTCCAATTGCGTGGCAGCACCAAACTCCGGAGTCATCACATACAAACTTAAATTACTATGCTCAATAATTTCAGTATCGCTTTGTCCTATTCCCGCTGTTTCCAATAAAATCAAATCGAATTCAGAAACCTTTAAAATATCAACCGCATCCTGCACGTGTTTGGATAAAGCCAAATTACTTTGACGCGTGGCTAATGAACGCATATATACTCTTTCATTTTTGATGGAGTTCATGCGGATTCTATCGCCTAACAAAGCTCCTCCGGTTTTTCTTTTACTGGGATCAACCGATATGATGCCAATTTTTTTATCGGGAAAATCCATCAAAAATCGACGAACCAATTCATCTACCAAAGATGATTTTCCTGAACCGCCTGTACCTGTAATACCGATTACCGGAGTTTTTGATTTTTTAGCATCTTCTCTTACTTTATCTAATACCGCTTTGCTTTCTTCATTAAAATTTTCTGCTGCAGAAATTAAACGGGCAATTGATTTATAATCTTTTTCTTTTAAATGATTTACTTCCCCATTCAAATTAGCACCAGTTGGAAAATCGCTTTTCATCAACACATCATTTATCATGCCTTGCAATCCCATAGCTCTTCCGTCATCCGGATGATAAATGCGGGTAATTCCGTATTTGTGCAGCTCTTCTATCTCTTCTGGCAAAATAGTTCCGCCTCCGCCACCAAAAATTTTGATATGTCCGCAGCCCGCCTCTTTCAGCAAATCATGCATGTATTTAAAATACTCATTATGTCCGCCTTGATAGCTGGTAATGGCTATGGCATTTGCATCCTCCTGAATGGCGCAATCCACAATCTCCTTCACGCTTCGGTCGTGTCCTAAATGAATAATTTCGGCGCCTGTGCTTTGTAAAACTCTGCGCATAATATTAATAGCAGCATCGTGTCCGTCAAATAAAGCTGCTGCAGTAACAATACGCACTTTATTTTTTGTTTGGTATGGTTTAGTTTCAATCATGTACGTGAAATTTGAGCTCTAAATTTAATTAATTGTAGCTCTTAAAACAACTAATGTTAGCTAATAAAAATATAACCGACTTTTGGTATTTAATCCTGTTCACCAACCATCTTCTTTTTTCCCTTAGATAGATAAAAAATGAAAATGAAAACAAAGCCCAGTAAAAATGGAATAGCCGCTAAATCTTTATTTAAACTATTAAAATAAAATTCCATAGTCATCCAATAGGAGTTTGCGCTTATCCAGAAAAATATTGCTGTATTGAGGTAAATATCCCTATAAGCACGAGTTTTAAATATTAAATAAAGTGCCAAAAAAAGTGTGGGTATAATCATAATCACGCCCATTAATTTCCATTCCATCATCCAGCAACTGTCTTTTATCAACCAAAAAACAATGTGCATACTTTCAAATCGTCGTATTTTCTCGAAAAGACTCATTATACCCGGACAAAATTAAACTTTTACGCTATTTTTACGTCTTATTAGAAAGAATTTGTGGCCCAACCCGATGATAAATCAATATTAACCCTTTTTCGGGATGAAAAAACCCGAAATGCTGCATTAGGACAATTAATGGCCAAATATCAAAAGCCTTTGTATTGGCATATCCGTAAAATAGTGATTGACCATGACGATGCCGATGATGTATTGCAAAATACTTTCATTAAAGTTTGGAAAGGCTTGGAGAATTTCAGAGAAGAAAGTCAATTGTATACCTGGATGTACAGAATAGCCACCAATGAATCATTAACCCATCTTAGACAGAAACAAAAAAGCAATACCACATCATTGCATCCAATTGAATATCAATTGAGTAAAAATTTGGAGAGTGATCAGTATTTTAAGGGTGATGCTATACAATTAAAACTGCAACAAGCCATTTTAACACTACCCGAAAAACAGCGTATTGTTTTTAATATGCGTTATTACGATGAAACTCCTTATGAGAAAATGTCGGAAATACTTGAAACTTCGGTAGGTGCGCTCAAAGCCAGTTATCACATTGCGGCTAAAAAAATAGAAGAATATTTAATAAACGGTTAAACCTTAAACGATTTACATAGTCAAACCCATGCTATGAGCAAGAATACTGAAAATAATGAAAATTTAGAAAATTCGAAGGGATTTGATGTGCCCGACGATTACTTTACTACGTTTTCAAATTCGGTAATGAATAAAATTGAATGGTTAGATGAACATAAAATTTATCCGTACTTAACATCTTTAAAAGGCAATCACGGATTTACGGTGCCCGAAAATTATTTTGAAAAGCTGGAGATCAAGAATGAATTATTGGCTTACCCGAATTTACATGCCGTAAAAAAAGAAGTTATTTTTGCCACGCCTGAAAATTATTTTGATGAATTATCTGTTAGCTTCGAAAGCGTTGGGCAAGATCAGCCGTTTGAACACTTAAATGCCATTGAAAAAATAAATCCCTTTGTTACTCCTGAAAATTATTTTGAATCCAATCAAAAACAAATTCAAGATAAGCTACTATCAGCTAAAGTCATTACCTTATTCAGCAGCACGGTGCGTTACACCGCTATTGCCGCACTTTTCATTATTTGCTTAGGAGTTTGGCTCTTTTCCTCATACTTTAATTTTAGCGACAAAGAATGCACCTCATTAGCTTGCATTGAAAAAAGTGAATTGATGAAAAATAAAAATTTAGAAAATATTGAAACTGAGCGCTTATACGAAGTGGTGGACACCAAAAAACTGGAAGAAAGTTTGAATGGTGAAAATAATTCAGCTCCAAAAAGTACCGGTGATAGTATTGATGAATTTGACATGGACGATTTACCCGAAGAAATTTAATGCGTAAAATTTTACACATACTTTTTATATTTCTAATTTATTTTAACTCGGGTAATTTAAACGCCCAGGGGAATAAAGATAAGGTGGAAGAAATGCGCGTTTCTTTTATCAATAAAAAACTAAGTCTTAGCGCAAATGAATCGCAAAAATTTTGGCCGGTATATAATGAGTATAACGATAAGGTTAAGGCGTTACGCAGAAACTTGCGTAAAAATATTCGCAAAGCCCCTGAAAATTTAAGTGAAACGGAAGCTGAAGAATTATACCAATTGGATATTAAAACCAAACAAGCCGAAGCCGAATTACATAGCGTTTACAGCGAAAAAATAAAAACGATTATTGGAGCTAAAAAAATAATTATTCTGAGGGCTGCCGAAGAAGAATTTAAACAAAAAGTATTAGATAGCATAAAAGGAAAAGAGTGAGCAGGAACTTACATACACGGCAAGTGCTTACAACCGTATGCACTCTTTTTTTATTTGGGTTAAACCTGAATGCCCAAACTAAATACGACAGCTTAAAAATTAAAAAAGCCAAACACTATTTTCAAACGGTAATTTTATTGGATGGATACACTAAGCCCACCAAAGATTTAAATGATACCACCCAACTCATTGGCGAAAGATTAAAAACCTATGGCATAAAACAAGGCATACTTTATATAAATACACCGCTTGCCACTTTTGAGCACAGAACCAGCGACAGCATGGTGAGTAAAAACACGCATTTACTGTTAACGTTCAATCGCATGTCATTAAGACCTCAATTTGAAGGCATAAATGATCATGAACTTTTAAAAACCAGTTTAGGTGCGAGAATAATTGTAAATCCCGGTAAAAAAGGCGTTTGGTTTTTTGATATTTCTCCTTTTGTTACGAGAGATGCCAGCGATCCTAAATCCAAATCTTATTTCAGAATGGCCAATACTTTTATTTACAGTCATAACAAAAGCGAACGATTTAATTGGCGATTAGGATTAACCAAATCATTTCTGTGGGGAAATCGTTTTTATTTACCTTTTGTTGGATTCAGATTTGGTAAGTTGGATAAAACGCACTTTAGCATTCAGTTTCCTAGAAGCATGAGTTTGAATATGCCAATAAACGAATATGTTCAACTCAGCTTGTACACCAAACCACAAGGCGGCATGTGGAACTTCAGTAATTTTGATTCCTTGTATACCTTAAAAGCAGAATCAACTGTACATTTTACGCGGTACGAAGTAAATACCGGACTGAGAGTTGACGGCAGAATTCAGCATTGGCTCGATTTTTATTTTGCTATGGGCTTTAGTACTAAAAATAAAATCACCTTTTATTCAAATAACGCCAATAACAAAAATTCAAAGCTACCGTACAGTAAATATTTTTATGAAAAGGCTCCGGCTGCTACCTTATTTTTCAATTTTGGATTAATATTTAAATTTGGTAAAACAAAATCGTATTACAAAAACCGGAATATTTACGATGCCATTGATTTAAATAATACCGTTGGCGGAGGAGATGATAATGTAAGTAATAACAATTTTCAAATTCCTATTGAATCTAAACGCAAAGCGGAAGATTTGAAATTTAAGTCGCTGCAAGACTTAATTGATTACAATGACCTGTGATATGATTTAACCACAAAGCGCACAAAGTAATATCAAAAAGTATCCTGAATATTACTTAGTGACCAAAGTGCCCCCTTAGTGCACTTGGTGGTTAAATAACCCATAATGATAAATAACTTATCTTTGTTTAAATGCGAATTAAATGCATAACCGGGTTTATTTTAATTGGCTTGTTGCCAATTTTAATGCATTCACAAAAGGACAGCCTTCCCAATTACGAGCACCGCAAAATGGCTTTAGGCATTAGCACTTCCGCCATAAGTGCGGGTTCACTCTTATACCTAAATTACGCCTGGTATGCCAATTACAGCAGTGATGATTTTCATTTTTTTAATGACAATACCGAGTGGCTGCAAATGGATAAAGCCGGACATGCTTTCACCACCTATCAATTAGGTCGATTAATGATGAATGCATTTGACTGGGCAGGGGTGAACAAAAAGAAAAAATTATTTATTGGGGGAACTATGGGTTTAATGTACATGACAGCTATCGAATGTTTAGATGGAAAAAGTAAAGGCTGGGGATTTTCTTGGGGCGATATGGGCGCAAATGTGGCAGGAACAGGAATGGCCATTGGACAGGAAGCTTTATGGAACGAACAACGTTTAATGATTAAATTCTCTTTCGCTCAAAGTCAGTTAGCTGAATACAATCCATCCTTATTAGGTGAAAATATTTATACGCAGGTATTAAAAGATTATAACGGACAAACGTATTGGCTGAGCGTATCACCTTTTAGTTTTATTCCTTCCCAAAAAAAATTGCCTAAATGGTTATGCCTATCATTTGGTTATAGTGCTTACGGCATGTTGAGCGGACATGAGAATGGATTTACCGTGCGCGATGCTAATGGTGTGTATTACCAATTTAACCGGGAGCGTAGATTTTACCTGAGTTTTGATATTGACTTTACTAAAATTAAAACCAAATCCAAGTTTTTAAAAGGCGTTTTCTCAGCCATCAATATTTTAAAAATTCCGGCTCCGGCTTTAGAGTTTACCAAAAGAGGGGCTAAGGGATATGGATTGTATTTGTGAAGGAAAATTATTGAAGGCTCTGCTTTATATTCACCATAACAGTTAATTTCTCGCCTAACCTGTTGAAAACTAAATATTGACATCCAGTCATTTTAAGTTAATTTTAATTTTAATGGCAGAGAATAAAGAAACTACCGAAAAGCTCTTTTATAGTATCAGCGAGGTATCTGATATGTTTGAGCTTAATGCAAGTACCCTTCGCTTTTGGGAAAAGGAATTTGAATTTCTTCGTCCCCAAAAAAATAAAAAAGGGAATCGACTTTTTACCCAAAAAGACATTGACAGCATTGCAAAAATTGTTGAATTGGTTAAACAAAAGGGCTTTACCATACAAGGTGCCCGTGAGCAATTAAAGGCCGGCGAACTGGCAACAGCTTCCCCATCCCATACCGCCGAGGTTATTGCCAAGTTAAAACTCATTAAAGAAAAACTCTTAGATATTAAAGATAGTCTCTAAAAAAATTAAGCGGGTTAAGCCCGCTTTTTTATTTGTATTCGGGCAAAATAACTACTTTTGGCCCCATGTTTAAAACCCCTCCTTTTTTTATCTATATTTTGGTATTTCTCCTTTCGTGTAGCAATACCACGGGGGATAAATCCAATACTGAAAATAAAGTTCAAACACCGATAAATGAAGTGCCTCTTGCAGATTCAACAGCCTCTTTAAAATCACCACCCGATTCAAATCTTATTCAGCCTAAGGTTGCCGACGCCCCTATTACAAGCACCAATAACATTTACAATAATATTACCGCGGTTATTTCGGGTTATAAGGGAAAAGCAAATAACCTCAATTATTTATTTGATAGTTCAGCCTGGAAAAATCACGCCAAGTTTATTGACAGCAGCTGGAAAAAACTGGAAAGAAAACGTTTAATAGCCATGCAAACCTGGGGAAGAAAAGAATTTGAAAACGCAAACAATAAAAGTAAATTGGTTTTTTATCCGTTTAGTGGCCCGGATTATTTAACCGCTCATGCTTTTTTTCCCGATGCAGATAAATATATTATGTTGGGTTTAGAACCCGTTGGTAAATTACCCGATTTAAAAAAATTTAAACCCGGCGATCACAGCAGTTATTCACAGGATTTACGAAAATCATTGGGCGATATTTTTAGCAAGAGTTATTTTATTACCCGCAAAATGTTGCAAGATTTTCAAAGCAAAAAAGTAAACGGCTTGTTGCCGGTACTTGCCTTTTTTATTAAACGTTCGGGCCATGAAATTTTGGATGTGAAATATTTAATGCGTTATTACCAGGATAGTATTGTTGAAGTGGATTACGGACATACCGAAAAAGAAAGAAAACCCTTTGGCGTGCGCATTGATTTTTTACAAAACGGAAAAGTGAAGTCGCTTTATTATTTTAAATACGATGTAAGTAATAAATTATTTAACGACACTTGCGTTTTTAAAAAATATTTGCATACCAATACGCAAAATTGCATAACTTATATTAAATCCGCTTCTTACCTACTGCACAATCATTTCATGAGCAACATGAAAGATTTGATTTTAAAAAATTCAACGGCCATTATTCAAGATGATACCGGTATGCCTTATAAATACATACAGGATGAAAATAAATTTGATATTAAATTATATGGTGTTTATATAAAACCCGTAACCGATTTCCCTTGGCTGAGTTTACAAAAACCATTGCAAGAAGCTTTTCATAAAGACAGTGCGAAAATTGAAAAAATTCCTTTTCACTTGGGATATCACTGGCAAAGTAAAAAGGATATTTTGATTTATGCCCTTAAGAAATAGTTACTAAGATTTCCGCAAATCATTTCAAGAGTTCAAAATTACTAAACGTCTTATTTTAAATTTTAATTCGGCAAGAATTTTAAGAAAAATGAAACGCTTGCTGTCTCCGAATTAGCTAAATCAGTTTTAAATAGTGATTAAACCTTTAATATCTTCCTATGTAATTGAAATACATGTAATTAGATAAATGTTTGGCTTTTTAAAACCAAAACAAAAACTATAAAAATTTAAGTATCTTAGATACAATAATTACAGTTTAATATCCCAAGGCCAACATTTAGAAACTAAAACAATTGTAATAATAAAATAGTGAATTCACTAAAAGCACATATTTATATTGTACTGCTTTTATTATTGGGAAATTCTATGTGCTTTTCTCAAGGATTAAAATTCGATTATCAGTACGACATTAACAATGCAAATTCATTTTCGAATACAGTATTTAAATATGGAGATCGATATTGTGTTTTCGGTTTATGCAGCAACAGTTTAACAGGGCAACAAAACGGCTTAAGTCTATTGGTAACCGATACTTTCGGTATTGAAGTTTCACAACAACAATTTTACCATCCGGATAACAATTTGTTTTTTAGTAACAGTGTACATAATTTTGTTCAATTGCAGAAAAATTATGTGATATTTTCAGGTCATATTCAAGTAGCATTTGAACATAGAAGAGGTGCCTTGGTAAAATTTAATTTATCAACAAAAGATACAGCATGGGTAAAAACCTATACAGAACCTGGTGATACTACAAAGTTTTTAACTAGTACATTTTTAGCTGATAGTAGTATAATTGTTTTTGGGGAAAGATATTATCAAGTTGGAATGAATGGATTTACTAAAGCATTTATAATGAAAATTGATAAGGATGGTAATTATAAATGGCATAAATATATAAGCAATTGGGTAAATCATTATTACTGGTTTCAAAAAATAATAAAATTAAACGAAAGTGATTTTGTAGTTGCAGGCACTAAACTATTTGATGTGTGTAATCCGCAAGGTTTCATTATGCGTATAGACACAAATGGTAACAAACAATATGAATTAGGTTTATCTGGGATAAATTTCACATATGTTCATGATATGATTCAATTAAGTGATAATAGTTTTTTAATTGGCGGTAGTCATATTTCATTTAACGATTGTAACAACAATAAATCCAGAAGATTCTTATATAAATTTAACGGATCAAACGGATTAAAAATAAAATCTCAAATTTATAATAATCCAACTATAAGCGCAAATAGTTTTCTTACCTTGAGTCAAACACAATCAGGAAAAATTTGGGCTGGTGGTGTAACCGGTAATCCAGGAAACCAATATCAGAGTACAGGAGATTTTACAATGTTCAATTCGAATTTAGATAGTTTGCAACGGGTTGTGTTAACTGAATTTAATTCAGGGGATAATTCTGTACCCTATTCTTTACTGAACACAAAGGATGGAGGGTTTGTTACTGCCATTTATCATACACCGAATCAATCACAACAAAAAAACCGTTTATTAAAGGCGGACAGTACTGGATGTTATTCTCAAATTTTTCCAAACGTAATTGTAAACAGCGGTACACTTTGTTTGGGCAATTCATTCACTTTGGTTCCATTTGGCGCTCAAACTTACAGTTTTTCAAGTGGTACGCCCATTGTTACTCCAACTATAAGCACAAGCTTTTCCGTAATTGGTACAAATTCATTGGGTTGTGTTTCAGCAACGCCTGCAATTTCGAATGTAACGGTATTAGCTTTACCTTTACCAACAGTTAGCGCAAGCACAAGTAATACATTAATGTGCATTGGAGAAACCGTTACATTAACAGCAAGTGGTGCTGATACCTACACTTGGAATTCCTTAGATTCAGGTCCTGAAATTTATGTTAGTCCTATTTCAAATACAGTATATATTGTAACCGGTAAAAACACATTTGGCTGCCATGATATGGTTACCATAAATCAACTGGTAGATCCCTGTGCCGGAATGGAAGAAGTAAATGAAAATTCTGCCAATGTAAATATTTTCCCCAACCCTTTTAAAGACAATATTCAAATAAATATTGCTGCTCAAAATTTAAATAAACTATTCATACGTATAAGCAACACTTTAGGACAAACAGTAAAGGAGCTTCGTGAAATTAATGAAAACAATCAAATTCAATTAACTGAATTTTCTGCCGGAATTTATTTTGTGCAAATTATTAATTCTGGTAAGGTGATATCATCAAAGAAAATAGTTAAGGAGTAAATTCTAAAAACATTATTGATTTGGTGTAGGTTAAATATGCGCTTTTACTGTTTTATTAGTTCGAAATAATAAATCAACATTAGAAACATCAATTCGTTAGTTTACTCCTGCATGTCCATTAACTCGAACTATTGTAATAGAGAAGAAACTTTTTAAAAAGAGAATACCAACATTGAAAAAATTCCTTTTCACTTTGGGTATCATTGGCAAAGCAAAAAAGATATTTTGATTTTCGCTTTACGAAAATAAGTTCACAATTAAATTTATTTCTTCGGTAATGGAATTATCCCAGCCATTTCGCTTACTACATTCACCAAATCAGAACCAGAAGGAACAATGATTTTTGAGTTATTACTCAATGAATTTTCCATGGCTTCCAACTTTCTTAAAACTTGTGCGTTGCCCACAAAATATTGTTCAGCCGCTTCATTTACTAATTTAATCGCTTCCGCCTCACCTTCGGCATGTAATATTTTGGCTTGCTTAATTCCTTCGGCTTCTTTAATTTTTCCTCGCTTTACACCATCGGCAACAGTTTCAGCCGCAGTGGCAGAATCTATGGCAGCAATTTTTTCGTTTTCCGCTTTTACAACCTTGTTCATGGTTTCCTGCACATCCTTTGGCGGATCAATTTGCTTTAATTCGGTACGAATAATTTCCACACCCCAGGTATTTGTTTCTTTGTGCAAGGTGTTGTGCAATTCAGTATTAATTTTTCCACGCTCACTGTTTGCAGATTTTAAGGTAAGCGTTCCAATAATATTTCTAAGTGTGGTACGCGCTAAATTGACAATTTGCCATTGATACATATTTACCGTGTACATGGCAGCCTTTACACTATCCTCATCGGCTTTCACCCGAAAATACACCTGTGCATCAACACTCGCATTCAAATTATCATTGGTAATAATTTCTTGCGGCTCCGCATCTATCATTTGTTCGGTAACATTTACTAAAAACATTTTTTCTACGCCAGGGATTATCCAATGAAATCCGGGATTTGCCAATTTGCTGTATTTTCCTAATCGCTCAATTAAACCTCTGTGTGTTGGTCTCACAATTCTAACCCCGCTAAAAAAAATCAAAACCAAAACAAAACCACCTATTAAATAAACCATATTTCCCATATATTATAATTTTATAATTAAAATTTCACTATTATCTCAAATATACTCAATTAGAAATTAATTTATTTTCACAAAGCCTTGTTTTAAGTCGTAATAGCACTTCTTTACCTTTATTTAACGAACTTTATAGTTTCAATTACATGCACAGCTTCGCTTATTTTCAAAATTGAAATTGCAATTGGCTATTGCCTTTTAATATTTTCCTTTTAACTTTACTACATGTACACAATTGATACCCACACCCATATAATGCCCAAGGAAATGCCGGATTACAGCAAAAAATTTGGCTATGGCGACTTTATTCATTTAAAACATCATAAACCCGGAAAAGCATGGATGATGCAAGGCGAGAAACAATTTAGAGAAATTGAAGAGAATTGTTGGGATGCGGAAGTTAGAATTAAACAAATGCAGGAACATAAAGCCGATGTGCAGGTAATTTGTACCATACCGGTTTTATTTTCTTACTGGGCTAAGGCCAAAGATGGTTTAGAAGTGAGTAAATTTTTAAACGATGATATTGCAACTACTGTAAATAATTATCCGGATAAATTTGTGGGATTATGCACTGTGCCCATGCAGGATACGAAATTGGCTATACAGGAATTAGAGCGCTGCATGAAAAACGGTTACAAAGGAATACAAATTGGCAGCAACGTAAATAATTTAAATTTAAACGAAACGCAGTTTGATGAATTTTGGGCCGCTTGTGAAAGTTTAAATGCTGCAGTTTTAGTTCACCCTTGGCAAATGATGGGACAAGAACATATGAATAAATATTGGTTGCCTTGGTTAGTGGGCATGCCTGCAGAAATTAGTCGCGCAATTTGCAGTATGATATTTGGCGGTATTTTTGAAAAATATAAAAAATTAAAAGTTTGTTTTGCCCACGGTGGCGGATCTTTTTTACCAACCATTAGCCGAATTGAACACGGCTGGGAATGCCGACCGGATTTAGTGGCTATTGATAACGAACATAATCCTAAAAATTATTTGGGTAAATTTTGGGTAGACTCTCACGTTTGTGATCATAAAATGCTGCAATACATTATTGACTTAATTGGAGAAGATAAAGTGGTGCAAGGCTCGGATTATCCTTTTCCCTTAGGAGAAGCGGTGCCCGGAGAATTAGTTCGCAGCTCGCCATTAAATAAAGCGACTCAGGAAAAAATAATGGCTAGCAATGCAAAAACCTGGTTGGGTATTTAATACAACATGGATTTACTACGGAAATTCATACAAAGTTTTTTTTTAAAACCAACGCTTTACCTGTTTATTTTTATTGCCTTTTTTTCGGCTGACCGATTTAACCGCTGGGCTAATTTTGATAAAGGTAATTTTCCATTAGTGGATGATGTAGATCAATATTATTCTTATTTGCCCGCTTTTTTTATTCATGATGATTTAAGCTTTTCTTTTGAACACCAGTACTGGACCAAAAAATTAAGTAACGGCAATCACATTCCAAAAGTTACCTTAGGAATGGCCTTGATGTATAGTCCGTTTTTTATAAGCGGACATTTAATGGCTAAAAATTCGAAATACAAGGCCGACGGTTATTCCCTACCCTATAAAATAAGTTTACACATAGGTTCTATTTTATTTTCCATATTCGGCTTATGGTTTTGCCGAAAAAATTTATTGCGGTTTTTTAATGAATACATTACCCTAATTGTATTAATAGCGGTGTATTTTGGTACGAATCTTTTTTATTATACCTATGGATTTGGAGAAATGCCACATGCCTATTTATTTTTTCTTTTTTCACTTTTCATATACTTCACTTTTAAATGGTGGGATAACAAAAAACTGAAATACCTTTTGGCCTTAGCCTTTACCGGAGGTTTTGCCACTTTAATAAGACCCAATGAGTGTTTGCTTTTGTTTTTTCCCTTATTACTTCATGTAAATAATTTAAAACAAGTAAAAGAAAGATTTCAGTTGTTTTCTGCTTATCGCGCTAAATTACTAATTGCAGTAATCCTTTTTTTACTTCCCTTTTTTGTACAAATGCTTTACTGGAAAACTTATACCGGACAATGGTTTTACTTTTCATATGGGGAGGACGAAAGTTTTTTCTTTTCCAACCCTAAAATTTTTGACTTTTTATTCAGCTTTAGAAAAGGCTGGTTTATTTACACTCCGTTAATGTTCCTTGCGATAATCGGAATTTTTATGCTCAAACAAAAAAGTACCGGCTTAAAATATTTTTTAATTTTTTATTTGCTGATTACCATTTACATTTTAAGTTCGTGGTGGGACTGGGCTTATGGAGGTTCATTTGGTAGCCGGGCTATGATACAATATTATTCCTTTTTAGTTTTTCCATTAGCTGCATTTTTTCAATTTATGAACGAGATTTTTAAAGAAAAGATATTAAAATACATTGCCAGAATAATAATAATTGTATCATTGGTATTTATGATTGATTTAAATTTAGATCAAAGCTGGTTGTATAAATACGGAATCATTGCCAGTGATGGAATGACCAAAGAGGCTTATTTGCTCACATTTGGCAAAGAAGAATTTTCGAAAGAAGAAGTAGAAGAAATTGAAAGAAGTTTAAAAAATCCGGACAGAGAAGCGATGAAGCGTGGGGAAAGGGATTAGAATAAAACTTTATAAATCACTAATTATTTTATCAATAATAAGTCTGCTTGTTCTTTCTATGTATAAATCATATTGCGAAATACATCCATCTAGTCCGTGCTTCCAAGTGTTGTTGAAGCCTCTATTAGGCTTATCGTTGTTATCTGGGATAAATATAACCCCCTCATTAGTTATAATATCACCATCTAATACCTTATATGACGCTTTGATATCCATGTCTAGTATTTTTGAATAATCGTGATTCCACTTATACCCACTGTTTATAAAAATTAAGTGTATAAATCTTGCATTATGTGTAAACTTGATTTTATTTGGAATTTTCTCAATTGTCAACTTTATAATTCTACCGCTTAATTTGGCCTTCAGTACGCTATCTGAATAACCGTCAATTGAATTTTTAAAAATTTTTATTGGTATTCGATAATTCAAAGTAGTAGTCATAGTTCTTTTCAACTGCCAATAAAAAACAAGAGGTATGAAAAAATGTAATTTTGACTTTGTGCGTGAAATAGTGTCATTTGAATAAGCTAGGGCCGTTGATACATACAGAATATTTGAACCATTTTCCTCGATCTTACTAAAAATATTAGTATAATGTCTCGCGATTCTTTTGTCAACTTTATTACGAGTTAAACAACTTGTTAATATAAAAAGTGTCACAAAAATTAAAACAGATAATTTTAATCGCCCCTTGTAATTGTTTTTCATAAAATATATTTTGAAATTTTTTACCAAGAAGAATGTTTTAGCAAACTTGGCATCAACTATTTTTTAAAAGTTTAGCAAACTTGTTTAATTTATTGTCCCCTTTCTTTCTGAATCTGTAAAAAACTCAATGTTGCGCCAATCACTGCAACAGCCGGACCAAACATCATACCTAAAATTTGTCCGGGTACAAAAGGAAGTGCCATAAAAAAACTATATACCATACCAATGCCAATGGCGTAACCTTTATTTTTTTTGATCAACTGTATTCCTTTTCCAACTCCTAAGCGATGTCTTTCACAACTGTAATCCAATAATGCAAAGCCCACAAAATACCATCCCATAAGTAATAAAATGGGTGTGGTAACAAAAATTAAAGGAGGGACAAACAGGCAAAGTATAAATCCGATGAAAATAAAAAAGTATTCTAAAATCATATTTCGTAAACTAATTACAATTCCTCTGCCAATATCTTTCAATAACTGAACAAAGGAGAATGGAAAATTTTTTCCTGTTAACTTTTCTTCCGTTTTTTCCGACAATAAAGAAAATATTGGAGAGAGCACCATCAACAAAATATATTTGATAAACGTTCCGCTCATCATCCAAAATAAAAACTTTAAAACCCAGCCTACAATTATTCCCACCTTACTCACCAAAAACGGCCGGGCAAAGGAAAGCCAATGTCCCTCTTCCGGAATAGCATCAAAAGCAAAATATTCTTTAATGGAGTCCGTTAAATTTTCGGCCAGTAAAAACAAACCAAAAATACTTCCAACCCATAATAAAATCCAAATAAGTAAAGGATAAAACATATAAGGCCATAAACCTTTTTCAAATAGCATTGGAAACCCTTTGAAGCAATTACCTATTCCATTAAATATGTCTTTAAAAAATTTCATTTTACATTCGCTCCGGTACTTGAATACCTAACATGTTCATGCCATTAGCAATGGTTTGTCCGCAAGATTTCGCTAGCTGCAATCGGAATATTTTCACTTCCTTATTTTCTTCTTTTAAAATAGAATGATCATGAAAAAAACGATTGAAACATTTTACCAATTCATAAATATAATTCGCCACAACAGATGGGTTATGCAGTTTACCGGCTTCTTCAACCGCTTCTTCAAAACCGTAAATCCACTGAATTAATTCTCTTTCTAAATCGTTTAATGCAATATTTTCAATATTGTTTTCGTAAGCTATATCTGCTTTGCGCAACACAGATTTAATGCGCGCGTGGGTATATTGAATAAACGGACCGGTATGCCCGTTAAAATCAATGCTCTCTTTAGGATCGAACAACATTTTCTTTTTAGGATCAACCTTCAACATAAAATATTTAAGTGCGCCTAATCCAATAGTTTTGTATAATTCTTTTAATTCATCTTCTGAAAAATCATCCACTTTACCCAATTCTTTAGTGGTAGCTTCAGCGGTTTGAAACATTTCCTTTAAAATATCATCGGCATCCACTACGGTTCCTTCCCTACTCTTCATTTTTCCTTCGGGTAATTCCACCATACCGTAACTTAAGTGATACAATTCTTTTGCCCAATCATATCCTAATTTTTCTAATATTTTAAACAAGGCTTTAAAATGATAATCTTGTTCATTCCCCACCGTATAAATTAATTGATTTAATTTCGGGAATTCTCTGAATCGTTCAATGGCTGTCCCGATATCCTGTGTAATATAAATGCTGGTTCCATCTCCGCGTAATACCACTTTTTCATCTAATCCATCCGGTGTTAAATCAATGGCTACATTTCCGTTTTCTTTTTTATAAAAAACACCTTTGTTTAATCCGTCCTGCACATGCTCCTTACCCAAAACATAAGTATTGCTTTCATAATAAGTTTTATCAAAATCGATACCCAAAGTATCGTAAGTAACCTGAAAACCATCATACACCCAACCATTCATCTTTTTCCAAAGTTCAAGCACTTCTGCATTTCCCGCTTCCCATTGCTTGAGCATTTCCTGGCACTCCTTCATCAATGGTGCATTTTTTTCTGCTTCTTCTTTACTTTGTCCTTCAGCAATTAAATTTTTTATTTCTTCTTTATACGCTTTATCAAAAGCCACATAATATTTTCCCACCAAATGATCGCCTTTCATTCCACTACTCTGAGGCGTTTCTCCATTCCCGAATTTTTGCCAGGCCAGCATACTTTTACAAATATGAATACCGCGGTCGTTTACTATGCTTACTTTAATCACTTCATCCCCATTGGCTCTTAATATTTCACCTACAGAAAAACCCAATAAATGATTTCGGATATGGCCTAAGTGCAATGGTTTATTGGTATTGGGAGAAGAATATTCCAACATAATTTGTTTACCGCTGCTTTTTGCTTTCTTCTTACCAACTTCAGTATTCGTTTTTATTGTAGAAAAATATTTTAACCAAAAAGCATCACTAAGTTCCAGATTCAAAAAACCTTTTACCACATTAAAACTTTTTAATTGCGGCTCGTTTTTCTGAACAAATTGTCCGATTTCGTTGCCCAACAATTCGGGTGTTCGTTTCGCATCCTTCACATAGGGAAAAACCACCAATGTTAAATCGCCCTTAAATTCTTTACGGGTTTTTTGAAGCACAATTTGATCAGTAGCAATATTATAAAGTTCCTGAAGCGCTTTTTGAATTTGAGTACCTAACAGTTGATGTGCAATATTCATTTGCTAAAATTACAAATTGTTTGTTAAATCGAAGCCTGCACTTTTCAGATCTATATCCAACATACACTTAAAATGCGATTTTGGACATTTTTGATATCCTAATTTGGAGCAAGGCCTGCAATTTAAATTTTTAACCTCCAATATTTTACTTTCGGGATGCGGTAAATAAGGAGACATACCGAATTCGGGAATGGTATTTCCCCACAACGAAAATATTTTTTTCTTAAAAGCAGAAGCGATATGCATCATGCCCGTATCAGAAGTAATAACCTGCGCTGCCTGTTTTATGACAAAGGCACTTTGCCCTATACTGTATTTTCCGCAAGCATTTATTAAATGATGATGTTTTTCGGTTAATCGCATTAAGTCAGCTCCATCTTCAGCCGAACCAATTAACACAATGGGATGCGGAATCATTTCACAAATCTCATTTAACTTAGGTAAAGGAATTTTTTTGGTAAAATACGAACCCCCAACCACAAGCGAGGTAAAAGTTCCTTGCGGAAAAGACACCGTATCTTTTTCGCTTAAGAAAAAATCCAAACCTTTTCCGTCATTTTTCACACCCAAGTTCTTTAACGTGTACAGATATCTTTCAACTATATGCGTTGGCGGAAGTACCTGCAACATTTTTAGATTTACGGCCAGGAGTTTTCTGAAATTAATTTTATTAAATACTTGTGTTTTAACTCCTAATTTTTTTCGAAGGCGTAAACTGCGCAAATTATTATGCAAATCAATCAGTATATCATATTCTTCCAGTTTTAATTCTTCTTCTACTTCATCAATATCATGGGTAAAGGTGATTAATTTATCTAAGTAGGGATTATTTTGCAAAACATCGGCAAAAATATTTTTGGTAATAAAATGTACTTCAGCTCCGCTTTGTTCCTTTAAACAGCGTATAACCGGTGTAGTTAAAACCAGGTCGCCGATTGAACTAAATCTAATGATTAATATTTTTTTATTTTTCTTCAATGGACTTCAGAATCCTTTTTTCAGATTTCTTTTTGAGATACGAATTTAAAAATATAGCAATTAATATTATAAACACACCTATATAAAACGAGGGTTTTACTTCTTTATTTTCACTGAAAAACAAAATGGCCCAAATAATTCCGTAAACGGTCTCCAAATTTACCGTTAAAACAATGGTATAAGGACTAATGTGTTTTGCCAAATCAACCGCAGCCAAAAACGGAAATACGGTACAAACTAAACTCAATAAAAGTATACCGATTACCGATTGAGAATCGAGTACCAAAAAAGAATAATCCAGATTTCCGCCTATTAAAAGAAAAATACTTAAGCCTAAAAATGCCGTGAGTAATTCATAAAAACTAATTACACCCGAACGAATATCCTTTATCATTAATCCGTTTAACACGCCAAATATGGAGGACGTGAGTGCTGCAAAAATACCCAATACTATACCAAACCAATATTCTGTTTCAATAGAAAATATCATCAGGATGGCTGCTATTATGATAAAGCCGATGATGATTTCATACAGCCTTATTTTTCTTTTATAAAGTATAGGTTCAATGATTGAGCTGAACAAAGTTCCCGTACTGAAAGCCACCATGGTTACGCTGATGTTGGATACTTTAATAGCCATGTAAAATGCAATCCAGTGTACTAAAATAATAAGACCAATACCACCTAACTTCATGATGTTTTTTGGACTCGTTTGCAAGGAAATTTTTCTGTACTTCAACCATAGAAACATGGCAATTACCGTAATTAAAATTCTATACCAAACCAATTGCCAGGCATCGGCTGTAATAAAACGGCCCAATACGGGTGAAAATCCCCATATAAATACAATAGTGTGTAAGAGTAAATAATGTTTATTTATACCTTTGTCCAATAACCAACAAATTTAACCAATCTGTGATACCCAAACTGCCCTACTTTGATAATAATTCAACTACCTGTGTTGATGAAGAAGTGCTGCAATATATGCTTCCCTTTTTCAATCAAAACTACGGCAATGCCGGATCTACAAATCATCATTACGGACTTTATGCCTCCGTTGCTATTGAAACGGCCACAAAACAAGTTGCAAAATTGATTAATTGCGAAGATGCTGAACTTATTTTTACTTCTGGTGCGACAGAATCAGTAAACCTAGCACTGAAAGGAGTGTATGAGGCCTATGCAGACAAAGGAAACCATATTATTACTTGTAAAACAGAACACAAAGCCGTATTAGATTGTTGTCATTATCTTGAAAAAAAAGGGGCAAAAATCACTTACCTGGGTGTTGACCCGGAGGGAATGATAGATTTGGACGAATTAAAATCATGTATTACCGACAAAACAATTTTGCTTTGTTTAATGACTGCCAATAATGAAACCGGCGTTATTCACCCCATTGAAAAAATCAGCGCCATTTGCAATGAAATGCAGATACTATTTTTTAGTGATGCCACTCAATTTATTGGTAAGGAACGTTTTGATGTACAGGAGTCGGGTGCACATTTAGTAGCCTTTAGCGCCCATAAATTTCATGGTCCGAAAGGAATTGGCGCACTCTATGTCAGCCGAAAAAATCCCCGAGTTAATTTAATACCTCAAGTACACGGAGGGGCGCAACAAAACGGTAAAAGAGCCGGCACTTTAAATGTTGCATTAATAGCTGCATTAGGCAAAACGGCTGAAATAGCAGAAAAACAATATTGGGAAAACAGTGCCCATATTTCTAAACTCAAAAATCATTTTGAACACCAATTACTTGAAATTCCGGGACTGAGAATCAACGGCTCAACCCGTAATCGCTTACACAACACCAGCAACCTTTGTTTTCCGCCAAATTACAAAGTGAAGGAACTTATGAAAAAGTTTGCCTTTTCCTCAGGCTCATCTTGTACTACCCATTCAACCGAACCCTCGCATGTGTTAAACGCAATGGGATTTGATAAGGAAGAAATAAAAAATTCATATCGCTTTAGTTTCAGTAAATACAACACTTTGGAGGAAGTAGAACTTTTAATTGCCGCTATTCAATCTGCCGGCTAAAAATAATCGAATTTTTCATTGAGCATTTTAAGTTTTTTTAGGGGAGTGACTTAACAAATTTTAACTAGCTATAAAATAGGCTGCCTTATGGGCGTGTTATCTTTACATCCTATTCTCAGAAACCCAATTTTATGGTAGATATCAAAGAAATTAACGAACGTATACAGCGCGAAAGTGCTTTTGTTGACATGTTAACTGTTGAAATGGACAAGGTAATTGTCGGACAAAAAAACATGGTTGAACGATTATTGATTGGATTATTAAGCAACGGACACATTCTTTTAGAAGGTGTACCCGGATTAGCGAAAACCTTAGCCATAAATACCTTGGCCAAATGTGTAGACGGACAGTTCAGTCGAATTCAGTTTACTCCTGATTTATTACCGGCCGACGTTATCGGAACGCAGATTTATAATCAGAAACAAGAACAGTTTTCGATACGTAAAGGTCCAATTTTTGCCAACTTTGTTTTGGCGGATGAGATTAACCGTGCTCCGGCCAAAGTTCAGTCAGCCTTGCTGGAAGCCATGCAGGAAAAACAAGTAACCATAGGCGAACAAACATTTAAATTACCCAATCCGTTTTTAGTATTAGCTACCCAAAATCCGGTAGAACAAGAAGGAACTTATCCATTACCTGAAGCACAAATGGATCGTTTTATGCTCAAGGTGGTAATTGGTTATCCAACTAAAGAAGATGAAAGAAAAATTATAGCTTACAATTTAAATCCGGGTGGTATGCCTCAACCCAACAGTGTAATTAAACCCGAAGATGTAGTTAAAGCCAGAGCTGTTGTGAAAGATGTATACATGGATGAAAAAATTGAAAGATATATTGTAGACATTGTTTTTGCCAGTAGATTTCCTAAAGAATATAAATTACAAAAATTTGAAGGATTAATTTCTTATGGCGGTTCTCCACGTGCCAGTATCAATTTAGCATTGGCTGCAAAAGCTTATGCATTCATCAAAAGAAGAGGTTATGTAATTCCGGAAGATGTTCGTGCTATTTGTACAGATGTAATGAGGCATCGTGTGGGATTAACTTACGAAGCTGAAGCCGAAAATATTACTTCCGAACAAATCATTGCCGAAATTTTGAATACCGTTGAAGTTCCATAAACAAGAACGCTAAACGTGCCAAACAATTTTTGATTTTTAAAAATCATGGAGACCGCTGAACTTTTAAAAAAAGTACGCAAAATCGAAATCAAAACACGAGGATTAAGTAGTCAGGTGTTTTCCGGTGAATACCATAGTGCATTCAAAGGAAGAGGTATGGCGTTTTCTGAAGTGCGTGAATATACCCCCGGTGATGATGTTAGAACTATAGACTGGAATGTAACCGCACGTTTTAATACTCCCTTTGTAAAAGTATTTGAGGAAGAACGCGAATTAAGTGTTGTACTTATGGTAGACGTAAGTGCCAGTGGAGCTTTTGGAACTCGTACACAAATTAAACAAGATTTAATTACTGAACTCTGTGCCGTGGTTGCTTTTTCTGCCTCGCAAAACAACGATAAAATAGGCGTAATATTTTTTACCGATAAAATTGAAAAGTTTATCCCGCCAAAAAAAGGCAAGTCGCATGTACTTCGGATAATTCGTGAATTAATTGAATTTAAACCGCAAAATAAAAAAACAGACTTACAGGTTGCACTTAAGTATATGACCAATGTAATTAAAAAAAGAAGTATTGTTTTTTTATTAAGTGATTTTTATGCCGACACGAATTACAAAGACGCCTTAAAAATTGCGGGTAAAAAACACGATGTAGTTGCGTTGCGCATTGCAGATAAAAATGAAATTGAATTGCCGGATGTGGGATTGGTTAAATTAAAAGATAATGAAACCGGTAAGATTGCCTGGATTAATACAGGAAACAAGGCGTTTAAAAAACAATTTGCCATAAATCAGTTGAAATTCGAAGAAGAGTTAAAAAACATTTTCAGTAGAGCAGGAATTGATTCCACAAAAATCATGACTCACGAAAATTACGTAAAACCCTTGATGAATTTATTTAAGAAAAGATAATTGACTTACATCAGAAACATATTTACTTTATTTCTTTTAATTCCCTTTGCGTTTTTGGCTCAGGATGTAAACGTAAATGCTACCATTGATACTTCCAAAATCAGAATTGGAGAACAAGTTAAACTGGATTTATATTTAACCTATGATTCCAAAAATCCGGCTGCCCATATTGAATGGCCTAAAATCGGAGATACGATTACAGGGAAAATAGAAGTTCTTTCCGTATCCGCTATTGACACTACGCTTCCTGATAAAAATAATCCAAATCTGGTACATCAGCATCAGCAAATATTAATTAGCGTTTATGACAGTGGATATTTTGCTATTCCCGGTTTTAAATTCACATTGAACAACGATACCAATCAGGTAAAATACACCTCTCCACTTTTTTTAGAAGTTCATACGGTGCCAACGGATACTAGTATTACCAAAACAAAAGACATTAAAACAATTTTAAATGAGCCTTTTAATTGGAAATGGTATTTACCGCATATTTACTGGACATTAGGAATCTTGTTGGCTATATTGGCGATTGTATTAATAACCATTTATTACACGAAGAAAAATCAGAAAAAATTATTGGAACCTGAAAAACCCAAAATACCGGCGCACATCACCGCCTTGGCCTCATTGGAAAAAATTGCTACTGCTAAAATATGGAAAGAAGGAAAGGATAAAGAATATTACTCCTCCATTTCAGATACCATTCGATTATACATTGAAGAGCGCTTTGGTGTTTTTGCTCTTGAAAGTACTACCGATGAAATTATGTTGGCCTTCCGGTCCCAGGTTGTAGATCCAGAAAGTAAATTGAAGTTACAGCAAATGTTGCAATTAGCCGATTTAGTGAAATTCGCCAAAATGAAGCCCATTGAAGCGGAAAATGAATTTACCTTGCAAAATGCATTTGACTTTGTAAATGGAACAAAACGAGAAGAAATTGTTACCCTTGAAGAAACTCAAACAACTTCAAACAAAAATCAAACAAACATAGATACGTGATTCCTGATTTTAACGACATACAATTTGCAGAGAAGCATTGGTTTTGGCTATTGCTGGTTATTCCATGCATGTTAGTTTGGTATATTTTCCGTTTAAAAAAACAAGAAAGTGAAATTCAATATTCTTCGTTTAATTTATTCAAAGGTATCCCTACCTCTACCCGGGCAAAATTCAGACATAGTTTATTTGCATTAAGAGTTATGGCTTTTGCTGTTTTAATTGCAGCACTTGCTCGTCCTCAATCCAGAAGCAGTTGGAAGGATAGCAAAACAGAAGGGATAGATATTGTTATAAGCATGGACCTTTCTTTATCCATGCTGGCCAAGGATTTTAAACCCAACCGAATGGAGGTTGCCAAAGATGTAATTCTTGATTTTATTGATGCACGTCCAAATGACCGTATCGGATTAGTAACATTCGGAGGCGTTGCTTTTACGCAATGTCCTTTAACCAGCGATCACAAGGTATTAAAAAATATGTTCCCTCAAATTAAAGCCGGCAGTTTGGATCAGGGAACAGCCATTGGTTTGGGCTTAGCAAATGCAGTTGCACGTATCCGAGAAAGTAAAGCGAAAAGTAAAGTCATTATTTTAATTAGCGACGGAGTTAATAATGTTGGTGAAATTGCTCCAATAACTGCAGGTGAATTAGCTAAAACTTATGATGTAAGGGTTTATTGCATAGGAACAGGCTCAAGAGGAAAAGCACTTCAACCTGTTGCCATTTATGCGCAGGGCGAATATGAATATGATTATGTTGATGTGGAGATTGATGAAAAGGTAATGACCGAAATTTCTGAAATGACCGGCGGCAAATATTTCCGCGCTACCAATTCAGAAAGTTTGAAAAATATTTGCAATGAAATTGATAAAATGGAAAAAACTATCATCAGTGAAAAAAGTTTTACCAATAAAGCCGAACACTTTTTGCCATTTGCGTTAATTGCCGCTATTATTTTAATTATTGAATTTGTTTTACGTTTTACAGTTTTTAGAGCTATACCTTAATGTTTAAATTCGAAAACGAAATATTTTTTTATGGCTTAATCCTAATTCCGATTATGATTTTGATGGCTATAATATTTTTTATTTTTCGTCGTAAAAAATTAAGCCGCTTCAGTGAAATACATTTAATTTCAAAATTAACTCCACATACAGCCAAACGAAAAAAAATTCTGAAACTAACGTTGTTCTTACTGGCTTTCGTAAGTTTAATATTTGCTTTATGTAATTTGCAAACCGGAAGTAAACTTACCGAAGTTAAAAGGGAAGGTGCGGATATTATCGTTTGTATCGACGTAAGTAACAGTATGCTTGCACAGGATTTAAGTCCGAACAGATTAACCCGAGCCAAATACGCACTTGAAAAAATGATTAATTCTTTGGAAGGTGATCGATTAGGTTTGGTCATTTTTGCTGGTGAAGCCTATGTTCAATTACCCATTACTACAGATTACAGCGCTGCCAAATTATTTCTAGAATCTATCAGCACCAGCATGGTTCCGGTTCAAGGAACGAATCTTGCTGCAGCTATTGAAAAGGCCGCTGAATCCTTTAGTAATGATTTAGAAAAAAACAAAGCTATCATTTTAATCACCGACGGTGAAAATCATGAGTCGGAAGCTATTGAAGCGGCAGAAAATTGTGCGAAAAAAGGAATTATGATTAATACCATTGGTATTGGCTCTGACAAAGGTGTTCCTATTCCCTTAATCGAAAATGGAGTTGTAAAGGGTTACAGAAAAGACAAACAAGGCCAAACCATTGTTACCAAATTGAACAGCGATTTACTTAAAATCATTGCCGGAAAAAGCAATGGTGTTTTTGTTCAGGCAAGTCAAGCCGACTTAGGTTTGAATGTAGTATTGAATAAAATAGGTGAATTAGATAAGGCGCAGTTAGAAAGCAAAATGTACACCGATTACGAAGATCAGTTTCAGTGGTTCATAGCCCTTACTTTGATACTGCTATTTATTGAATTTATGATTAGTGATCGTTTAAATGAATGGTTCCGTCAACTTAAAATATTTCAAAATGCGAACTAGTTTTATTTACATAATACTTTTATTCCTAGCAGGCGATTTTTTATTTGCGCAAAAAGATGCTAAATTAATTTATGAGGGAAATGATTATTATGTAAGCGGTAAAACGTTAGAGTCTACTGAAATTTATCGAAATGCACTTAAAGAAAATCCACATAATGCTAAGGCTCATTTTAATCTTGGAAATTCTTTATATAAAAACGCCTTTATGATAAAGGGAAGTAAAGAAAATTTTATTCAGGGCGGGAAAAAAGTTACACCGGATTCACTGGCTAATTTAGTTTTTGGCGAAGCTGCTCAAAGTTTTGCGCAAGTAGCCAATTCTGTAAGCGATAAGGATACTTTACACCGTACCTGGCATAATATTGGTAACTGCTACTTACAACAAAAGGATTTTAAAAGTGCGGTAGATGCTTACAAAAAATCACTTAAGTTTAATTCGAAGGACGAAGAAACCCGATATAATTTAGCGTATGCCTTAAAACATATGCCTAAGGATCAGGGTGGCGGTGGTGGACAAAGTAAGCAAAATCAAAAAGAAGATAAAAACGACAAGAATAAAAATTCATCTCCCAAAAATGAAATGAGCAAAGATCAGGCAGAACAATTATTAAAAGCCCTAATGAGGGAAGAAAAGAAATTACAGGATAAAAGAAAACAAAAACAAGAAGATGCAGGCAATACCACAGTGGAAAAGGATTGGTAGTTACTTGTGTTAGTGGATTTAAGTTTTTTGTTGTTTGAGTTAATATTTAGTGGTTAGATTAAAAAATAAAATAGAAAAAAATAGAAGTAAGTAGATTAGTCAACGATGAAAATGAGCATAAAAATAAATACAGCAGTACTGATGTTACTGATGTTGTTTATAAGCATATCTTCTTCCGCTCAAAGTCCGGTTTACGCGCAAGTGAGTTCTAAAAAAGTGCAAGTTGGCGTTCCGTTTGAATATGCCATTGTAATTACAGTTCAAGCCAATAATTATCAGCCTCCTAATTTTGGAGATTTTAGTATTGTAAGTGGACCCGGCCAAAGCAGCAGTACACAATGGATAAACGGGGTGGTTAGTCAGCAGATGACATTATCATGGGGCTTGGTGGCTAAAAAAGAAGGGAAATTTACAATAGGTCCGGCGATTGTAAACGGAGCCAATCAAAAATACGAAACCAACGCCATTGCTATAGAAGCTGTAAAAGGTGCTGTGGCGCAAAATTCCGGACAAACTTCTGACGATCCGAAATACAGCAGTAAAGTAGCCGGCGGTGATCTCTACATAAAAACCGGAGTCAGTAAAAATAAATGTTATTTAGGTGAGCAAATTACCATCACTCAAAAAGTGTATTCGCGTCATCAACTCGTAGGCTTTCAAAAATTTAGTCAGCCTACTTATGATGGATTTTACGCTATGGCACAAGAATCTTCCAGTAAAGGACAACAGGCCATGGAAATAATTGAAGGCGTTAATTATTATACTTATGAATTATTCAGAAGTGTATGTATTGCGAATAAGGCAGGTAAAATAAATTTAAATGCGATAGAAGGAGATGTAGTTATTCGAAAACAATCGCAAAGTAAACCTCGCAATATATTTGAACAATTTTTTGGTGGAGGAGGTTATGAAGATGTGCCGGTAAATGTAAAAAGCAGATCAATGACAGTGGAAGTTCTGGATTTACCACAGAACGGAAAACCCGAAAGTTTTCATGGTGCAGTTGGTAACTTCTCCTATAAGGTAGAAGCTAGTAAAAAAGAGCTGAAAGCCAATGATGCTTTCAATTTAAAAATGACTGTTTCAGGCAAGGGTAATATTAAATTGTTGGATGCTCCGGAATTAAACTTACCCGAAGGATTCGAAACCTACGATCCTAAAGTGATTGAAAATGGAAATTCAAAAACATTTGATTATTTGATTATACCTAGAAATGAAGGTGAGTTTGTATTAAATAATTTGGACTTTAGTTATTTTAATTTGGAGTCAAAAAAATATGTAACTATTCCCGCTGATAATATCACCATAAAAGTTTTAGCGCCCGACCCAAATAATTCCGAAGCGCGCGTTTATACGCCGCAGAATACAATAAAAGAAAGTGAAAATGATATTCGGTATATTAAAAAAGGAAAATTTGATCTTATCCAAACGGAAACAGAATTCTTTCACTCCGGCACACATATCATGCTACTCCTCCTCCCTATTCTTTTATTAGCTACTGCATTACTTATCCGCAAAAATTATTTACATAAAAACAGTAATATTGTTTTGGTGAAACAAAGAAAGGCCGTTCGCATTGCAAAAAAACAATTGAGTATTGCAGAAAAATTGATGAAAGAAAATAAGAAAGATGAGTTTTATAATGAAATTTTGAATGCCATCAACCACTTCCTTAGTAACAAATTAAATATTCCAATTTCAGATATTTCGAGAGATTTAATAAAACAACATTTAGCAAAAAAACAAGTTACTCCAGATAGCATTATGAAAACTATGAACACCATCGAAACCAGTGAATTTGCTCGCTATGCCCCCGGTTCAGTAAGTGGAGATTTAAATTTAGTATATAAAAACACAATTGAATTAATTACCGATTTAGAAGAACAACTAAGTAAAAAAAGCGCATGAAAAAATTAATTAGCATATTCTTCTTATTCTTGAATGGCCTGATTTATGCCGGCGATGGCGATTTAATACTTGCCGCTGAAAAAGCTTATGATACTAAAAAATATAAAGAAGCCATAGGTCACTATGAATCATTAATTTCTAAAGGTTTAAAATCCTGGGAATTATATTATAATCTGGGCAATGCTTATTATCGTGATAAACAGTTGGGAAAAGCTATTTATAATTATGAACTCGCCAGAAAACTAAATCCAAATGATGAAGATATTCGAATAAATTTAGGTATTGCCGGCTCTAAAACAGTAGATAAAATAGATTCAAAAGAAAACTTTTTTATCTCGGCCGTGAAAACAAATGTATTGGCCAGCTTAGACACTAATGGTTGGGCCTGGACCGGAATTGTAAGTATGTTTTTATTGTGCTTCAGTATTTTTTTATTTATTCAATCGGAAAGAACAAGTGCCAAACGAATTTCTTTTTTCATTATACTTCTGTTTTTGATTTCTTTTAGCCTTACTTATTTTTTAGGCTATTCGGCTTACAAATCGAAAAATGAAAATAAGTTTGCAATTCTAACCGTAAGAGAAGCAAAAATTATGAATGAGCCTACACAAACATCCTCTTCAAAATTCTCCTTGCATGAAGGTACAAAAGTGAGAGTCATCGAAATTAACGGAGATTGGACCCTGATAAAATTGGATAATGGGAATGAAGGTTGGCTGAAGATAAGTGAAATTGGAATAATTTAATTTTCGATTACTTTAATTTCATGTGGACTTTGTTTCTTCGAACGAAGAATCATATAAATTCCAAGTATTACAAAAGGAATACTCAAAATCTGCCCCATATTGATTGGTAAGTTCCCTTCAAATTCACTTTGATTTTCTTTTAAAAACTCTACAAAAAAACGTTCTGTAAAAAACAACACGCACATTATTCCAAACATAAAGCCTTTTTTAAGAACATGTCTTTTCGTTTTCCATAAAAAATACATATAGGCAAAAAGAAAGAGACAAAAAATAGCTTCATACAATTGAGCAGGATGACGGGGTAAAGGACTTTCACTTACAAAAATGAAGGCCCAAGGAAGTTCAGTTGGAATTCCAATAATTTCACTATTAATCAAATTACCTAAGCGTATGCACATAGATGCTAATGGAACTACAACTACCAGTCGGTCAAATAACCACATCCAACTCTCCTTTGTTTTTCTACAATAAAGCCACATTCCAATAATAATGCCTATAGCGCCGCCATGACTGGCAAGTCCGCCTTCGTATACTTTTAATAAATTTAAAGGGTGAGATAAATAACCCTCGCTGATTACATTCCCCATGGCATCAACTTCATCAAACCATGGACCATAAAATAAACAATGACCTAAACGCGCACCCAAAATAGTTCCGAAAATAATATAAAGGGTAAGTGTATCCAATTGCTTATCTGAACGTCCTTCAGCTTTAAAAATTCTATTCATAAAAAAATGACTCGCAATAAAAGCCAAAGCCCACATCATTCCATACCAACGAACGGGCCAGTTAATGCCTGGTATTGTGAAAATTTCCGGAGCCGGATCCCATCTTATGAACATTTCAATCATGGCTGTAAAAATAATGATATTTGTTGAATAAAGGTTACTCATATCAGTACCGTTTTCGCAAAAAAATAATTAATTCAAACAAGAAATTTGTGGTAAATTTAAATCATGAAGAACATGGCCATTTTTGCCAGCGGATCAGGTACAAACGCTGAAAATTTGATAAATTATTTTAAGAATGATAGCCGGGTAAAAATAAAAGTTATTGTGACCAATAATGATAAAGCCGGAGTTATTGCCAGAGCCGAAAGGCATAAAAAAAATCTCCATATTATTTCTAAAAAAGCCTTAGAGCAATATACTTCACAAATAATCGACTTTTTGAAATCAGAAAAAATTGATTTAATTGTATTGTCTGGTTTCTTACTAAAAATTCCCGTTCCGCTTATACAAGCTTTTCCAAATCAAATAGTAAATATCCACCCTTCTTTATTACCTAAATATGGTGGTAAAGGAATGTATGGTAACCACGTGCATGAAGCAGTTATAGCAGCGAAAGAAAAAACTAGCGGCATCACTGTACACTTTGTGAATGAAGAGTATGACCAAGGCGAAATCATTTTGCAAGAGTCTTGTGAAATTTCAGAAAATGATACAGCCGAAGCCTTAGCGCACAAAATTCACCAATTGGAATACAAATACTTTCCTCAGGCAATAGAAAAATTACTCTAATTATTTTGAAGTTGATTTAATTCAAAATAGTCCTTTCTCATCTTCATTAATTCTTCATGCGTACCAGACTCTGCTATTTTTCCGTCTTTCAGAAACAAAATAAAGTCGGCTTGTTTTATGCTAGACAATCGGTGGCTAATAATGATTCCTGTTCGGCTTTGCAATTCCTTTTTAATATTAGATAATATTAATTCTTCAGTTTCTGTATCTACCGCGCTTAAACAATCATCAAACAGTAATAATTTTGGGTTCCCAATTAATGCTCTCGCAATAGATATTCGTTGCTTTTGACCTCCGCTTAATGTTACACCACGTTCACCAACTTTAGTTTCATACTGTTCAGGAAATTGCATAATATTTTCATGTACTCCGGCCTTTTTTGCAGAATCAATTATACGTTCATGAGAAATTTGCTTTTCCTGTGTTCCAAAACATATATTATTAGCTATGGAATCACTAAATAAAAAAACATCTTGTGTTACAGTACCCATGTGTCTTCTTAATGTCTTTAAATTATGTTCTTTAATATTCTTTCCATCCACCCATATTTCACCTTCCGTTACATCATACTGTCTGGTTAAAAGTGAAATTACACTTGACTTTCCGCTACCAACAGGACCAGTAATTCCTAAAATTTTTCCAGCCGGTAATTTGAATGATAAATCTGTTAAAGCCAAAACTCCATTCTCAGGGTATTTAAATGTTACGTTTTTAAATTCAATATCCCCTCGTATTTCATAATTATTGGAGTTAACGGAAATAATATTCGGTTTAATGGTTAAAAATTCATTGATCCTTTTTTGTGAGGCCGAAGCACGTTGTATCAATGAAGTTACCCAACCCAATGCCGCAAATGGCCAAGTCATATAAAAAACATATAAAATAAATTCAGGAATATTACCGGAACTAATTTCACCGTTTGAAACCATGATTCCTCCATACCATACGGTAATGAGCACACTCATTCCAACCATTAAAATCATTGCCGGACTAAACAAAGCTTCTATATTGGCCATTCTTAAAGCAGCTTTTCTATATTCACCACTCTTTTCTGACATTTGTTTTATAAAAAATTTCTCTCTCGCGTAGGCTTTTATTACACGAATGGCACTAAAAGATTCTTGTGCCTGTGTAGTTAAATTACCGAGTTCTTCCTGCACAATGGTTCCCTGTTTATTAATTTTATCAGAAACAAAATAAATAATTAAAGATAAAATCGGTAGCGGTATAAATACCATCAAAGTAAGTTTCACATTCACCATGAGCATAAAACCCAATATGGTTATTGTAGTTACTATTGTATTTGCTAAGTACATAATAGCCGGACCGGTATACATTCTTACTTTTGAAACATCTTCGCTTATTCTGTTCATCAAATCGCCGGTAGTGTGTGATTTATAAAATTGCTGGTCGAGTTCCTGATATTTTTGATACAATTCATTTTTTTGATCGTATTCAATATGCCGACTCATAACAATAATAGTTTGACGCATTAAAAAGAGAAAAAAACCACTTAGTAATGCCAAGGAAATTAAAGTTAAACCGTGTTTCAAAAAAACACTTGATTCAACCGGAGTGTCACTTTTAAATACTGACATGATTTGTTCAGTACCCTCACGAACAATTACACCCTGGTAAATTTTAAAAATGCTCGATAATATGACAAATAATAAACCACCCAGAAAATGCCACTTGTATTTAATAAAATAAGTATTAAGAACTTTTAAATTTTTCACCGGACTAAGTTAAGTATAATTCAAAAAAAAACCGGTCTAAAAACCGGTCTTTTATCAAACGCTATCGCATTAAAGTAACATTTCCTTTCGACTCGTATTCTTTATCATCCTTGCCTTTAGCTTTTATTATATAAAAATAAACACCGGCTTCAGCTTCTTGTCCACTAAAATTCTTTCCATCCCAGGCAATATTACCTGTGCTACTCTTTGTTTCATACACTTTATTTCCCCAACGATCAAGAATTACGCAATCTATTTCCGAAATATTCGCCACCTTCAAAAAGAACACATCATTACTTCCATCACCATTAGGAGTGAAAATATTAGGAACTTCTAATTTAGAAGGCATATCAACTTGAATCACTTTATATGCTGTATCTACACAAGATCCTTTTTGTGTAATTAACATCACATTGTATTTTCCCGGCGCATTGTAAACAGTGCCAAAACTGATATTGGTTGTTGATGTTTTAGTTTCTCCGTTTCCAAAACTCCACACTGAAGAGATACTGGAAGTTCCTCCGCTGCTTGCCGAATTATTCGTAAACATAACATTTAACGGTGCATATCCAGTTTGCGGATCAGCTTCAAACGCTGCATTAATTACTCCATTCACCACATTTACTTCACCCGCCGCTTGACAACCGGTTAAGGTATTAGAAACCACATATCGATAAAAACCGGTTGCGTCAACTGTAATTACACTATTTGATGTTCCGCTTAAAATCGGATTTAATGTAACGGCAATAGCATTAGTTGGCGAAAATGCAACCCCGGCCGGATAATCAGTAACTAAATATCTTAATCCACCGGTATTGGTTCCGGTAACTATGATGGAGAAAGAAGAGGCGTTATTAGTTCCACAATCTAGAGTGGCTGTTGCAAAAGGATCCAATAAAACAGGTGGCTGAGTTCTATCTAAAACATTTACTGTTCCCGACTTTGTGCATCCATTATAATTATCTTCAATAGTTAATGTATAAATTCCGGGAACATAACAACTGTAAGATGACGGTCCGCAAATGGGCACTTGTGGAGACGGTCCTTCCCAACAAGGATTAGCCACAAATGCACTAGGACCACCGCCTGAAGTTGTTGTGCTATTACCAGTAGTTAATACAACGGGAGCTTCATTCACCATACAGTATATAGCAGTTGGTGTTGCAATAGATATAGTTGGATTTGAAATTGGCGGTTTAAAATTCTGATTTATTTGAACCACTGATGTTGATTGACAAGCATTCAAAGTATTAGTAGCAACTACTGTAAAGTTAGCATATGTTAAAGATGTCGTGCTTGTATTTGGACCATTTGCCGGATTTCCAATAACTACGGTATGAGTAGATAAGGTTGGCGGCGTTGATGGAACATTCCATGTGATTATTGTATTTGGTGTAGTGGTGGTTCCTGTAGCAATCACCGTAGGATTTCTACATGTTAGTGTTGGTGTGTATAAAGACGCCGACACATTTGGAGCCACGGTGTTTTGTAACACAGGAACTTGAATGGTAGTTCTACAGAAGTTTGAATTATCCTGCACTATAATTGTCCAAGTGCCGGGTAATGTTGTAGTTGTTGAACTGTTATTTCCTAAAATCACACTTGGCGTAACCACACCGGTAAATGTAGGAGCCAAGAAAGTATAACTACATGTAGCAGGTGGCGTTTGCGTACTTACCGGATTAATTATTGAAATAGTAGTGCTGTTTAAAGGTACACAACCTACTGAGAAATTAGTAGGACTACTTAATGAGAATGTAGGCCATGCGGATAATGAAGTGATGGTAACGGTCTTCTGAGTGGTACATCCATTAACTTGATTTGTAGTTACTAAAGTATAAACACCGGGAGGTATAGCCCCACTTAAAATACTGATTGTATTATTTGATGTTGCTATGGGTACTCCGCCAGGCAAAGGATTTAATGGGCTATACCAATCGTGTTGGATATTAATTGTAGGGTTAGATACCGTTCCACTAAATGTAACAGGCGCACCGGAATTGCAAGTGATAGCCTGAGAAGTTGGATTTACTGTGGTTGTTGGAGCAATTGTATTTTGAACTATGGAAATGGTTTGTGTTGTACTGCAACCGGCAATGCCATTGTTTGCGGTTATCGTATAATTCCCTGTCGATCCGGATGAAAAAGTTCCGGATGTTCCACTCAACGTATTTGACAAGCTAACCCAAGTATACGTGTAATTTGCAGGAGCCGTAAAAATTGATAAGGTTGGATTTGCACAGGTGATTGAATAAATACCTCCCGGAGGTGTAACCGTAAATTCTGCAGGGGAAGGTATGTTACCCATTGTAAAACTTGTGGTAACGGAACAACCGTTCGATGTAATTACTGTAACATTTGTAACACCGGGACTCAAATTGCTTGCTGTTGATTGAGTAGGAGAACCAACACCCGGCGGTGTAGGACTCCAAATCACAGAATAATTTGGTACAGGAGCAGGTGGATTAAAAGTTAATCCTAAATTAACAGCATTCACTGTATTGCTGCAACTAGCTTGAGTAAAAGTTGGAGCGATTTGCGGTTGCGCATTAACAGTAACCGAAGCCGCCACAGTTTGAGTAACAACTGCATTCACGCTGTTTGTACCTGTAACATAAATCGTATAATTTGTTGTGGATGGTGGAGTAACAGTAAATACCGGATTCGCTTGTACCGTTCCACCAGGTTGAATTGAATATTGTGGATTTGCTAATACAAAAAGATTTGCTGCACTTAAAGTTGCTGAAGAACCCGCACAAACAGATGCTGAAATTCCGGATGTACACATAAAGGAAGCCGCATCACTACCTCCTGCAACTATCACACCGGGGTTTAAGGTACCGGTTGTAAAGGTTGTATTACTAATCACATTTATTGCAGAAAGTGTTGTGGGGCTAGTGTTATTGAAACCATAAATTAAACCATTGGAACCCATAGCTACTGCGCCCCATGTAAATCCACCCGGAGTAAAATTTGTCATGTTATTTAAAATAACTACTCCACCGGTTGTAACTTTTAAATTACCGACATAATAATGATTATCAAAAACATTATAAACTATATCTACAAATCCGGAAAGCGGAGGTAAACTAAATGAATTTACAGTTGTGCAAGTGCTTATATCGTACACTACCAAACTGCCGCTGAAAATTGCACAAAACTGGCCTAAATTATTGAAACATCCATACGCACTACTAAATGGCAGAACACAAACTACTGTATTTCCACCTAAAGCATCTAAACGCCTCAAGTTTGTTCCTTCCAGATAATAAAGGTAATTATCTACAGGATTTCCTGCCAAAGCATTATGAGAAGATGTTGGCATTTGAAACATATCGGTAATTACCGGAGTATTCGTGTAATTAGTAACGTAGGACAGTGATCCGTTGGGCAAGCCCGAATTTCTAAAAAAATATAATCTTGCACCATTATCACATGGAAAGGTTTGACTTTTCAAAAAAGACGTCAAGAAAATGAAAAGGACAAATAAGGCAAACTGTGTTTTATTTTTTACTTTCATTTTTTACTCAAATTAAATTATTAGTCTATTTATCGTAACAGTGTGATATTTCCTTTTGATTCGTATTCTTTATCATCCTTTCCTTTGCCTTTAATAATGTACATATAAACGCCGCTAGCACATTCCTTTCCACTGAAATTCTTTCCATCCCAGACAATATTTCCGGTTTTGCTATTTGTTTCATAAACTTTTCCGCCCCAACGATCAATAATTATCGCCGATATTTCGTTCATATTCGCAACCTTCAAGAAAAACACATCATTGCTTCCATCTCCATTTGGCGTGAAAATATTCGGCACTTCCATTTTAGAAGGTGCATCAACAATAATTGTTTTGTAAGTTGTGTCTTTACATAAACCTTTTGTTGCTATCAACATGACTGTGTAAGATCCGGGTGCTGCATACAATGCATTTGTATTAATATTAGTCGTACTGCTAGCACTTGTACCATTACCAAAACTCCAAACAGATGAAATGCTGGAAGAACCTAAACTGCTAGTAGATTTATTATCAAAATTAACGGCTAATGGAGCATACCCGGTTGATGGATTAGCTTCGAAATCGGCAGTGATTCCACCACCTGTAACAATAACTGTCCCGGTAGCTTTACATCCGGTTAAAGTATTAGTCACCACAAACACATATTCACCATTTAATGAAACAGCTACTGTAGAAGAGGCAGTTCCACTTAAATCCGGATTAATATTCATAGTTATTGCGTTTGTAGGACTGAATGATGTGCCAACAGGGAAACGAGTAACGAAATAACGAACCCCGCCTGTATTAGTTCCGGTTAAGGCAAAACTCATGGTTGCTTGACTAGCTCCGCAATCTAAGGTTGAACCACTCACCGGATTTACTAATACGGGCGGTTGTGTTCTATCCAAAACATTTACCGTTCCGGTGTGTTTGCATCCATTATATGCATCTTCAACAGTTAAAGAATAAACACCAGGAACATAACAACTATAAGATGACGGTCCGCAGGTTGGCGTTTGAGGTGAAGGACCTTCCCAGCATGGGTTGGCCACAAAAGCACCCGGGCCTCCACCTGAAGTGGTAGTGCTACTTCCGGTAGTTAAAACAACCGGAGCTCGGTCTGAATTACAATATATAGCAGTTGGTGTTGCTATCGAAATGGTTGGGCTTGAAACCGGTGGTTTAAAATTCTGATTAATATTTACCACAGATGTAGACTGACATGCATTTAAAGTATTATTAGCAACAACTGTAAAGTTTGCATAAGTTAATGATGTTGTACTTGTGTTGGGACCATTCGCTGGATCACCAATAACTACTGTAGGAGTAGATAAAGTTGGCGGCGTTGATGGTACATTCCATGTGATTATTGTATTAGGAGTTGATGTTGTTCCTGTTGCAATAACGGTAGGATTTTTACAAGTTAACGTTTGAGTATACATACTTGCAGATACGTTCGGCGCAACGGTATTTTGAATTACCGGAACTTGAATTGTGGTTCGACAAAAATTAGAGTTATCCTGAACTATGATAGTCCATGTTCCGGGTAATGTAGTTGTTGTTGAACTGTTATTTCCTAAAATCACACTTGGCGTAACCACACCGGTAAATGTTGGAGCTAAAAAAGTATAACTACATGTAGCAGGTGGCGTTTGCGTACTAACCGGATTAATTATTGAAATAGTAGTGCTGTTTAAAGGTGCACAACCTACTGAGAAATTAGTAGGACTACTTAATGAGAAAGTTGGCCATGCGGATAATGAAGTTATGGTAACGGTCTTCTGAGTGGTGCAACCATTCACTTGGTTTGTAGTTACTAAAGTATACACACCAGGAGGGATGGCCCCACTTAAAATACTGATTGTATTATTTGATGTTGCTAGGGGTACTCCGCCAGGTAAAGGATTTAAAGGACTATACCAATCGTGTTGGATATTAATTGTAGGGTTAGATACCGTTCCACTAAAAGTAACAGGCGCACCGGAATTACAAGTGATTGCTTGGCTTACAGGGCTAACTGAGGTAACCGGCGCAGCGGTATTTTGGGCAATAGTTAGGGTTTGTGTTGTAGCACAACCAAAAACTCCATTATCAGCAGTTACCGTATATGTACCCTGAGTTCCCGGCGTAAATGAAACCGCCGAGCTTGTGAATGAATTTCCTAAACTCACCCAAGTATATGTGTAATTATTAGGTGAAGCACTTAGTGCAATCACGGTATTTGTACAAGTTAAAGAATAAGTTCCACCAGGAGGAGAAATCGTAAAGTTTGCGGGAGAAGGAACCGGCCCCATGGTAAAGGAAGTAGTAGTTATACAACCATTTGCAGTAGTAACGGTAACTGTAGTTACTCCCGGTAATAAATTACTAGCTGTAGTTTGTGTAGGAGATAATATTCCCGGAGGAACCGGATTCCAAGTAACTGTATAATTTGGGGTTGGTGAAGGATTCCAGCTTAAATTTAAATTTACAGCATTAACGGTATTCCCACACGAGGCTTGCGTTAATGATGGAGCAACTAACGGTGATGGATTTACCGTAACGTTTGTTACGCCTGTAGTAGTTTGAATTGCATTTGCTTGGTTAGTCCCGGTAACATAAGTTGTGTAGGATGAAGTCACTGAAGGAGTAACAACAAAAGTACCGGAAGGATTACTGATTCCTCCCGGATTCATGGAAAAAGTTGGATTAGTTAAATTGGAATAATTGATTGCGGTTACTGTAACATTAGCACCGGCACAAATAACGAAATTGGGATTGCAATTGGGATTACAAGATAAAGAGGCAGTGCCTAAAGATTGAAAAGATACCAAAGTATTTACCCCACTATAATTTGAGATACAAATAATAAATTGCTGACAAGCATTAACCGCCAACGGAGCTTCATAATTGCCTGAATTACCACCAGGAGGAATATTGCCCGGCGCGGCAATCCCTGTTCCGCCGGATGAAGTGGCGTTCCAATTACAACGAATAGGAGGCAATGTATTGTTTAATATATTCTGGCAAGCCGTGGGTGAATAAGGCCACATGGCCCAATCATAAAAACCAACTTGAGGATTAGGACTGTTACCCGCACCAAAAACAAATTCAAGGTTACCGGCATTACCTACAGTGATCAATAACCATTGCGGACGATTTTCACCGGTTAACAAACAACCGGAGTTAGGCGGATTTGGATTCGTTTGTGGATTACTGATATTATTACCATTTGGCAAATCGTTCACATTTCCAACTCCCTGAACAGAAAAGAAAGAAAAACTCGGATTTGAACATAATGGAATATAATTGATACAATCTGCATTTTGTGAATTGGCTATCACACTTACCAATAACAACGATATAAATAATAATCTTTTCATTTTTAATTCTTTTATCTAGTTACTAATTGATTAATCTGTTTAAATAATCCGGCTTCCAAATTCTTTTGTATAACAGTTCCTTCGGAGTCAAATATTACATTTTTGATTCCGGACACATTTAATCCATTTGAAACTACGGAAATTGCTTTCTCTGTTTTATCTTTAGTCAAAGTAATATCATTCAAGCTTAAATCTTCATTTAAACTAACCAATACTCCAATCATTCCTCTACTCCCACCCTTCAATTTTGCGAACTCATAGATGGAATATGCTTTATTGAGTTCAGCATTCATATCCCGGCTGGTTTTATCCTGTGCCGACCAAACATTTACAGCAATTAACTTATTTTCTAAATTAATTTCTGGGTGTTCTGCCTTTAACCTTTCTTTTATTTTGGTATAAAGATTATCCTGAGCAGATAAAATGGATGAGATTAGGATAAGAGTTATTAAGCCAATTTTTTTCATACACTATAATTTTAAAATCAATTAGTACTTTAAAGATAACAAAATCTACACAATAAAAAACCCCGCATTGTTAAATAAAATGCGGGGTTTTTAAAGTGTTTTTAACTTTATCTGAACAAACTTATATTTCCTTTTTGTTCGTATTCTTTTCCGTCTTTTCCGGTAGCCTTAATGATGTAGAAATAAACACCAGAAGCACATTCTTTACCTCCGAAATTCTTTCCATCCCAGGCAATATTGCCGGTGCTTGAAGTGGTTTCATAAACTTTATTTCCCCAACGATCTAAAATAACTGCATTAATTTCTGAAAGGTTAGCCACCTTTAAAAAGAATACATCATTATTACCATCTCCATTTGGAGTGAATACGTTAGGCACTTCAATTTTAGAAGGGATATCCACACGAATTACTCTATAAACTGTATCTGTACATGATCCTTTTGTTGCAATCATTTTTACAGTGTATGTTCCAGGAGCATTATATATGGCAGATGTTTGAATATTAGTAGTAGTGGTTTGCGATGTTCCATTACCAAAACTCCAAACAGATGTTATACTAGAACTACTTGTGCTGCTGCTTGAATTATTAAAGAACGAAACCGTTAAAGGCGCGTAACCTGTTTCCGGACTTGCATCAATATTGGCAGTTAATCCACCAGGAACAACTGTGAAATATCCAACAGCTTGACAACCGGTTAAGGTATTTGAAACAACATACTCATATGCACCTAACTTATCTACAGTTACACTTTGTGATGCAGTTCCACTTAATAAAGGATTTAAATTTATTTGAATTGCATTTGTAGGCGTGAAGGCAGTTCCCGAAGGGTATTCAGTTACTAAATATCTGATTCCTGTATTTGTACCGGTTAATGCAAAGCTTAATGTTGCAGCTACATTTACACCACCGCAATCTAAGGTTGAAGTAGCATACGCATTGGTTATAACAGGAGGTTGAGTTCTATCTAATACATTCACAGTACCTGTACGTGTACATCCATTGTAATTATCTTCAATCGTTAATGAATATACACCCGGTACATAACAGCTGTATGATGAAGCTCCACTAACAGTACCTTGAGGAGACGGACCTTCCCAATACGGATTTGCCACGAAAGCACTTGGGCCACCACCCGAAGTGGTTGTACTACTACCTGTTGTTAGTACTACTGGTGCACTACCTGCATTACAATAAATTGCAGTAGGTGTTGCTATAGAAATAGTAGGACTAGAAATCGGCGGTTTAAAGTTTTGATTAATGCTTACTACAGAAGTAGATTGACATGCATTTAAAGTGTTTGTTGCTACAACCGTAAAGTTGGCATAGGTTAATGATGTAGTACTTGTGTTTGGACCATTTGCCGGATCACCAATAATTACTGTAGGAGTAGATAAGGTTGGAGGCGTTGAAGGTACATTCCATGTAATAATCGTATTCCCAGTTGTAGTTGTTCCCGTAGCAATTACTGTAGGATTCCTACAAGTAAGTGTTGGCGTAAATAATGATGCAGATACATTTGGTGCAACTGTGTTTTGTAAAACAGGAACTTGAATAGTTGTTCTACACCAATTAGAATTATCTTGTACTATGATTGTCCATGTTCCGGGAATAGTAGTTACTGTTGAACTGTTATTTCCTAAAATTACACTTGGTGTCACCACTCCTGTAAATGTTGGTGCTAAAAACGTATAACTACAAGTTGCCGGCGGTGTTTGTGTAGATACCGGATTAATAATTGATAAAGTAGTACTGTTTAAAGGAGAACAACCCACAGAGAAATTGGTAGGACTGGCCAGCGAGAATGTTGGCCATGCCGATAAAGAAGTTATCGTTACGGTTTTCGCTGAAGAACATCCGTTCACTTGATTGGTAGTCACCAAAGTATAAATCCCAGGAGGTAAAGCTCCACTTAATATACTTATTGTATTATTTGAAGTGGCAATTGGAACACCACCCGGTAAAGGGTTTAATGGGCTATACCAATCGTGTTGAATATTTACAGTTGGGTTTGTTACTGTACCGCTAAATGTTACAGGCGCACCTGAGTTACAAGTAATCGCTTGTGAACTTGGATTTACCGTATTGGTAGGTTGGGTAGTAAAAATATTTACTGTTACAATTTCAGTTGTAAAACAACCGGTGGCCGGATCGGTAGCCGTAACGGTAATTGTATTTGCGGCGGTAATTCCAACTGTTGCAGTATTTGCCGTGAATGATAAACTCGACCAGAAATAATTTAATGTACCATATGTATAATTAGATACAGCTTGCAAATTAATTGTTGGATTAATACAAGTTATCGAATACGAACCGGTTAAATTATTAACGGTAAAGGTTACCGGAGGAGGGGCAGGTAAAATATTTAATGTAACAGTTGCTTTACAACCTAAAGGATCAAGTACAGTGATAGTAGTAATTCCTATTGGTAATCCTGTTGCGTTCAATGAATTTCCTGATAAGGACAATGGAGCCGGACTCCATGTAATAACCGGATTAACTGATGCTGAACCTGCAGTAGTTAATGAAGCTAACGATAATGTATTTGTACATCCCGATTGAGTAGCAGAACCTAAGGCAATTGGTGCCGGGGTTATACTAACGGTAATTACTTTAGTAATAGGAGCGCATGATCCCGGAGGATTCATCGTTAACATTAATGTGCCACTTTGATTAGTTACTAAAGTTATGTTTGTGTTATTAGGAACAGTTAAAGGAGCAGGAATACTAATTTGACCCGAGTTCCAACTGTAAGGCCCTAGTCCGCTTGGCGCTGTAATAGTTGCTCCTGCAGCACCACATGTTGGTAAGGTAATACTAGGTGTACCTGCCGGGAAACCATTGCCGTTCCCGACTATGACCATAGGAGAACATTGTGCATCAAAAAATGAATAACCGTAGTGACCACCATACACACAATCGCTCACTAAAATTTCAATAGTTATGTTTGAACCAATGTATTGTGTTAAATCCATGGAATTGATACTCCACTTATTGAAAATATAAGAACCGCTTCCTGTAAATGGCGTACCCGTACCACAATTGAAAAATGGCATTGGAGTTACAGTTGTACATTGATTACTTGGCGTAGCAATTGAATAACTCGGACAAGTTAAAGTATTTCCATTGGCAGAAACTTTAATTTGAAAATTTGCTCCGTCGCAACATCCGTGATTTGTATAAAATACAGAAGCAAATGCAAACTGGAATAAAGCATTAGATGGAGTAACCGCAAAAGTTTTAGAAAGCTTCTCTACCGAATAATCGCCAGCTGCAGGATTATTAATACGAATAACTTTAGTTCCGGCCATTGGAATTGGAACCTGAGGATTATTTCCATTTCCATTATTTGCACCGGTTCCAAAAACCGAATAAATTGGATAAACTCCTCCAATAATAGGATCTACAAATCCGGTACCTGAAGGACAGTCGATAAGTGCGCTGGCGAAAGGTGCATTCGGACAGCAAGTTTGTAAATTACAGTTGCTGGCATAATTTAAATTATTATCGCCGGTAACTGTCCATCCATTAATCTGATCAGTTGCTGTAATTTGCGCTGGCGTCGATCCTTCAAAATCCTCATTTGTACAGGCAGGAACAACTTGAGTTTTGCTTGCTACATATGAATTTAAATAGGATTTTCCGGGATTGTAAACTTTCTGTAATCCATATTTATTGTTGATAAAAAATCTTTTAGATTTGGCCATTTTTACTTTTAATTCTTCGCCATATAATCCTTCTGAAACGGCGGCTTGTTGACAAGCAATTGCATCAAATCCGTTCAATGAATCAATATCAAAAGCATAAGTTAATAAAGCATGCATTTGACGCGCTGCACTGGACTGCGAAAACAATTCCCCTTTTGTGAGAAAAATTGTGATGAGAAGACTAAAAATTAATTTGAACTTTTTCATATGTTTGAGTTTAATGTTGATTTCGATTTTAACATTCTTTGCAATTATCGTGCCAAAGATAAAAATATTGTTAAAAACATTAAGTTATTTCTCATATTATTTAGTATTACATTTGAGTTTTACCCAATCATTATGAAAGATTTACAAAATAAAACGGTTTTAATTTCAGGAGCCACGCGTGGAATTGGCCGATCTGTAGCTTTAGCGTTTGCCAAATCCGGTTCAAATGTGGCCTTTACTTACATGAATTCAGAAGAAATGGCGAAAGAATTAGAGTGCGAACTAAATAATTTAGGAGTTAAGGCAAAAGGATATAAAAGTGACGCCGCAAATTTTGCTTCAGCTGATACTTTGGTTAACCAGGTACTTGAAACATTTGGTACCATTGATATATTAGTAAATAATGCTGGTATTACTAAAGATACTTTATTGATGCGCATGAGTGAACAACAATGGGACGATGTAATTAATGCTAATCTAAAATCTGTTTTTAATTTAACTAAGGCTGCACAACGTCCTATGCTAAAAGCAAAAAAAGGATCTATCATTAATATGAGTTCGGTGGTAGGTGTAAAAGGCAACGCGGGTCAAAGTAATTATGCCGCATCAAAAGCAGGTATTATTGGTTTTACAAAATCAGTTGCATTAGAATTGGGATCAAGAAATATACGATGTAATGCCATTGCACCCGGATTTATTGAAACAGAAATGACCGCTGCATTGGACGAAAAAATGATACAACAATGGAGAGACGGAATACCTTTAAAACGAGGAGGAAGTCCTGAGGATGTAGCTAATTTAACGCTATTTCTGGCGAGCGATATGAGTTCATATATAACCGGTCAGTGCATTAATGTTTGCGGAGGCATGCTTACTTAATTTACTTTAATTTGGATTCAAAATTGATATTCGGCAATTCCTGGTATCATCTATTTTTCTGCTTTTTTATTGCCGGAATCCTTTCGGCAATTCTTTATTTTAAACATAAGAAAAATTCCGAAATTTCTTCCTTATGGTTATGGATCATGAGCACACTGCGGTTTAGTGTGTTTTCAATTCTTATGCTTTTACTACTGGATATATTAATAAAATTATATGTGCACGAAACTCAACAACCCACAGTAATAATAGCTATAGATAATTCTAATTCGATGGTAAGTGCGAAAGACAGTAGTTTTATTCGCAACACCTTGCCCCTAAAAATTCAACAATTAGCAGAACAATTGTCCGGCGAAAAACAGGTAAAACTGATAAGCTTCGGCTCTAAAGTAAACCCTTATCAAAAAGCCGATTTTAAAGAACGTGAATCAGACATGCAGTTATTAATGAGCGATATCGAAAATAACTTTGCAAATACAAATATTGGCGCTCTAATAATTGTTAGCGATGGCATTATCAATAAAGGAATAAATCCCCTCTATCAAATTGAAAAATTAAATTTTCCAATTTATACCGTTGCCACGGGCGATACAACCGAAATAATTGATGTGGCCATTCAAAAAATTAATTCTAATTCTTTTTCCTATCTGGGTAATGTGTTTCCTGTTGAAGTAGTTATTCGGTCCAAAAAAGCAATTGGCAAAGAAATTAAAATTGGCCTTTATGAAAACAACCTGAAGTTAGATGAGAAAAAAATGCTGATTACCGCTGATAATTTTATTAGTACAACATCTTTTACAGTAAATGCTTCGCAGGTAGGTATGCATAAATACACCATTCAAACATCAGTTATTGTACAAGAATTAAATATTAAAAATAACACTTCTACTTTTTTAGTTGATGTTATCGACAGCAGGCAAAAAATTCTTCTACTCGCCAACAGCCCCCATCCGGATATTGCAGCAATAAAAGATGCTATCACCAATAATAATTCTTACGAACTTAAAAGTTTATACTTTGAAGGAAGTAACGAAAATTTGAGCTTATATAATTTAGTTGTGATTCATGGATATTCAAATGCCAATGCTAACTTGATAAATATTTTAAAAAATAAGAATATACCTTATTTAATTATAGCCCCACGAGTTTCAGATAATATTCAATATCTGAAATTTAATCCAACTCAGTTAAAACAAAATGACGTAGAGGCCTTTGTAAATACTGAGTTTGGCTTATTCAATTTAAGCGAAGAATTAAAAAATATGATTCACGAAATGCCTGCCCTTAAAGTTCCTTTTGGGAATTATTCCATTAACAACGGAGTTGAAATACTACTAAAGCAAAAAATCGGCACTATTGAAACTAACAATCCCTTATTAATTTTCACTGAAGTTGCTAACTTAAGAAGTGGAGTTTTTATTGGCGAAGGAATTTGGAAATGGAAAATGAGAGATTTCGCAGAAAGAAATAATAACAATCAGTTTAATGATTTTATCAGCAAAATAATTCAGTTTCTTTCTATTAAATCCGACAAAAGCTTTTTTAGAATAAACGCACCTAAATTAGTTAATGAAAATGAAGATGTGCTTATACAAGCCGAGGTTTACAATAAAAGTTATGAAGCTATAACAGAACCTGACGTGAATTTTAAATTAACAAATGAGGATAAAAAAGTATTTGAATACTCCTTCAGTAAATTTGAAAAATTATATAAACTTAATTTAGGTAATTTGAGTCCGGGTGAATATCAATATGAAGCAAAAGTAAATACAAATGGGGATATTTTAACAAAGTCGGGTATTTTCACTGTAAGAAAAATTGAAACAGAAAATTTAAATACAGTGGCTAATCATCAATTACTTGCACAACTTAGCAAACAAAGTGGAGGCATTTTATTTCCAGCAGATAATATTTTAAGTGTAAGTGATAGCATAGCAAAAAATACTATCATAAAACCAGTAACTTATAGCTCACACAAGTCTATTTTTTTAGTTGAATTTAAATGGATTTTTGTACTAATATTAAGTTTATTAAGCTTAGAATGGTTTTTTAGAAAAAAATATGCGGGTATTTAAATCTGTGAATAAACAGACATTTATTTGGATTATTTTAATTGGCTTTGGCATGCAACGTTGTTCTATTGATGAGCTAAAAGCGGAATTCCCAAATGAAAATAAAATTATTGCCAAAAAAAAATTCAAGATTAATCTACCTGAAAATCACAAATTGGGCGAAAATTGGGTTTTAATAGATGATTATAATCATGAAATAATAAATCATATTAATTCAGTTTGGCATGGTGATCAGAAAGGACTGGATATTAATTTTTTAGCTCTGAAACAGGGTAAAACTACGATAAAACTAAAATTATTAAAGATGAAAGATAGCGTTGCGGTTAAACAATATATTGTTGATATCCAAACTAAATAATTTTTTTCTTTAGCTCGAATCAACTAACTTCACAGTCATAAAATTTTAAATGAATTATGCTCGGAACAAGTAACATCAGATTTACGAATAATAATCGTCAATTCTATATGGAATTGAAAAAACGTGTTGATGCTTATTTCAAAGAAAATAATATAAGCAAAACCGGAAATATAAATATGTATATCAAAACCATTTTTATGATTTCGGCGTACGTTGTGCCGTTTACCCTATTGTGTACAGGTATTTTTGAAAGCAAATTAGTTTGGTGGATGTTGGCCGGAATTATGGGTTTTGCGATGGCCGGAATCGGACTTTGTATTATGCACGATGCCAATCACGGCAGCTATAGTAATAATAAAAAACTAAACAGCTTTTTAGGTTTTTCAATTAATTTACTGGGCGGTCATGCCATGAATTGGAAAATTCAACACAATGTAATTCATCACACATTTACGAATGTGCATAATCATGATGAGGACATTACCCCTCCCGGTTTTATGCGTTTTGAACCTCATGCAAAGAGAAAGTGGATTCATAAATTACAGTTCATTTATGCTTGGATTTTTTATGGCATGATGACCATGATGTGGACCTCTACAAAAGATTTTAAGCAATTAAGAAGATATGAAAAATTAGGTTTAGTGAAAGCCCAGAATTCAACCTTTATGAAGGAACTTATGATAATCATTTTCTCTAAAGTGTTTTATTTTGCCTATATGATTTTACCTTTTGTGTTTGTCAGCAATATGACCTTTATTGATTGGGTAATCGGATTTTTAACTATACATTATATTGCCGGTTTTGTTTTGGCTGCCATTTTTCAACCTGCACACGTAGCTGAAACAACGGAATTTCCTTTACCTACAGAATCAGGAAATTTAGAAAATGATTGGGCAATCCACCAAATTAAAACCACTATGAATTTTGCTAATGGAAATCCAATATTATCCTGGTTAATGGGCGGTTTAAATTTTCAGGTAGAACATCACTTATTCCCAACAATTTGCCATGTTCATTATCCTAAAATTTCTAAAATTGTTAAGGAAACAGCTGCGGAATTCCAACTACCCTATTTATCTAAAAAGACATTTATTGGCGCCCTATGGTCGCATGAAATGATGTTGTGGAAATTAGGAAGAGCTTAATTATTCTTTACCGTTAAATTGCTGCCATCAACAGATTAATGTCTTTAAATGGTAAGTTAAATGCTTCGCCTAAAAACTGATTAGTAAGAATTCCATTATAAATGTAAACTCCGTTTCTTAATCCCGGATCCTTACGAACTATTCCATCAAAACCTCCTTCATCACCCATATTCATAACAACCTGCTGAAAAATATTACTTAAGGCATAAGAAGCAGTGCGGGCAACTCGACTATTTATATTAGGTACGCAATAATGAATCACTCCATTTTTTCTGAAAACAGGTTGTGAATGATTGGTTACTTCGGATGTTTCAAACACGCCTCCCTGATCTATACTTACATCAATGATTACCGAACCGGGTTTCATTTCACTCACCATTGCTTCTGTAACTACACAAGGAGTTCTGCCACGGGTAGCTCTTAGAGCTCCAATAGCAACATCTGCTGATTTTAAATGTTTTTCCAACACTTTAGGAACAATAACTGATGTAAATACTCTTGAAGGTAATTGATTTTGCAAGCGACGTAATCTAGAGGTTGAGTTGTCAAATACTTTTACCGTTGCTCCTAATCCTAATGCAGCTCTGGCTGCTACTTCTCCAACTGTACCAGCACCAATAATTACTACCTCGGTTGGTGAAATGCCGCTGATTCCTCCTAAAATAGACCCAACACCATTATTTACATTACTCAATAATTCTGCGGCTATCAAAATACTTGCGCCACCGGCAATCTCACCCATAGCGCGGATTACCGGAAAAATTCCAGCATCATCTAATATTAGATCAAATGCTACACAATTTAATTTTTTACTGGTTAATTTTTTTAAAAAATCCTGAGGCTGAACAGTTAACTGCAAGGCACTAAAAAGTGTTTGCTTAGGTTGCATGAGTTCAATTTCTTCAATAGTTGGGGGCGCAATTTTTAAAATCAAATTCGCCTTATATACTTCCTCAGGTGAATTCACTATTTCTGCACCAGCCTCGCTATAATCACTGTCTTCAAAATTCGCTGCCTTACCCGCTCCGGATTGAATTATTATTCTATGCCCATTATTCGTTAATAAATTCACCGCATCCGGTACTAAGGCAACTCGATTTTCTTGAAAAGCAATTTCTTTTGGAATTCCGATTAAGAGTTTTCCTTTTTTTCTTGCCACTTCCAGCATTTCTTCCTGCGGTGCATATGCACCCTTTGTAAGTGCAAATAAAACGTCTTTATTCATTGCCATAATTCAAAAATTTAATATGCGGGTCCTTTGTATCTAGGTGCGTTGCAATCGTCAATTCTTTTTTTCCTTGGGCGATACACAATTCCAACCCGAAGTTCAAAGGTACGATTACGAACTTTAATATTATTATGTTTATGTCGAATAATATCCGGATTCCAATGATATTCGACGAACATATTCAATCGTCGAGCAATTGGGAATTCATAACCCAGAGCTGCATCTCCACTAAACCAAAACTTAGGAAAACTTCCGGCTACTGAAGTAAATACGGAAGCGCTACTATTTAATAAATACTCTAAACGTACTCCCAACATCCCATACCACCTGGGTCCTAATCCAATATTTAAAAACTTTAAATAATTATTCCATTGTATATAGGTGTATTTATTAGCAGAAAAATTCCCGGCTCGAGTTCCAAAAAAGGGATCGATCACCTCTTTCTCTAAAACACTTTTCTTCATATACGTTGCTTCTGTTTGCCAACGAATTCTATCACTGTCAATAAATTCCAAAAAAAGTCCAGCACCCCAGCTGAAATTTTCCCTGGAAATATGAGATTGCGGGTAATAATTTGCAAATACAAAATTACTAGGATTGTCATTCGCAAAATCTTTATTGTCTTGCGTTGTGTTTTTATAATTATGCATGGATTGTGTACCGGAAGCAAATATTCCGATACCCTGAAAAAAGCGTGTTTGACTTTTTAAAGTAAGTAAATTAATAACTAAACAAAAGCTAATTAATTTTTTCATACACTCATTGCTTCGGCTCCGGCACTTATTTTTTTAACCAAGCCTTGTAAAACTTTACCAGGCCCTACTTCTATAAATTGAGTAGCTCCATCACTCACCATTTGTTGAATACTTTGAGTCCATTTTACCGGAGCTGTTAATTGAGCAATTAAATTCTTTTTTATTTGTTCAGCATCCGAAACTGCACTAGCTGTGACATTTTGATAAACCGGACAAATAGGTTGATTAAATGAAGTTGAAAGTATGGCTTGCTCTAATTCAATTTTTGCGGGCTCCATAAGTGGTGAATGAAATGCACCCCCTACCGGCAAAAGCAATGCACGTTTGGCACCGGCAGCTTTTAATTTTTCGCAGGCCAAATTAACACCTTCCAAACTTCCAGAAATAACCAATTGTCCCGGACAATTATAATTGGCGGCAACAACAATTTGGCCCTCATTTGTAATTGCGGCGCAAATATCTTCTACTACTTTATCATCTAAGTTTAGAATAGCTGCCATTGTACTTGGATTTAATTCACAAGCTTTTTGCATAGCAAGTGCTCTTTTGTAAACTAAAACCAAAGCATCTTCAAACTGTAATGTTTTATTAGCTACCAATGCAGAAAATTCACCCAAAGAATGGCCGGCAACCATGTCCGGTTTAAAATCATTCGATTTAGTGGCCGCTAATACAACTGAATGTAAAAAAATGGCCGGCTGAGTTATTTTAGTTTGTTTCAGCTCTTCATCAGAACCCGCAAACATGGTATCAGTGATGCGAAAACCTAATATTTGATTGGCTTTTTCGAAAAGTGTTTTAGCTGTTTCATTGGAGTCGTAAAGTTCTTTTCCCATTCCCGAAAACTGAGAACCCTGCCCCGGAAAAATGTATGCTTTTTTCATTTGTGTATTTTTGGAATAGAATTGTAAATTTAAAAGAATATGGCACATGAACAAATGTGCAATTCAATTACTAATTAACGCTAAGTTGTTAGAATTTTAAAGGCTTTCGATCTATAAATCCTCCACCCACTAAATCATTTTCTTCATAAAACACAGCACTTTGTCCGGGAGCAACACCGGAAACGGGGGCATGAAAAATAACATCAATTTTATCATCAATAATATTGAGTGTTGCCATAGTTCCGGCATCTTTATATCTGATTTTGGTTAAAGACTCGAAATCGGAAGGTAAATTTTCATATTTTGAAATATTAAAATCACGAACAGTTAATTGATTTTCTTCCAAATCGTCTTTATCTCCTAATATAACTGTATTTGTTTCCGGAATGATTTCTTTTACAAAAACAGGCGCACCCAATGCTATATCTAATCCTTTTCTTTGACCAATGGTATAAAAAGGATATCCTCTGTGCTTTCCCACTTCTTTTCCTTTAAAAAGATATATTCCACCATCCACTTTCTCTTCTAAACCGGGCATACGATGTTTTAAAAAAGCTCTATAATCATTATCGGGCACAAAACAAATATCATAACTTTCACTTTTGTTGGCCAAATCATAAAATCCGGCATCTTTAGCCATTTGCTTTATTTCTGTTTTTTTAAATCCCCCTAATGGAAACATAGTTCTTTTTAAACACGCTTGATCTAAACCCCACAATACATAAGTTTGATCTTTGGTTTGATCTATTCCTTTAGAAATTATCCTTCGGTTTTGTTCTGTTCTTAGTTGTGCATAATGTCCGGTAGCTATAAATTCACAATCAAGCATGTCGGCCCGCTTAAGTAATGCATCCCACTTTATATGCGTATTGCATAATACGCATGGATTAGGTGTTCTGCCGGCCAAATACTCTTCCACAAAATTATTAATAATATGCTCTCCGAATTCGCCTCTAATGTCTAATATGTAATGCGGAAAACCATAAGCTACGGCCATAGTACGAGCATCATTTATGCTATCCAAACTGCAACAACCTGTTTCTCTTTTAGAAGAGCCTGAAGTTTCATAATCCCATGTTTTCATGGTTATACCAATAACTTCGTACCCCTCTTCATGCAACATCATAGCGGTAACACTACTGTCAATACCACCACTCATAGCTACCAATACTTTACCGTTCTTGCTCATAAATCAGAATACAAAGTTAATGAAATAAAGGTTGTATTAAATGGGATTTCTGTAACTAAAATTAGTTTTTATTCAAAAAAATTCTCTTGGCAATTTTAATGAGATTTCAAATTTAAATTGAGATTAGGATAATAATTGAATAGAACTATTTCTTTTTATTCTTATTAAAAAAAGCTTCTGCTTCTTTTTTACTAACCGGTTCACCTTTTTTGTATAATTCCTTCTCTGTAATTTTTCCCTGTTCATTTTTATATATCCAAGGCCCTTCTTTCACTCCATTTTTGAAAAAGCCATTCGCAACTTCTACACCATTTGGAAAATAATAAATGGCTTTGCCCTCTTGCTTACCGTTTATAAATTTACCGATAGCTCTTAGCTTCTTACCATCAAAATACAGTTTAAATTCGCCATGTTCCAGATCGTCTTTATAATTTCGTTCTTCTGCAACTAAACCTTCAGGCATATAAACCACTGAAATGCCGTTTTTCTTTCCCTTACTATAGGTATCTTTTGAAAGTAATGTTCCCAGCTCATCAAAATACAACCAAACACTATCTTTGAGCTCATTGATATATTTACCCTCTCCCATTTTCTTTCCGGTTGGATGAAATAATTGTGCGTAAGCAACAGTACCCTCATTTTTGAAATTCATGATTGCCTGAAGTGAATCATTGGGATAATAATATTTAAATTTCCCTACCGGCTTATTATCTTTAAATTCACCTTCGTAAATTAATTTGCCCGTTTTTTCATCATTCTTTTTCCAATAGCCTTGTTTTTTACCATTGCCATCGGTTACTTGGGCATTATTGAAAGTGATGAAAAATAAAAAGCATATCGAAACAAAAAATCTCATAATTTTAACATGTATAACAAAAGTAAATTAAAAAGATACCCGTTTCAAACTATATTCCAATAAATTATAAAATTTTATGAAAGAGTTAATTTTACTTAGGGGATTACCAGGTGCCGGTAAAAGTACATTGGCTTCATTACTCAGTGAAAAAAAATATCCGGTATTGAGTATTGATGATTACTTTACCGATGAAAACGGGTATCAATTTGAATTTGATAAAAATCATCTGGCCTATAAACAATGTCTTGATCGTACCGAAAACGCTATGCTTAAACAAATAGAGAAAATTTTTGTGGCCAATACATTTACGTTAGACTGGGAAATTGAACCTTATTTTCTATTGGCAGAAAAAAATAATTACCGAACGCATGTTCTTACCGTTGAAAATTATCACAAAAGCAAGAATATACATCAAATAAACGATGAGCAGATTCAAAAAATGGCTGTCAAATACAAAGTAAACCTCTTCTGAACAAATAATTCAAAAGTATTGATTGGCTAATCTCTTGTTAAAAAACTTTTATAAGAAGCAAATTATTAGTTTTGCAAATGCATGTAATGCTGTAAATTCGTTTGCAATGAAAATGCACAAATTATTCCTTTTTCTTATTTTCACTTTTAGTTTGCAGGTGTTGGCACAAAACGATAAGCCATTGCCCAAAGACCCTTTTGAAAGATACGGACCTTACGGAGCCTCTGTTCATAAAGATCTGAAGACCGCACTTGCCATTGAACGAAATGTTTATAAGCTTGATTTAAGTTATCAGAAATTAGATGCGAAACAATATGATAAAATTTCAAAGTTGATTGATTTGCAAACTTTAAAGCTTAGCGGTAATGAAGTAGTAGATTACCCTAAAGGATTTGAAGCATTGTATAATTTAGTTTTTTTTGCAACCTATAATAATAAATTTACAGCTTTCCTTCCACAGCCGGAAGCTTATCGTAATCTGAATTATCTCGAATTGCAACATACCAAAATAGACAGCATACCTTGTGCAATTGCTTATTTAAATAAATTAAAAACTTTTAAATTCGGTAATACCGATGATACGCTGAAACTTCCTGAAACTTTAAAATACATGAAGAATTTACAGGAGCTGACAATTGAAAATTGTATTATGGATAGTTTTCCAAAGCAAATTTTTAAAATTCCTAATTTAAACTTTTTATACCTCAGTAATACCAATACACACAACATCACTAAACATTTTGAACGATTACAGAATTTAGAATTGCTCATCATAGAAAATAATCCGCTTCAAACCATTCCTTTTGATATTTATAAAGCTAAAAAAATAAGATTCATTTCTTTGCGAAATAACAAAATCACCAAACTACCCGACAGTATTTCACAACTAAAAGAATTACACTTTTTGGATTTGAGTGGTAATCCATTAGAAAAAGATGAATTGGAAAAACTAAAAGCCCTTTTACCGGGATGTGAAATTAAATTTTAAGTTTTTGCCCTAAGCGCAAAGTAGAAGTAGCTTTTATTTTATTTTTTTTACACAAGGCATTAACGCTAGTGCCATATCTTCTGGCAATAGCTCCAAGGGTATCTCCTTGACGGATTGTATATATTCCACCCGGACTCAATTTCACTTTACCACCTTTTGCATAAGAACTTCCTTTTCTGTGACGGGTATGTACAGCCCGTAAGTCGTACTTTGTTGCCACATCATTTTTTCGCAACATAAAACAATTCGATTTTAATTCGCCGCTTGCGTAATCAATAAAATCTTCGGTGTCTAATGCCTGACCCAAATACCGGATTTCAAAATGCAAATGGCTACCAAATGATCTGCCGGTGTTCCCACCTAAACCTAATAAATCTCCTGAATCTACAACTTGGCCTGCTTCTACTAATATTTTTGAAAGGTGGCCATAAACTGTTTCAAGGCCATTGTTATGACGAACAATTACACAATTCCCATATCCATAATAATACTTCGCTAAACGAACCATTCCATCAAAACAAGTAACTACCTGATCGCCGGTTTGAAGTTTAATATCAGTACCAAAATGCGGACGGTATTTTCGCCATCCGAACTCGCTGGTTATTCCACCCTTAAATGGCATTGAAAATGCATGATCACTTTCATTCACTAAAGTTATATCCACACTATCCATTTTAAAGGACTCATAAAAATGATAAGGATGTGCAGAAGTAGTATCCCAGGTTGCGTAAAGGTCATGGCTCGGAAACATCATCTCCGTACTGTCACTCAACTCCTCTTCCAATCCTTCCAAATGTTCTTCATTTAAGGCAAGGGTTGTAGTATCGTCTCTTTTTACTTTTTCCTTTTTATCTCCTTCCTTCTTTTTTGTTTTATCATCAAAGTCGGGACTTTTCGAGAAGGCATCTACGTGAATTAAAACGATGCAAGTAATTGATAATATGTGTATTAACTTCTTCAACTGGGTTAAAAGTTTTGCAAAGATTATGTTTTTTTCCTAAAAAGCAAGTCCATTTGTAATAATTTGAGGTTCAATTTGCTAACATCTAAATCCTTATTTCGGAGAAACCCATCAAAATCTAAATGTTATTATATTCAACTGCTTTTTTATCAGAAGGTTACGAAAAGTATTTAGAATTTCGGCCAAAAAAATTGAGCAAGAAATAAAATGTTAAAATTTGCCCTGTATCCTACATATAATCCACATATAAGGTTTGAATTTAGGACAGTAGATACTTCTTTTCGATAAATCCTTCGTTTTTAAATAAGGGAAAATGACTAAAAACTAAATAAAATTACCCTATCCGGATTTTCCACTTTCTTACTCAATCGTTTATCGTCTAACTCAAAATGCACAATATTGATTTGAGTTTTAATTAATTCATACAACAGTGAATTTTCAATTCTAACTTCCGTCGGTTTTTCACACGAACTAACTTCCAAGTAAGCCCAAACAGCTTCCTCTTCCCTTTCATAACCTAAATATTTAAATACTTTATCTTTTCCGTTTACGTTTAATTTCAGGTTAGCTAAAATATATTCTCTCAAATATCCATTTAGTAATGCAGTGTCTTTTCCATTAATTAAATCCACTTTTGTTTTATTCTTCTTAGCCAATACTTCCTCTAAATCATTCGTAAATTGTTTTACCGAAACTTCTAAAGTTTTTTTATCTGCTTTGTATTTGAATTCGCAAACACTTAAATAAAAGGGATGAAAGTTAACAAAAACGAATGCGAAAAAAATAAGCGTAGAAATTGCAATTAACTTTTTCGTATTATTGAGTTTTCGTTTCACTTTACAAAGTTAAACAAATGAATGAATTTTCACTTTGGTTTGTAACCGGACTTGAACATATAACAACAGATGGGGCATACGATCATATTTTATTTGTAGCCTTAATTACACTTGCGTATACTGTACAAGAATGGAAAAAAATTTTAATCTTAATAACAGGCTTTACCCTTGGCCATTCCGTTTCATTAGCACTCAGTGTTTATGATGTATTTGTATTAAATCAAGCTTTGGCCGAAATACTAATTGCCTCCACTATCTTACTCACTGCATGTTTTGAATTATTTAGAATTCGACAAAGCTCAATGAAAAACGCACGAATTTTATACGTCTTCATCCCCCTATTTGGGGGAATTCACGGTATGGGATTTTCTTACCTAATTCGCTCAATGCTCGGAAACACAGAGTCTCCGGGCTTTCCGCTGTTGTTTTTCAATGCCGGAATAGAGATAGGTCAACTTTTAATTGTCATCATAGTCATACTTTTTTATTTAATTTTAAGCAGAACATTTAAAGTAACACACAACCAATTAAAAATATTTATCGCATGCGTTTCAGTTTTATTTTCAATCGTAATTTTAATACAACGATTATTTTATTCTTAATCGGATTAAGTTCAGCTCTTGCACAGAATATTCAAAACAATCCGAAATCCAATCACGGAAATAAATTTGAACAGCTAGGTTCCATATTACCAACGCCAAACGAATATCGCACCGCTTCAGGTGCACCGGGAAATAAATATTGGCAGCAACGCGCCGATTATGATATTGATGTAAAATTAGATGAAGCCAATTTAAGTATTGTAGGAACAGAAACGATAACATACCACAACAATTCTCCGGATGCTTTAAATTATTTATGGTTGCAGTTAGATGAAAACCAACACGACCCTAATTCATTTGTGCACAGCATTGATGAAAACAAATTAGAGGGAAAAATATTGAGTGATGCAACAATTAAATCACTTAACTATAAAGAAAATTTGGCGGGTCTGGGTGATAAAATAGATGCCGTAACGGATGAAAAAGGAAAAACATTGTCCTATACAATCAACGAAACCATGATGAGAATTGATTTACCAAAAACACTTGCACCAAAAGGGAAAATAAAATTTATTGTGAAATGGCATTATAAAATGATTAACCGCACACAATATGGCGGCCGAGGTGGGTATGAATATTTTGAAGAAGACGGAAACCATTTATTTACCATGACACAATGGTATCCGAGGATGTGTGTGTACAGTGATTTTCAGGGATGGCAAAACAAACAGTTTTTAGGAAGAGGAGAATTTGCGTTGGCCTTCGGAAATTTCAAAGTGAAAATGACGGTGCCTTCCGATCACTTAGTTTGTTCAACCGGTGAATGTCAAAACTATCAGCAAGTACTTACTGCTGCGCAATACAAAAGATGGGTGCAAGCTCAAACTGCCACGGAACCGGTGGAAATTGGTTTGTTAGAAGACGCTAAAGCCGCAGAAAAGAAAAAGGCCACCACCACCAAAACCTGGATTTTTAAAGCAGACAGTGTTCGCGATTTTGCTTGGGGAAGTTCAAGAAAATATTGTTGGGATGCCATGCCGGTGAAGTGCGAAGGCAAACGCGTGATGTGCATGAGCTTTTACGGCAAAGAAGCTTATGGTCTTTACAGAAAATATTCAACTAAAGTGGTTGCACATACAATAAAGACTTATTCTAAATACACCATACCGTATCCTTATCCCGTTGCGCAAAGTATTGAAGCAGCTAACGGTATGGAGTATCCCATGATTTGCTTTAACTTCGGAAGAACAGAAAAAGACGGAACGTATACAGAAGGAAGTAAAAACGGAATGATTTTGGTTATCATTCATGAAGTAGGACATAACTTTTTCCCAATGATTATTAATAGCGATGAAAGGCAATGGACCTGGATGGACGAAGGACTAAACACCTTTGTTCAGTTTTTAACCGAGCAGGAATTTGATATGAATTATCCTTCCGGCAGAGGACCAGCACATAAAATGTTGGATTATTTCCGGTTACCCAAAGATCAACTCGAACCTATTATGGTGAATAGTGAAAACATACATAATTTTGGCGCTAATGCTTACGGTAAACCAGCAACAGCCTTAACAGTTTTGAGAGAAACAATCATGGGTAGAGAATTATTTGATTTTGCCTTTAAGACTTATTGTACAAGATGGGCGTTCAAACATCCTGAGCCGGCAGATTTTTTCAGAAGTATGGAAGATGCCAGCGCAGTTGATTTAGATTGGTTTTGGCGTTCTTGGTTTTATGATACCGATCCGGTAGATATTTCAATTGACACCGTAAAAACTTATGTTTTACAAAAGGGTGAAAAAATTAAAGTTGAACCAGACACTCATTTTGTCATGCATAAACATTACCCGGATAAATTTGAATTCATTACCCAAATAAGAAACAAGCAAAGTGGTATGAAGGCCTTGGTTGATGTGGATACTACACTGAGAGATTTTTATTACCATTACAAACCTGCATCACCGCTTACCATGGAAATTAAAGAAAAACATGAAAACTTAAGCGAATTAAGTGATGAAGAGATGAAAAAGTTTGAAGGAAAATTTTTGTGTGAAATTAAATTCAGTAACCGCGGTGGATCAGTAATGCCGCTCATTATCAAATTTAATTATACAGATGGAAGTAGTGATATTGAGCGCTGCCATGTGTATGTTTGGAGAAAAAACGAAAATGAAGTTACCAAAACATTTATAAAAGATAAAAAAGTAGTTTCCATTCAATTAGACCCATTCCGGGAAACAGGAGATATAAACGAAGAGAATAATTTATGGAACATAAAAACTTCTCCTTCTAAATTCGACCTTTACAAAGCCAAAGCTTCAGCCGGCAGAGGACAAAGTAATGGTTGGAATCCTATGCAGGGCAAAAAATAATGAAATTAAAAGGGATATTAATCCCTTTTAATTATTTACCCAATAATAATTTAACGGCAGCTTCAATTTGTTGATCTTTTCCTTCCAACATGGCCTTGTATTCGTTTGCCACTTTAACATCCGGTTCCAATTGCGTGTTTTCGTAATATTTTCCTTCCGGTGTCATTACCCCTACTTGCGGAATACCAAATACTAATGAATGATCAATCATGGGTTCCCACCAAACGGCTGTTCCGGTACCCGGTACCGGCATACCAACCAACTTTCCTATTCCCAATGTTCTGTAAACTACAGGAAACATATGCGCATCTGAATAATTTCCTTCACCCATTAAAACCAAAGATGGCTTTATCCATTTTTTACCTGGCTCTACTCCAATTTTTCTTTCTTTAGGAACGAATTCAATGTATTTTTTTCCTGATAAGAAAGTAGCCAAATCATCGTGCAACCAACCACCACCATTAAATCGAGTATCTACAATTAATGCTTTTTTGTTTACGTATTTACCCATTACCTGATCGTAAAACTCTCTAAAACTTTCGTCATCCATGCCTTTAACATGCATGTATCCTAATTCACCGCCTGATAATTTTTCAGTAAGATCCTGCATTCTTTTTATCCATCTATGATATAATAAAGGATAAAGCTGTGCCAATGGAATTGGCTTTATAATTACATCCCATCGCTTATTAGCTGCTTTATCGTAAATAGAAATCAAGGTGTTTTTACCTGAAACCCGATTTAAAATTTTATAGTAGTTGCTTTGCGGCGTAATTTCCACTCCGTTAATCTTTTCAATTATTTGTCCGGGTTTAATTTGTAAGCCATCTGCATCCAGTGGACCTTTTTCAATAATTTCGGAAATCAGTAAACCGTTACCTTCATACTGCTCATCAAAAAACGCGCCTAAATACGCTGTTTCATCCGGATTATGGTGCGGCGCTTTATATCTGCATCCTGTATGTGAGGCATTTAATTCGCCAAGCATTTCGCTCAGCAATTCGGCAAAATCGTAATTGTTATTGATGTATGGTAAAAACCTGCTGTAATTTTGTTTGTAATAATTCCAATCTGTTTTTTGCAAATCACTCACATAAAACTTTTTTACAACCTGGCGCCAGGCATGTTCAAACATATATTCCCTTTCGAGCGCGAGTGTTAAATTCATTTCCGCGTGAAAAGGAACTTCCTTTTTTTCGGCGTTCTCTAATTTTATTTTAATTATTTTTCCATCGCAAACCATTAAAATATGCTTAGCTTCCTTATCGAACATCATTTTCCCCGGACCTTTACAATCCAGTTTAATAAACATTTTTGTTTCATGTTCTTTAAACTTGGTACACCAAATGTCAAATCCTCCCTCAAAGCGGGTTAAATAATAAATTTTATCACCTTCAGGAGTAACTAAGGCATCGGACATGCTGGATGAATGAATAGTTAAACGCACTTTTCTATCCTGTAAACCATCCCACTCAATTTTTACAGGTTCAATTACTTTTTTTGAAGTATCACTTCCTTTAGACTTTGATTTATCATTGGTAGGAGTTTTTACTTCCTTTTTAGTTTTTTCTTCCTTCTCTTTAAACAAAGCATATTCTTCTTTATTCATTTTAAACTGATCAAACGCAGCCTTTGTTAAAAACAAACCATATGCATCATTTTGATTACCGTGACTAGCAATGTTTTTCATTCCATGTCTGTTTGAAAACCACATCATCATCTTTCCATTCATCATCCAATGCCCATCCCCATTATCAAATCCGCTTTGCGTCAAATCTTTTATACCATTTTTACCGTCCGCATCTACTAAACCGATTTCACTTCTCCAATTTCCATCCTGCAAAAACTGTACTAAAAGATGTTTTCCATCGGGCGACCATTCAAAAGATTGATCACCATCAGCATAAGAATAACTTTTATCGCCCGGCATTATCGTTCGTATAGTTTTCGATTTTAAATTAATTACTTTAACGGAAGTGCGATCTTCAATAAAGGCTACTTCTTTTCCATCCGGAGAATAAGCCGGCTGAAAAGCTTCGGTAGTTCCTGCCAATATGGTTTCTTCATTAAGTAATGTGGAATTGAAAAAATACAACTCATCATTACGAACCAATGAAGTTTGATACAAGCCCCAAATATTATTTCTTTCGGATGCGTATAAAATGCTTTTTCCATCAGGACTAAAACTAACACTTCGTTCTTGCTCCGGCGTGTTTGTAATACGTTTAGTAAGTCCCCCTTCAATCGCCGCAACAAAAACTTCTCCGCGTACCACAAAAACAACTTCTTTTCCATTTGGAGAAACATTCATCTCAGTAGCGCCGTTTGTAAACACTTCGGTTTTAGCCGTATTTGTTCGTCCGTCATTATGAATGGTAACAGATACTTTTTTAGGTTCTGCGCCTGCAGCTTGCGTGTATAATTCTCCATTATAAGAATAACACAATAAGTCGTTATTGGCAATTGAAAGAAAACGAACCGGATTTTTATCAAAACTGCTTATTTGTTTGTTTTGAGCCGGATTAGCAACTTCCATTTTCCAAACATTAAATGAACCACTTTTTTCACTGAGGTAATAAATTGAATTTTCATCTGCACTCCATTGCGGATTACGATCTTCACCGGCAAAATTGGTAAGTTGATTAAATTCATTTGATTTTTTATTCCACATCCAAATATCTCTAGCTACCGAAGAAGTATGATGTTTTCTCCACGGATCTTCATATCCTTTTACATCATGAAAAATTAACTTATCGCCCGCTTTATTTAAATGCGATTCAATAGCGCCTATAGAAGAAATTTGTTTTTCTCTGCCACCATTTACTGATACACTATATAATTCGGGTAAACCGGCATAAGGAAATTGTATATATGCAGCTTGATCAAGACGTGTAGAATTGAAAATTATTTCTTTTCCATCGGGAGTAAATGAAGATGGAAAATCACTTGAAGAATGAAAAGTAATTCGATTTGCCTCTCCACCTTCAGCTGGAATTGTAAAAACATCAAAATTACCAAAACGATCTGAAGAGAATGCAATTGTTTTACCATCGGGTGACCAAACGGGCATATAATCATGCGCGTCATTCAAAGTTAAAGGTACTGCTTCTCCTCCTGCGGCAGACACTTTATAAATATCACCTTTGTAGGTAAATACAATAGTAGATCCGTCCGGTGAAATGGAAGGATACCTCAACCACAGCGTATCGTTTTTTACAACATCAAATGACAAAAAAATAGCTGAAAAAATCAGCAGACTTAAAAGGAAGAGTCTTTTCATAGGTATAGAATTATTGAATTTAAACTTAAGAATTTAAGATTGGATATTCAAAATAATTACCTTAAAACTCAAAAAAAAAGCATAAAGGAAAAAGAAAAAACTAAAAAAACGTGCTGAATTTTAGATTAGGGTAATTTAGCTATTAATGAGTTGATTTGAAGTTCAACTTTTGAATTATCAACAGCCGTATTTTCGCGCATAAACTTTTTTCCGCTTACTTTTTCAAATAATTCGATATAACGTTCACTGATTTCATTTACCCATTGATCTTTCATTGCAGGAATAGACTGTCCTTCTTTTCCCTGAAAACCATTTTCAATCAACCATTTTCTGACAAACTCTTTACTTAATTGTTTTTGTTCAGCACCTTGTTTTTGACGATCTTCATATCCTTCCTGATAAAAGTATCTCGAAGAATCGGGAGTGTGAATTTCATCCATTAACATGATTTTATCATTGTATAATCCAAATTCATATTTGGTATCCACTAATATTAAACCTTGTTGATTAGCTATTTCTTGTCCTCTTGCATATAAGGCAAGTGTTATTTTTTCCAATTCTTCATAATGCGACTTACTTACCAAACCGTTTTTAATAATATCTTCTTTACTGATATCTTCATCATGACCTTCAGAAGCTTTGGTGCTTGGCGTAATGATAGGATGAGGCAATTTATCATTCTCCTTTAATCCTTCCGGTAAGCTTACCCCACAAAGTTCGCGTTTCCCACTTAAATAAGTTCTGGCTGCATGCCCGGCCAAGTAACCCCTTACAACCATTTCTATTTTAAAAGGATCGCATTTATGTCCGATACTGATATTAGGGAAAGGCGAAGCAATTAACCAATTAGGAACAATATCTTTAGTTAGGTCTAAAAAGTGTGCGGCAAGTTGATTTAATACTTGGCCTTTAAATGGAATATCTTTAGGAAGCACTACATCAAATGCACTAATTCGATTACTGGCCACCATCACCAAATACTTATTGGAAATTGTATAAACATCGCGAACTTTTCCCTTATAAAAAGCAGTTTGATTTTGGAAGTTGAATTCAGATTTACTAGTAGTTTTCATGGATTATTTAAAATTTTCAATTTCTTTCATGGCCTGTAATATCCGGTCATTGTATTGTTGTATTTCGTTATTGTATTTATTCGAATTTTCCTGCAGTGCTCTTAATATAAGCTCATATGACTCTTTTCGTAATTGGATGTATTTAGCAACTAATTTATTCTTTGATTTATATTTATCCGTAATATTGAGTTGATTGCACTCTTCTATCACACGTTCACACTGCACCCATTTTTCCATTCCCTTTTGCACTTCGTTTAAATAGATATTGTTATCGGTATTTTGCGGCAAGTTATATACTTCAAGCGCCTCTGTTTCTGCTTTGGTGATAATTTCCATTTTTGAAAAATACTTACCCAAATCGGAAGGAATAGATTGAAAAACAAAAATCAAAAATCCTAAAACTAGCAGCATAGATAAAAACTGATAGGAAAGAGATTTAGCTGATGAATAATTTTTAGTGCTTAAAACAAAAAAAGAACCAAATACTAATCCTCCTCCCAAACCCGAAAAATTAGCTGCATTATCCGACAATCCTTTAATTGAATAGAAAACATAAAATCCGATTAAAACAGCAACGGCAATCCATAATTCTTTTTTAAGACTTATAGTTTCATTACGTCCAAAATAAACAGTTATGATTATGCCTAACATACCAAATAAAGCTCCGGAATTTCCCACGCTTAAAAATGAAGTGTAATACCATAAACTCGCGCCAGCAGACAAAATAGTTAGCAGTAAAAAAAAGTATAATAATCTTACGGTACCTAACAAAGGCTCTAAAACTCTGCCGAAACTTATCAATACAAACATATTGCACAAAAACTGTAATAGGCCATTATGCACAAAACTACTGCTTACTAATCGCCATAATCCTTCATTTAAGGTGAAAGGCCTGAAGTTAGCGCCCCAATCAATTAAGTCCTTTTTCTCAGGCTCGATAATATCCACATTATTTAGAGCCATCACTGCAAAAATTATAACGTTTAGAAAAAGTAATATTGGAGTTGCATAATATCCTTTAGAAGGAGTTAATAAATTTTGAATGGTAAAAGCAGTTGTATCGTTTGCTTTTGAACTTGATTCATGAAGCTGATCTTCATCCGTACTGTTTATATGCTCCATGTAATTAATCCTTGTTGCGTAAAATTAAAAGGTTGAACTCTACCACGCATCGCCGTTAAAGCGTTTGCCACTCTATTTTTGCTTACTGCAGGGCAGTAAAAAAACATAAATCCACCCCCTCCTGCACCGGAAATTTTTCCGCCACTAGCCCCGTGAGCAATAGCTTTTTCATAAATATTATCAATAAAATCATTGGAAATGCTTTGCGCCATTTGCTTTTTATTTTTCCAGCCGTATTGCATAATTTCACCAATTTTATCCAACTCTCCCCTCAACAAAGCATCCTTCATTTGTACAGCTTGTAGTTTAAGATGATGCATAGCCTCTATACTTTTTGCTTTTTTATCATTCACATTTTTTACTTGCTCATCAATAATCGCAGCGCTATTTCGCTGTGTTTGCGTATAAAATAAAAGCAAATTATGCTCTAACTCATGAAACACTTCGTTTTTAAGCTGAAGTGGATTTACGATTACTTTATCTTCTGCATAAAATTCTATAAAATTAATTCCCCCAAAAGTGGCCGCATACTGATCTTGTTTACCCCCGGCCATTTGTAAATCTATACGTTCAATTTCATAAGCCAAATGGGCTATATCATATTTTCCTAATGGTAGATTGAGCCATTCTACAAATGCGCCAATAATAGAAACTACAATGGTTGAAGATGTTCCTAGTCCAGAACCTTGCGGCGCTTCCGTATTTGAAGTTAATCGAAAAGATAAGGGACCTGTTTTAAACTTTTTTACTATTGCATTGTAAACGCCGATAAATAACTCGAATCCCTCTGCCATTTTTAACACTTCAGCACTTTCACATTCGTGATGCAAACCACTATTAGCTATATCAAATACAATTCCCTTTTTTTCTAAAGGTTCCAGTGTTGTAAAAGCGTAAAGATCAATAGTTGCGTTTAATATTGCTCCACCATACTCATCCGAATACGGACTAACATCCGTTCCTCCACCGGCCAACCCTATTCGAAATGGCGCTTTACTTCTTATAATTTTTGAGGATTGCATTATTTCATGTTTATATATTGTAATGGAACACCATAATCGCCCTTTGAGCAAATTCCGATTACAGCCTGCAAATCATTTATACTTTTACTGCTTACGCGAATAATATCATCCATAATTTGCGCAGTAACCTTCAGTTTGCTATCCTTTATATCCTTTAAGATTTTTTTTGATGTTTCCTTTTCAATACCGGCTCTTACTTTAATGTCTTTCTTAATAAACATACCGCTGGCATAATGCTCTTTCTTCTCATCCAAACCTCTTGGGTCTAAACCTTGTTTAATCATCCGGGAATGAATGGCATCTAAAATGGCATTTAAGCGCATATCATTTTCCGTTGTTACATTTATGAGCATGTCTTTTTTATTCAAATCAATGGTACTTTTAGAATCTCTGAAGTCCCAACGATTCAAAATATCTTTTCGGGCTACATTAATCGCATTATCCAATAATTGGGCGTCTAATTTACTTGCAATATCAAATGACGGCATTATAATATATTTGTGAAACAAATTAACGCTTTTTGGGGAGAAATAGGAAATATATACGGCTGATTTTATTCGATTTTATTAAAGTTATGACACTAATAATTTGCTTCTCGCTTTATTCATGCAACAGAACTGATAAAGAAAAAACTATCATTCGAAAAAAAATTGTATTTGTTCGGGATATTCCGGAAAAAGTAATTGAAAAGAAAGTTACCGGAAACACCGAAAATCTATTTATTAAATTTGGCTTAATTGATGTTAACACATTGGATAGCACCATATGTATTCAGCTGAAATATTCTGACACGGCCAATTTTTTACACTTCCCGCTTTACGACGATTTAGAAAAAGCATATTTCCCATGTGAAGTTGCTCTTAAGGTGTGTAATGCGCAATACTATTTAAAAAAGATTAATCCGCAATTATCACTTGTAATATTTGATGCGTCCAGACCTTGGTTTGCTCAAAAATTGATGTGGGACAGTTTAAAAATGGAAGTATCGGTTAAATTTAAATTTGTTGCACCTCCTTATTTAAAATCTTTGCACAATTACGGATGTGCGGTTGATATTAGCATAATAAACACGGAGAATAATCAATTATTAGATATGGGTTCATCTTTTGACTCATTTGAAAAAATATCAGAACCCTATAGAGAACAATATTATTTGAATAACAAGAAATTGGATTCAACTCAAATTGCCAATAGAAACTTGCTTAGAAACGTGATGAAAAGTGCAGGATTTACCAGTATAAGCAGTGAGTGGTGGCATTTTAACTCATGTTCGAAAGCATTTGCAGAAACGCATTTTCAATTAATTCCATAAAAAAAGCCCCTTACAAAGAAGGGGCCTTTATTTTTTAAAGTTTTATCTCATGAGAGTTACATTCCCTTTTTGTTCATATTCTTTACCATCGAAACCTTTACCTTTAATGATATAGAAATAAACTCCGGCAGAACATTCCTTACCTCCGAAATTTTTACCATCCCAGGCAATGTTACCGGTTTTACTTAACGTTTCGTAAACTTTATTACCCCAACGATCATGTATAATGGCGCTTACTTCTTCAATGTTTGCCACCTTCAAGAAAAATACATCGTTGCTGCCATCACCGTTTGGTGTGAAAATATTTGGCACTTCTAATTTTGATGGCATTTCCACTTTGATAACTCTATAGGCTGAATCAACACATGAACCTTTTGTTGTATATAACATCACTGTATAAGAACCCGGTGCATTATAAACTGCAGAGGTATTAGTTAATGTAGTAGTTTGACTCGTTCCGTTTCCGAAGCTCCATACCGATGTAATGCTTGAACTTCCTGATGAACTAGCTGACTGATTGGTAAAGTTGACATTTAAAGGCGCGTATCCCGATTGAGGTTCAGGTGTAAAACTCGCTGTTAAACCGCCTGTTGTTACTTCAAAAAACGCTAAGGCTCTGCATCCTGTTAAAGTATTTGATACAATAACCTGATACCATCCCGGCAATGAAACATTGATTGTACTAGAAGATGTACCACTTAAACTCGGATTCACATTATAAGATGCGGCATTAGAAGGCGAATAGGAAGCGCCGATTGGATACTCAATTAATAAATAACGTAAGCCACCGGTATTAGTTCCTGTAATTGCTACGGAAAGGGAGGCTTGACTTCCACCACAATCTAAAATTGCATTAGATAAAGTATTTGTAATTACAGGAGGTTGTGATCTATCTAAAACAGTAACAGTTCCTTCATCTGTACAACCATTATAATTATCTTCTATAGTTAAGGTATAAACCCCTGGAACATAACAACTATATGATGACGGTCCGCAAGTTGGTGTTTGCGGTGAAGGCCCTTGCCAACATGGGTTAGCCACAAAAGCACTTGGCCCGCCTCCTGATGTAGTTGTACTATTACCTGTTGTTAAAACCACCGGAGCATTTGCTACAGTACAATAAATAGCTGTAGGGGTTGCAATCGAAATCGTTGGATTTGAAATTGGCGGTTTAAAATTCTGATAAATAGTTATTACGGAAGTGGACTGACAAGCATTTAAAGTGTTAGTGGCAACAACCGTAAAGTTTGCGTAGGTTAAAGATGTTGAACTGGTATTAGGCCCATTAGCCGGATCTCCAATTACTACTGTAGGAGTAGATAAAGTTGGAGGCGTTGACGGAACATTCCAAGTTACAATAGTATTTGGTGTAGTACTTGTTCCGGTGGCCAACACTGTTGGAGTTCTGCAAAGTAAGGTATTGGTAGCCATACTTGCAGCCACATGAGGAGCAACCGTATTTTGTATTATAGGAACTGAAATTATAGAACGACAAAAGTTAGAATTATCTTGTACTATAATGGTCCAGGTTCCCGGAATAGTTGTAGTAGTTGAACTATTATTTCCTAAAATCACACTTGGAGTCACAACTCCGGTAAATGAAGGTGCCAAGAAAGTATAACTACAAGTTGCTGGAGGAGTTTGTGTACTCACCGGATTGATGATTGAAATTGTTGTTTGATGTAATGGATTACAACCTACACTGAAATTGGTTGGACTACTTAAAGAGAAAGTAGGCCAAGCAGAAAGCGAAGTAATGGTCACCGTTTTTTGCGATGTACAACCATTTACCAAGTTAGTAGTAACTAATGTATATACACCAGGAGGCAATGCTCCACTTAAAATGCTTATAGTATTGTTTGAAGTAGCAATAGGTACGCCGCCCGGTAATGGATTTAACGGACTATACCAATCATGCTGAACATTTACTGTAGGATTTGAAACCGTACCTGAAAAAGTTACGGGTGCTCCTGAATTACAAGTAATAGCTTGTGATACCGGATTCACAGAGTTTGTAGGAGCCACAGTATTAATTCCTATTGTTACAACTTGTTGCAATAAACAACCGGTAGAAGGATCTGTTACTGTTAGTGTAATAGTATTTGGCGCATTAATACTTACTGAAGATGTACCGGCTGTAAATGATATGCTCGTCCAGCTATAAGATAAAGGGCCATAAGTGTAATTACTCACCGCTTGTAAATCAATAACAGGATTTGTACAGGTAATTGTATATGTACCGGTTAAATTATTTATTGTAAATGTAATTGGAGGTGGAGCTGGTAATGCAGTTATTCCAATTGTATTTGTACAACCTCCACCGTAATCAAGCACAACTGTTGTAGTTCCAATAGGTAATCCGGTTGCAGTTAATGAATTTCCTGATAGTGTAAGAGGAGCCGGGTTCCAGGTAATAATTGGAACAACTGTACCTCCACCTGTAGCAGTAACCGTTGCGCTGTTCACTGTATTTGTACATCCTGCTTGAACAATAGTGTGCGTAACATTAACTGCATTACAGCAATTCACGTTTATTGTATTCACATAAGCCGGGCCGCAAGGCGCGTTAATTTGAATATTTAAAGTATAAGTGCCATTTGGTAAATTAACTGAATTTGAAGTGGAAGTTGTACCCATGGTCACAGCAACCGTTCCGGCTTGGTTTGTCCAAATATAATTTATGGAAGGATTAGCTATTGCGGTGGTTAGCGATGCAACAGCTGTTCCACTGTTAAATCCATTACAGTTTAAGGTTAATGAGAAAGCATTGGCTGTTCCGCAAGTTAAACTATTAACCGCACTAAATGTGCCGGCAAATCCGCTACCACCCACATAAAGCAACTTATTCGCTTTATCTAATTTAATATCGTAAACGTGTTTTTGAACGGAAGGAGCATTTAAAGGAATACTTGGCAAAGCACTAAATGTACTGCCATTGAAATTATAAGATAGTACATTATTATCGCCTCCAATATATACGTTATCGCAATCATCAACGGCAATTCCACCGAATCTTTTCACAATGTGTCCGGGGATAGTTGTAAATCCAATCTTCACACCGGTTGCTTTATTATAAGCAGCAAGGTCAAAACCATTATAGTAATATAAATAATTCCCGCTAACTGCTAAACAATTAAACCCATTTGAAGCCAAACCATATCCCAAATATCCATTTTTATTATTGGCCTCATTAAATGTGGCGTAAGTACTTGGTTGGAACCAGATATTTCCATTGAAACCCGGATTAACACGCAACAATGCGTTATTAGCTGAAGGTGTTCCGTTACTCGCAAAAATCACAAAAATATTTCCTAAATCATCAATCGCATTCGAAACTACGTCTTGTCCCCAGGTTCCAAGTCCCGTGAAATTTGCGGTTGTTTGCACACCGTTATTTTGATTAATTAAAGCTGCAGAAATTCCATTGGCAGTTGTTCCACCTAATCCATAAACATTACCTGTTCCGCAATGGAAACCCATATCCCATAATTCACGAAACTCAGGTACTACAACGGTAACAAAATTATCGTAATTACCGGCAGCATCTAATCGAATTGTTCTCGTTCCTGTAAAATCAAATCCCTGTCCTAAATACGTTTTGCCATTTAACTTGTGCACAATGAAGTTACCCGTGTAAAAATTACCCGGACCTTGACTGTCCCATGTGATACCGGGAACACTACCCGCAAAAGTCCAAATTAAAGTTCCAAGTGGATCATATTTAGCAACTTTAATAAAATTCATACCACCATAAACAAAGGTGTTTCCTAGTCCGTCATAATCAATATCATAAACTACATTATTACCGGTAAGTGTTGGCATGGTAAAAACCCAAGGGTCTATAACCACAGTTTCATTTGAGTTATATCCTTCTGGGAATTCGAAAGAAATAACATTTTGATTTAAATTAAACTTTGAAGCTATTTTGCCTTTGTTTTGATAATAACTAATCGGCGCGGTTTCGGTGATGTCTTCCAAAGGAGTTTTAATTATAATATTATTTCCGCTTTTTACTATTTTTTGTACATCACCTGTGTAAGATATTCTTACATCAGCCGGATTTGCTCCGGGATGTAAAATCACATTGTATTTTATACCACTTTCCTTATCTTCCGGAAGCGTGTATTCTATATCAATATTATTATAAACATTTTTGTAAGTTATTTTCTTGAAGGTAGAAGAATTTAAGTCAGCCGAACCATAAGTGAAATAATGAGACTGCTTTTCACTTTCAATAATTTGAATATTATCATTACATCCAATCCAGTTTACATTCACTTGATAAACTTCGTCCGCTTTTAAAGGCACGTACTTCCCATGCTCCAATTTTTCCATTTGTTCATGTGAGTAAATAAATCGTTTAATCAGTTTATAAATTGGGCCTTTATCGGTAAAATAAATTCTCTCACCGGATGTTTCATATCCGTACTTCACCGGACTTAAAGAATTTACTTTTTTATCAAACTGACCCTTGTTTTCAATTAAAACCCGAGTACCAAAAACATCCTTGCTGAGTTTGGCAAATTGAGCGTTGATATTTAATGCTGCGCTAAATATAATTAGCAATGCAATAATGTAATTTTTTTTCATGTTAATGAGTTAAACGGTTGATTATAGTTATAAATATATTAAAATTTCAATTAATTGGTTAGCCCAATTTTCAGAAATTCATGTATTGTTGGCAAATACTGTGCCAAAAAGGCAAAACTTATTGATTTTAACAATTCGGGACTATCGAAGCAAAGTAATTGTTCCTTTTTGATGGTAAGTTTTACCATCAGTTCCTATACCGGTAATACTAAATAGATATACTCCTGAAGAGCACTTTACTCCAGTATAATTAGTCCCATCCCATTGAATATTTCCGGACTCACTTTGCATTTCAAAAACCTGATTACCCCATCGATCAAATATTATTGCTTTAAGCTCTGTAAGATTCGCCACGTGTAAGAAAAACTGGTCATTTACTCCATCATTATTTGGTGTAAATATATTAGGAACCTGCATTTTGGATGGCATTTCCACGCGTATCGTTTTATAGGCTGTATCTATGCATTTTCCCTTTGAAGCGATAAAAAACACCTGATAAGTTCCCGGTGAATTATATAAAGTATTTATAGTTTCCGAATCATTGGAAATTTGAGATAGACCATTTCCAAAATTCCATACAATATTTACAGCTGTTAGTCCATTGGATTCTGCATTAAACTGTACATCTAATGGTGCAAATCCCAATTCAGGATTCGCCTTTAAACTGGTATTTAAATTACCGTTTTTCACTTCATAAACTCCTGAAATTCTGCAACCGGTGAGTGTGTTCGTTACGTAATAATAGTAGCGCCCATTTAATGACACATCAATACTCGGACTAGATGTGCCACTGAGTAATAGGTTACCGCCATTTGGTGTAATAGCTGTGCTTGGGTTAAAAGAAGCCCCAACTGGATATTGATAAATCCAGTATTTTATAGAAGTGTTTGTTCCGGTTAACTGAATTTGCAAACGTGTTTGATCTTCTCCGCACTGTATGGTTGCAGTGGAAATCTGATTTTGCAGTACCGGAGGTTGTGTTTTATCTAAAACATTTACAGTACCTGTGTGTTTACATCCGTTATAGGCATCTTCTACCGTTAATGAATAAACACCGGGTACATAACAGCTGTAAGATGACGGTCCGCAGGTTGGCGTTTGCGGGGATGGTCCTTCCCAACATGGATTAGCCACAAATGCGCCGGGTCCTCCCCCACTTGTTGTGGTACTGCTACCCGTTGTTAATACCACCGGATTTGATCCTACCGTACAATAAATTGCAGTTGGCGTAGCAATAGAAATAGTGGGATTAGAAATTGGCGGTTTAAAGTTTTGATGGATTGTGACTACCGAAGTTGACTGACAAGCATTTAATGAATTTGTTGCTACCACCGTAAAATTAGCGTAGGTTAACGAAGTTGTACTGGTATTTGGACCATTGGAAGGGTTACCAATTTCTACGCTTGGTGTTGACAAGGTTGGTGGTGTTGAAGGAACATTCCAAGTAATGATTGTATTTGGAGTTGTAGTGGTTCCTGTAGCAATAACTGTTGGATTTTTACAAGTTAATGTTTGTGTAAACATACTGGACGAAACATTGGGCGCAACCGTATTTTGAATAATTGGAACCTGGATGGTTGTACGGCAGAAATTAGAATTATCCTGCACAATAATGGTCCATGTACCCGGTATTGTTGTTACAGTGGAAGTATTGTTTCCTAAAACAACGCTTGGAGTAACCACGCCGGTAAACGAGGGTGCTAAAAAAGTATAACTGCAAGTGGCAGGAGGAGTTTGAGTGGAAACCGGATTTACAATAGAAATTGTTGTTTGATGTAAAGGATTACAACCTACCGAAAAATTAGTTGGACTGTTTAGTGAAAATGTTGGCCAAGCATCCAAAGAAGTAACAGTTACAGTTTTTAATGATATACAACCATTAACAAGATTAGTTGTTTGCAAAGTATAAACACCGGGAGGAACTGCTCCACTTAATAATCCCAATGTGTTATTAGAAGTTGCAATCGGTACTCCTCCGGGCAAAGGATTAAAAGGGCTATACCAATCGTGTTGAATATTAATAGTTGGGTTTGTAACGGTTCCGGAAAAAGTAACCGGGGCGCCTGAATTACAGGTAACAAATTGATTTGTAGGATTCACAAAATTAGTTGGTGCGGTGGTGTTTAATGCAATAGCTACAATTTGTTGAGATAAACATCCGGTGAGCGGATCTGTAACTGTTAATGTTAAAGTATTTGCAGTTAAAATCTGAACCGTAGTCAATCCGGAGGTAAAAGAAGGACTGGTCCAGCTATAAGACAAAGTTCCAAAGGTATAATTACTAACGGCCTGCAAGGTAACGACAGGAACAATGCATGTAATGGAATTACTTCCGGTTAAATTATTTAACGTGAATGTAACCGGAGGTGCCTGTGTTAAAACATTTACAGTTGATGTATTGATACAGTTAAACCCAAAATTAAATACAATAGTATTTGTCCCCACCGGTAAACCAACGGCGCTGAGTGAATTAGGAGCAACAGCTTGCGGAGGCGGATTCCAATCTATAGTTGGAGTTAAAGTTCCGCCGCCGGTTAATGTTACAGTAGCAGAATTAACTGAATAACTACATCCCGACTGAGAAACCGAAGAGGTTAATGCTACTGTAGGACAGCATTGAATATTTAAGGTTGTAGTAAAAATTGGACCGCATGGCGCATTAATATGTGTTTGTAATGTATAAGTTCCATTTGGCAAATTCGCTGTATTTGACATAGCAGAAGTACTCATTGTAGCGGCCACCGTATTGCCATTCGCTGTCCAAATATAATTTACGGTAGGATTAGGAATGCCGGTACTTAAGGTAGCCACCGCTGAAGCTGCATTTAATCCCAAACAATTAACCGTAACGCTTAAACCGTTATTGGCCCCACAGGTTAAACTGTTTACCGCACTGTACACTCCCGCAAATCCACTTCCGCAAACATATAATAGTTTGGTAGCGCGATCGAGTTTTACATCGTAAACAAATTTATTTACAGAAGGCGTGTTTAACTGCACATCATTAAGGGCCACAAACGACGAACCATTAAAATAATATGAAAATAAATTATCAATCCCACCCACATAAACATTATTACAATCATCAACAGCAATCCCTCCCTGTTGTTTAATGGCTATCATTGGTATAGTAGTAAAACCAACTTTTTGTCCGGTATTTTTATTATACGCCGCTACATTATATCCATCGTAATAAAAAAGAAAATTAGCATTTACAGCTAAGCAGTTAAATGCATTTGAATAGTAAGTTCCACCCTGATAGCTTGCTTTGTTTTCTGCTTCAGCAAAGGTTGTATAGGTACTTGGTACCATCCAGGTATTTCCATTAAAGCTATTATTGATTCTTGTTATTTGATTAGAAACAACAGATGTACCCTGGCTTGCATAAATTCCAAAGATTACACCGTAATCATCGACACAAGTAGACAAAAAATCCTGTCCCGCTGTTGGTATGCCTGTAAAATTTGCAACTTGTACGGTGGAAGTTATTTGATCAATTATGCCACCTGATAAATTAGCAATAGTAGATCCTCCCATTTCATATACTGTACCCGAACTACAATGAAAAAGCATGTCCCAAACTTCTACGGTATACAAATAAGGCGTTACCCAATTATCGTAATTTCCTGCAGCATCTAACCGAATAATTCTAACTTGATTATTCATATCGTATCCTACACCCACATATGTTTTACCGGTATTTTTGTTAACTACAAAGTTCCCCAGATATTCATTTCCCGGACCTTGTGATGTCCATGAAATAGGAATTACTGTTCCTGAAAATGTCCATAATAAATTACCAACCACATCATACTTGGCTATCTTGGCTTGATTCACTCCGCCGTATACAAATAAATTGCCTAAACCATCGTGATCCACATCAAAACCATAATTACCCACTACTAAGCTAGTTAATGTAGTAACCCAAGGATCAATTACCAAAGTACGTGAACGATCATAACCAGGGTCGAGTTTAAATTTTATTATACCGTTTTGCAAAATAAATTCGCTTTTTACCTTTTCCCTGGTATTTAAATAATAACTAACCGGCACATGCTCAGTTATACTTTCACGATTTGTTTTTACAATAACTTCTTGATCTTTAAGCATGATGTTTTTTACATCACCACTATACTGAATTTGTATATCGTCCGGATTGGCGCCGGGATGTAGAATAATATTGTATTTAATCCCATCTAATTTATTTTCGGGGAAAGTATACTCAATATCAATGTTATTGTACACATTTTTATAGGTTATCTTTTTGAAAGTACGTGCATTTAACTCCGGTCCACCATAGGTGAAATAATGATTTTGTGTTTGACTCTCTTCCATTTCAATTTGCGTATTGGCATTTAGCCATTTTACAAATACAAAATGAGATTCATCCGGCTTAATTTTTACTTTTTTTCCTCTTTCAATTCTCTCTTTTTCTTTTTCAGAAATCAGATTTCTTTTGATCAACTGGTATACCGGTCCGCTTTGTGTAAAATAAATATGTTCCTCGCCGTTTTCATATCCATAAAGAATTGGCTCTTTGATAAGTTCCTTGTTATTAAACTGACCTTTATTCTCTACAAAAACCCGGCACCCGAAAATGTCTTTTGATAAATGATTGAATTTAGTTTGCCCGAAACTCAATTTCAGACAAAAAACTAAAGCAAATAATAATTTAACACGGTTAGCCATTAGAACATAAAGTTAATTAATAATTGTTGGATTTTTAAATAAAGTATCTTTGTGGCATGTCATTTAATTTAACCTCAGAATTTACGCCTACCGGAGATCAACCGGAAGCCATAAAACAATTGGTGGCCGGCCTTACAAACAAGGCTCAACATCAAGTATTATTAGGGGTAACGGGTTCAGGCAAGACATTTACTGCAGCGAATGTTATTCAGGAAATAAATAAACCAACCTTAATACTAAGCCACAATAAAACTTTGGCCGCACAATTATATAGTGAATTCAAACAGTTTTTCCCGGACAACGCAGTAGAGTATTTTGTTAGCTACTATGATTATTACCAACCCGAAGCATTTTTACCTACAACAGGGACCTACATTGAAAAAGATTTAGCTATTAATGATGAAATTGAAAAATTAAGGTTAAGCGCAACCTCCTCTCTACTTTCAGGAAGAAGGGATGTAATTGTTGTAAGTTCGGTGAGTTGTATTTACGGTATTGGAAATCCGGTTGATTTCAAAAAGAATATTATTCCTATAAGCGTTGGCCAAAATATTTCCCGAAATAAATTTTTACATCAACTTGTTTCTTCACTTTATTCAAGAACAACAGGTGATTTTGCCCGATCAACTTTTAGAGTGATTGGTGATACCGTAGACATAAATTTGCCTTACGCTGATTATTGCGTAAGAATATTATTTTTTGGAGATGAAATTGAAAGTATTGAAACTTTTGACCCTGCAAATAATTATAAAATTGGTGAATTTAAATCCTTTAATATTTATCCGGCCAATTTATTTGTAACAGCACCTGATACTTTACAAAAAGCCATGCATCAAATTTACGACGACATGATTATACAGCGTGATTTATTCATGTCGCAAAAAAAAGAATTGGAAGCCAAACGATTGGAAGAACGGGTTAATTATGATTTAGAAATGATGCGCGAATTAGGTTATTGCAGTGGAATAGAAAATTACTCGCGTTATTTTGACGGAAGAGAAGCGGGCACTCGTCCATTTTGTTTGTTGGATTATTTCCCGGATGATTATTTGATGCTTATTGACGAGAGCCATGTAACTTTGCCTCAAGTGAAAGCCATGTTTGGAGGAGACTTTAGTCGTAAACAAAATTTAGTTGAATACGGATTCAGGCTTCCCTCGGCCATGGATAATCGCCCATTGAAATTTGATGAATTTGTATCTCTTCAAAATCAAGTAATTTACATTAGCGCAACGCCATCAGATTATGAGTTGCAACTTGCAGGCGGAGTTGTTGTTGAACAATTAATTAGACCAACCGGCATTATTGATCCATTGATTGAAGTGCGTCCTTGTAAAAATCAGGTAGATGATTTATTGGATGAAATACACAAAACAGTTGAGCTAGGTGAACGCGTTTTGGTGACAACACTTACCAAACGAATGGCTGAAGAGTTAAGCAAATATTTAAGTAAATTAAATGTAAAATGTAGATATATACATAGTGAAATAGACACGCTTGAAAGAGTAGAGATTTTAAGACAACTCCGCGCTGGTATTTTTGACGTTTTAGTGGGTATTAATTTATTGAGAGAAGGTTTGGATTTACCGGAAGTGAGTTTGGTGGCAATATTAGATGCAGATAAAGAAGGATTTTTAAGGAATGAAAGAAGCTTAGTTCAAACTGTTGGCAGAGCCGCTAGAAACGTGAACGGAAAAGTAATTATGTATGCCGACAAAATAACCGAAAGCATGCGTTTTACCATGGAAGAAACCGAAAGGAGAAGAAAAAAACAACAAGATTATAATATTCAGCATAACATAACACCCAAACAAGCGGGGAAAAAACTTAGCCAGCACTCTCAATTTGGCGGAACAGAAGTATCTCTGAACGGAAAAATGGTAAAAACATATATTGAAAACGAAGAATTGAATTTAGCTGCCGATCCCGTGATACAATATATGAGTCCGGAAGAACTAAAAAAACAAATTACAAAAATAAAATCGCAAATGTTACGGGCGGCTAAAGAATTAAACTTTGCAGAAGCAGCTAAACTTAGAGATGAAATGTACGCATTGGAAAAAATGATGAATGATAAATAATAATAAAAGCAAGTTTTCTAAAACTGAAAATAAATAAAAGGTTGCATTTCACCACTCATAAACTGATACATACAAAATACAACCAGAATAGTTAATAGCCCCATTACAATATAATGCTGAGATGAAAACCAATTTCTATATTTTTCTTTTAATCCTTCAGGTATCCAATGTATGATATATCCTATTAACATGATTAGGAAAACCCATTTGTATCCGGCGATAATATCAAAAATTAAATCCAATCCGAAATAATTTCCGATTCGGTAAAAAATATTATTTACGGTTTCTAAATTCTGGCTTCTGAAAAATATTCTAGTGAAGCTGATAAAAGTTAAAGTAATCAGCATTAAAATAAAACGGATGATTCTTCCATTAGAATTTTTAAATGGAGAATAATCTTTCCAGAATTTATGAATCATCAATCCTAAGCCATTTAAACCACCCCATATTAAAAATAACCAGCTGCTTCCATGCCAAAGCCCACCTAACAACATGGTAACCATTAGATTTATATTAGTATTAATTGTTTGTTTAACTTTTGGAAAAACCAAAAATAATATGATTAATAATATTGCTAAGCCTATCAACCAAAAAGTTAACCATATTTTTCCGCTTATTAAAATCATAAACACAGATATAATGGTTAATGCAACATATGAGCCTATTGTTCCTTTTCTATTACCACCTAACGGAAAATATAAATATTCCTGCAACCAACTGCTTAATGAAATGTGCCAGCGTTTCCAAAACTCACTGGCGCTTGTAGCTTTATAAGGTGATAAAAAGTTTGTTTTTAAACGATATCCTAAAAGTAAAGCAATGCCTATAGCCATATCTGTATAACCGCTAAAATCCATGTAAATCTGAAGCGAATATCCAAATATACCAAACACGGCCTCTACTCCACTGTAAAATGTAGGATTATCAAATATTCTATCGATATAATTAACCGCAATATAATCAGCAATAATTTTTTTTGAAAAACCATTTAAAATCCAAAATAAAGCCAATCCAAATTCCTTTTTCTCTAGCTTATAGGGCTGATAAATTTGATGGAGAAAATCATGTGCCTTAACTATTGGACCGGCCACAAGGTGAGGGAAAAAACATACAAAAAAACCGTAATCGAATATGTTTTCTACCGGCAATACATTTTTCCTGTACATGTCTATTACATAAGACATAGATTGAAAAGTGAAAAAGGAAACACCTACCGGCAATAATAATTTATCCACACTAAAGGCAGTACCAAAGAATGTATTTGAGAAATGAGTGAAGTGATTAAAAAAAACAGAATCCGATCCGGTTATATCATTAATACTTTCATGAAAAAAGTAAGAATACTTAAAATAACATAACAAGCTTAGATTAAAAATTATACTGATGCTAAGGAAAGTTTTTCGGGCTACCTGAGACTTGCTTCGGTGAATCAACTTCCCCCATTGATAATCACTACAAATGGTAAAAAATAAAAGAAGTACAAAAACACCACTGGTTTTAAAATAGAAAAACAAACTTACCAGTAACAAAAATACAGTTCTTAATTTATTGTGCCTGTATACAAAACTGTAAATTAGAAGTACAACGGCAAAAAATGCCCAAAAAAACAATTGCGTAAACAGCAAAGGCTTGTCTTGTGAATAAGCAATTATTTGATTGAAAAAATCTATTTCAATTCCTTTTTAAAATAACTTTTGTATTGGGTAATCATAGCCTCATGCATTAAATTTCCTAACAAGGTATAGCCTTTGCTTGAAAAATGAACACGATCGCGTGCTGCTAATCCGGACTTTACCCATTTCAGCATAGACTTATATCCACCCATCAGTTCATACATATCCCAAATAGCCAAGTCGTGCTTTTCCATTAATTCAAACATCGCTTCACGCGTGAGTTGACTTCGCTTATTTGGAGTTTTTCTTCGAATAAAATTATCTGTAGTTGTGGTTAAAAGAATTGCACAGTTGGGAGATGCTTGTCTAACTTTATCAATTAAACTGTCATAGTGGCTTATGTAATTTGCCTTATTAAAATTTTTATCTTGTGAATCATTTACGCCTAGCGACATAATCACTAAATCAGGCGCAACGGTTTTTAATTGTTCAACCAGGTAAGTGCATTTTAAAAATGAACCACTTTGCGCACCGTTAGCGCCCAAGCAGGCATAAAATAATTTTGAGCCATAACCACTTTCTACACTCATTCCAAATAAAATAAAGTCTTTTGTAATAGTATCTAACCTAATCATATTAAAGGAAACAGAATCAATTGCATTCATGAAACTAAATTGCGTATAACCCTGTTCGGGATAATCTAATCTTAGTCCTAAACTATAAATTGAAGTATCTAATTCGAAATTAAAAGAAGGATTAAAATTGTGATATACCTTTACTGTTTGAAAATTACGGATGATAGATTGAGGTTTCAGTTTCAAACCAAAAGAGTTAGCACTATCGTTACTACTTACACTCATGCCACTCATGCCCAAAGGCAAACAAAAGTCTTTAGTCACACATCTGCATTTTTTCCAATTACCGTTCCCAAAGGTTGATATATAGTGTGGGCTATTGGTTTTGGCTAATTTATAAGGAAAAATAAAATATCCGCCTCCATCAGGCTTGAACTCGTTTGATAAACCCGTGATAAAGGTATTACTCCACGTGCCACCTTGTACATGCGAACCGCCCATATGAGCTATGCTAACTCGGCTTCGCGTTTTATTTGAAATAGAATCAAGTTTTTGATAAAACAGCATAAATTTGGATGAATCCTTTGCGTGAATTATTTTATTACTTTCCAAATTAATAAAAGTGTAAGTATTTGCAATCTGTCCGCTAATAAATGGAGATACAAGAAATAGAGATATTATAATTATTATTCGCACTTATTTTTTAGATTTTAAGTAAGCATTATATTCGTTCATGATTGCGCTATAAAATAACGTAGCAATTTTTCTAGCTCCTTGCGGCGAAAAATGTATGTAATCTGTTGCGGCAAGTTTTTGTTCTACCCATTCAGGCATTGAATTTTCGCCTCCCATACAATCATACATATCAAAAAATGCACAACCCGACTCAAGCACTATTTTTTTAAGCGCATTACGCGTGTTTTCTAACTGCGGATGCGTTTTATATTCGGTACCTTCCTTTACACTCATATCAGCCGGACCAACAAAAATAATGCTTGCTTGCGGTGCTAGTTTTTTTATAATGGAAATTTGCGACCTTAAATATCCTGCATAATTAACAGCTATGCTACCATCTTTTATACTTGGAATAGCGTTACCACCAAATTGCAGTATAATTAGTTTAACATTTAAATAATCATAAAATTGTTTTAACTGAGCAGAATTAATATGATGAAAAAAGGTTCCGCTGCTTCCCCGTAATCCAATATTATCCACATATATCCCCTGATCAGACTCAAGTGAAAATGAATAAAAATCAGGGCTATCTTTTCCTTTAAATTTAAAACTATGACTTAGTGATCCCAAGCCCACTTTATATTCCTTTACTCTAAAGTATCCGTTCGACTCCAAACTATCGGCTCCACTTAAAGCGGGTCCGTCATAAAACTCGCACCAAGTTTTTGTTTGAGAGCCACCATAAAATAATTTTAATTTGGTATACTTAGTAGCATTTACTCCACCGAGTTTACTTGTATTTATATTTATTTCGGCACTAAGCATTTGTGAAGAATCGGAAACGTTTTTATAAGGGGCGAATCTTGCAAATCCACCTAAAACGCCAAAATTTGAATGATGTACGCGTTTATCTTTTCCGGTAAATGTATTATATCTATCAAATCCATCACTCGCTTTAACCTTGGTTATAATACTTTGTGCAATAGGCATTGCAGAAAAAAGGCCCGGTCCTTGTCCACCAAATTGTCCTTGCAATTTCAATCGTAAATAATCTGTAATTCGATCGCCTTCAATCTGACTATCCCCATAGTGCAAAACACGGATAGACTTATTACTTTTCTTAATATCGGCAAGCGCATCAAAAAAACCAGATAAACAACTTCTGTTATTATATTGTAAACCGGTTTTAAGTACTTTTTTTACTGTATCTTTTATTAAAATTTCTTTAATAAGGGAATCGGCAAAAACATTTGCAGTATCTACATTAAATGAAACAGTATCCATTGCATCTGCCATGGCAATTATTGCCGAAATATCTTTTTTCTCGGCTTTAGGCGAAAATAAAGATTGAAGACTTGGGAAATTAAGTGTTAAATCCTCTTTCACCGCCAAGCCTTCCTCCGGAAAAGAAAAACTTAATAAGCCTAAGGCAAGAAAAAGTAGGGCCGCAAAAAATAAACTATGCAGAGGTTTATGCATTTTTTAAAATTAGGGCTAATTCATTTAAATGTGGATGTAACAAACAATAGTTGTTCACAACGAATTTTGAATAATTAATGCATAACAATTAGTATTTTTAAGCACTATAAAAGAGAAGAACAAATACCTGGTTATTGTTACAGGGCCAACAGCAGTTGGTAAAACTAAATTAGCTATAACATTAGCTCAATATTTTAATACAGAAATTATTTCATGCGATTCGAGGCAATTTTATAAACGATTAGATATAGGAACGGCCAAACCTACAGAACTCGAACTAAAAACTGTAAAACATCACTTTATCAATATTAAAGAACCAAACGAATTATACGGTGCTGGACATTTTTGTGAAGATGCCTTGATTACTCTTGAAAAATTATATACAAGTAAGGATGTTGTGATTATGGCCGGCGGTTCGGGCTTATATATCAATGCGCTCATTCACGGAATTGATGAATTTGAAGAAGTTCCTATTTCAATCCGTGAGCAATTAAATGCTGATTATATTTCAAAAGGCAAAGAATATATTCAACAATTACTTTTGGAATTGGATCCGCTATATTATAATCAGGTAGATTTAAATAATTCTCAACGCATCATTCGGGCTTTGGAATTAACCCTTCATACCAAGCAACCCTATTCTACTTTATTAACTAATCAAAAGGCTACCAGAAATTTCATTCCTATAATTCTGTTTATTAATACTAACCGAGAAATTTTATATCAACGTATAAATGACAGAGTAGATCAAATGATACAAGAGGGTTTAGTGGATGAGGTAAAATCGCTTGAAAAATTTGCAAATTTCAATTCCTTAAAAACTGTTGGGTATAGTGAAATCTTTGCATATTTACGTCAAGAACTAAGTTTAGCTGAAGCGATTGAAAAAATAAAACAGCACACACGGAATTATGCCAAAAGACAAATCACTTGGATAAAAAACAAATTTGAACACGAAGAATTTGAACCTACTGAATTTGAAAAAATAAAAGGATACTTAGAACTAATTATTCAGCATGGGTAAGCTTTTTTCTTTCATTAACGATTATAAGAACCTGGAAAAACCTGTGCTCAATGTTATAATTTCAGAGTTTTTCATACAAATTGTAAATGCAACATTCATGAATATTTTACCTCTTTATATGTTTAAAGAAGGTTTTTCAAATGATGAAATTGCGTTATTTATTACTTTTCGTTTTGTTGGCGTTTTTTTATTAGCCTTACCACTCGGAAAACTTATTAAGGGAAAAAAATTAATGTCTTTTTTCTATCTAAGCAATTTATGCATTCCGGTTTTTGGTTTAGCAATAGTTATTTCCATTGCATTACACTTGAAAACGTTAACTATAATTTCACTATTATTATGGGGTGCATCATTTACATTTATGCAGGTGCCTGTAGCTCCATTTATATTAAGAAATTCCAATTCATTACATCATACCGCCGGATTATCTTTAAGTTACAGTACTTGGAGTTTTGGTGGCATAGTGAGTGGAATTTTAATTGTAATAATGGATCTAATCAATCCTGAATTATTTAATGAACAATTTATTTTAATATTTTTTTCTATAATAGGATTTCTTGGTGTATACTTTTTATATCAAAATAAGGGATTCAAAGAAATAGTAATCGACGGCACTCCTGTAAAAACAAATACTATTCATAAAACAGAATGGTTTGTTGTTATAAAAGCATTGATACCTACATTAATAATTGCCACCGGTGCAGGCTTAACAATTCCATTTATTAGTTTGTTTTTTGAAAAAGTACATCATGTAGATAAGGGAGGCTTTTCCATGTTGAGTTCAGTAGCTGCTTTACTGGTTGCATACTTTGCCTTATTAGTTCCAAAAATAAAAGCTAAAATAGGTTATAAAATTGCTATACCAACAACTCAATCATTAGCTATTATTTCATTGATTGCTTTGGCCACTACACAATATTATAATCACATGACGGTTGCTGTACTGATTGCAAGTGTTTGTTATATAATTAGGCAACCTTTAATGAATATGGCCGGACCAATGACTACGGAAGTTGTACTAAAATATGTGGGACCTAAAAACAGAGAAATTACCAGTGCATTAACTTCAGCTATTTGGAGTGGAAGTTGGGTGTTAAGCGGTATTATGGTAACCCTGTTATTTAAAACCGGATTTCAGTTTGTGAGCATTTTTTTAATGACTGCTGTACTGTACGCCGTAGGAGTTATTTTGTATTATTTTCTTATATTAGATTTCATCAAACGTAAAGAAAAGGGACTAATAGATGAAGAAATTAATTAAAATTATATTTGCATTTTCATTCTTGGCACTCCGTGGAAATGCGCAGATTAAAGAATTAATTTTAGAAAACACCGGTGTTCAAAAATACAATGGTAAACTTTATGTGTTTGGCACTCAAAAAAATGATAAAGTTTCTAATCTGATTATTTACAAATTCAGTTTAAATTTAGAGCTTGAGGATAGCTTAAACCTTAATCTACAAAATAAAAGTGGCGACGAATATCTTCAACTAATTTCGGATACCCTTCATAATAAATTAAACATATATTTATATAAAAAAGAAAAGAAAACGGCTCAGATAATAAAAATTGAGTCTTCTTTTAAAATGCCCAAACTAGAAGATGAAATTGATGTTGCCAGAATTAATAGTTTAGCCTTATTGCAAAAAGAAATTTATTACTTCAATAATGATGTGTACAGTATTAAAACCATCAAAGACACTAGCGGAATTCAGTTTTATTTAAACAAGCATCGATTAAAAAAAGACAAACCTAACTTTGAGTACGAACAAGCATGGCAATTTCCTTTCGAAAAAAAGGACATCAATTCAGCCTTAATAATACATGCAGATTATTCACGCGTAAGATTATTTGTGAATATAATAGATGGTAATAAAAAAGGCCAATGGTTATTAAACATTCATGCCAAATCCGGCAGACTAATAAAAGGAACTAAAATTTCCGATAATGGTGGCTTATCGCATTTTAATTTCTCAAAAGCTTTATCGGATTCCAGTAATGGAAAGTTTTATGTTTTTGGTCAGAAATATTCTGAATTTGATGTTGATCAGAATAACAATAAATTAAACTTGGACGGAAAAAAGCAAATTAAACTTTTTGCATTTTGTATAGACAGTTTGGGAGAAGAGTGCGGAAACTTCGAGTTTGCATTTCCTATCCTAGAACCGAAAGGCTATGCGAATAAAATACCGATTAATTATATTATTCGTTTAGCGGAGATCGAGCAATATACAAACGGAACAATTAATATTATTGCCAATATTTTTAAGTCGGTTAAACAAAACTGGTGCTATCAACATATAAACACCTTCAAATTGGAACTAAACCAAAATAATAATGTCTTTACAGCTAAAAATCAAAATATTGGGACAAATCTGTTATTTGAAAAATATTACGGGCAATCGGAAGAAAACGATTTAAGCGGGAAGATTTGTATCGACACCTTAATCGAATTTGAAAAAGCATTCACTTCAAACTTAACATTTCCAATACAGATAGCTTATAAGCTAGATGAAATGAGAAACCCAATATGGCTTTTGCAAAAAAATGACAGTAAAAAGAACATGCTTAACATATCGATGATAAGCCCGGTTAAGAAAGTTTACCAAATTACGTCCTTATTTAATTTATCTAAAACTGAAAATCCCGGGGTAATTTTAATCAACAATAGTCGGTTTTTAATTTTTAGACAATCAACCCAGGATAAATTTTTATTGCAGATGAATAATTGGTAATATTGTGGAATGATTCAGCGTATACAATCTTTATTTCTTATTGAAATTATTTTTCTGTGTGTTTCGTTATTCTTTGTGCCTGTACAGCATATTTCAAACAATGGATTGGTACACCCCATTACTTTAGTACCAAATTCATCCATAGATTTGCAACCCGGTGAAGGTCTTTACGGAATTTTAGGTTTAAATATACTGACCGTTATAATAAGTGGAATTACCTTATTTATGTTTAAAAAAAGGGAATTACAGATAAAGTTATGTTATCTGTTAGTTATACTATTTGTAATTATGATATGCATAATATCGTTTTACCCGCTTACAGAAATTAACCAGAACATGACTGTAAGTGATAATATTTTTGCCTATGTAATTCTTATTGTGGCGTCTATTTCGGCTTATTTAGCAGCACATTTTATTAAAAAAGATGTTGAGCTTATTAAAAGTTCGGACAGAATAAGGTGATTTACGGATTAAAACCGTGATGAAAATCTAGTAAAATACTTCAAAAATTGTATTTTAGCATTCTTTGCAAATCAAGAGAAAATATTGGATTCTGTTGTGCTTTATTTACTTGGTGAAAGTAGACTTAAAAGCGTTTAATTTCCCTATTGACTCCATCAAGTATATTTCTAAAACTAAACTTGTTAAACTAATAGATTTAATATTTGATTCCGACGATATTTCGTCGAAAGAAATTGATAAACTCAATTATTATTCCAGCTTACTGCAAAACACCAAAGCAGATTCTGTTCGAATTTCTGAGTTTAATCTTTTTGAACTAAGTTTCTATTCACCTGAAGATGAAAAATTATTATTTCCATTTACCAGTACAGAAGAAATTCCAACATCCTTTAATTTGGTTTTAGAAAATGAATATTTAAGCCACTATCATCCGCCGTTTAAAGGGGTAGTAACCTCCAATTATGGATGGAGAGACGGGAAAATGCACAATGGTATTGACATTGATTTAAACAAAGGTGATAAAGTATGTGCAGCTTTTGACGGTAAAGTGCGTATTGCCAAACGGCAAGGAGGATTTGGAAATCTGGTAATACTCATGCATCCTAATGGCCTTGAAACAGTTTACGCACACCTTTCCAAAATAAAAGTAAAAACCGGAGATGTAGTATTAAGTGGGCAAACAATTGGCTTAGGTGGGAGTACAGGGCATAGCACCGGATCTCATTTACATTTTGAAGTGCGGTATTTGAGTCACCCGATGAATCCGGCCACTTTTATTTCTTTTCAAGCATTCAAACTTTGTTATCATACCATTACTATTAAAAATTCAAAGCATAAACTCACGGCTTACCCTAGCAATTGTTCATTACACACCGTGAGTAAAGGCGAAAGCTGGTCAGTAATTGCTCAAAAATATGGGATTTCAACAAGGCAATTATTAGCCTATAATGGTGTTTCCAAACGATATTATTTACGGCCCGGACAACAACTAAGAGTGCAGTAATATTATTTTTTATTCTGAAAAGCTTCCGTTGCCTTTCTAACACTTCCGTATTTTAATAACAATTGTTTTGCTTCTTCTCTATCTAACAATCCTGTATTTTTCATTACCATTAAGGTTCCTCGCTCCACTAGTTTATTGTTACTTAGTTGCATATCAACCATCTTATTTCCTTTTACTCTTCCCAATTTAATCATCACAGAAGTAGAAATCATATTTAATATTAATTTCTGAGCTGTGCCACTTTTCATACGTGTTGAACCAGTAACAAATTCAGGTCCCAAATCAACCTCTATAGGGAAATCTACAATTTTTCCGATTGGTGTATTTAAATTACAACAAATGCAGGCCGTTAGTATTCCCATTCTCTTACAATTTTCAAGTGCTCCCATCACATATGGAGTGCTACCAGAAGCCGCAATTCCTACAACCACATCGTTTTCTGAAATATTATACGCCTGCAAATCATCCCATCCTTGATTCATATCATCTTCGGCAAACTCAACGGCTTTTCTAATCGCCTCGTCTCCTCCCGCTATCAATCCTATTACTTTGCCATGTTCTATGCCGTAAGTGGGCGGACACTCGCTGGCATCAACAATCCCCAATCTTCCACTTGTTCCGGCTCCTAAATAAAACAATCTCCCATCAAAGCGCATCTTTTGTACAATAGCAGAAACCAACACTTCAATAAACGGTAGAATCTTTTCAATAGTAAAGGCAACAGTTTTATCTTCCTTATTCATGCTCGTTAGCAACTCTGCAACGCTCATCTTTTCCAGATCATTATAATTAGAGTCTTTTTCTGTTGTTTTCATTTTTTAAATGTACTCAAAAAAAAAGCTGTCCGTATTCGGACAGCTTTTTATTATAAAGTTTTTGAAACTATTTAGTAATAATTAATTTAGAAACTCTTCTCATTCCTGAATCGCTAATCACATTAACAATATACATTCCGGTTGAAAGTTCGGCCACATCCATAACAATTGTAACGTCTCCGTTATTTGATTTACCGAATTCCTGTGCTTTCACAATTCTTCCGTTAATATCCATGATATGTACTCCGATATTTTCACCATCATATGAGCGGAACGTGATGTTCACCTCATCATTTGTTGGATTAGGGAAAAGTTTAAGATTATTCGAATGAGCAGATTTTACAATTTCTTCCACTCCAATAACTGTTTGTGTATAATACTCATTGTTCGTCCAAATTCCACGACCATTTGTGGCTACGTAAATTTGTCCGGAATTATAACATTCCCATGAATTCATAGTTTGTTGTTTGATATCAAAAATTTGAACGCGCGGTAATTGGTTGTTGTTAGCCAGTGACCAACTAGGACTAGCCGCTGAAACGTCATTTGTATAATAAATACCTCTTTCTGTTCCAATAAATGCTTTTTTATTATCTTTCTTTTCTAATAATGAACAATAAACAGTTTGAAAAGGATCAGTAGCCGAACCACTTTTATTTACAAAACCGATATTTGAAAAATCTGATTTTTTAATACTGGTTGTATTTGCCATTGCAAAAGTTCCGGTTGCGGAAGCATCGTCAAAAGTTAACAACATCATTGAGTCATTTTGTGCGATACTAATGCTTGTAATTTTATTTGGGAAATTTCCTAATAAAGTGGTACGATACGGACAACGAGGATTAGGTGTTTGGAAGCCGGTTGCTGTGTATTGTGGCGGTGCAGGAGTGTTACTATAAGTGAAAATTCCGGTATGTAATTTACCATTATAACTCTTAGCCGTTGAATCTAATATATCTGTGATATAAGATACGCGGTATAGATAATTTTGATTAGTAGCATAATATAACTCTGTACCGGAACGACTCCATTCAATAATTGTTGGCGTACCCGTTATAGCAACCGTTTCGTTGATTCCTGATAATGGAATTCCAAGAGAGTTTGTGGTAAGAGCTTTGTTTGCACTAAGTTTCACGAAGCTTAGTGGTGTATTTAAATCCAATGGTGCTTTGCTGATATAAATTGCCGCATCTGCATTATTACCATACGCTACTGCTAATCTGGCCGAGAATTTTAAATCAAACTTCTGAAGCGGGTTTGATGTGGCATTTACCGTACTTGAGGCCGGTTGTGTCCAACGCATCGAAGTAGGTGTAGTAACAGAATATGTTAATCCTTTTGTAGAAATATTATCATATAAAATGATTAAGGAATCTCCGGCTTCATATCTGTAATACACAGTTGCCTTCAATCGAACATAAGACTCTATATTCGGAACAGATGGACTTGAAGCTGGTTGAGTGGTAAACAATGGCCCGGCTAACGCAACATGTACTTCGTCAAGTTGATTTGTTGAATTAATAATTACTTTATTTAATGAATAGGTAGGAGCACTCGTGTATCCATCAATCGACATAATTGGTGCATTAAGCGTACCGGTAGGCGGCAAAACAAAGGTGTTCATTTGAATAGCCAACGTTTCGGTGTCAACTGTGGTGAATGTTGGAATCGTAATTGTAGCCGGTGTTGCAACAATTTTTACAAGGGTTGCCCGAATCACAATATGATCCATCACGGCTTTTTTCTGTGGACGACCAACTGTAAAAGTAAAATTAGTTGATGTCGTTAGCGAAGGAACTGTGCTTAAAGCAAAAGATGTGTCATTATAAAAGTAAAGTTTATCCGGATTGGCCATAGTTACCATAGGCGCCGATTCTTGTCCATAATATTCCCACATCTTAAATGGAGTACCTGTTAATGTGAAATTAGAACCTGTAATATTTACCACGGATTGATTCGCGGTATTAGCTACAAGCTCAGTAACCATTGGATCAGAAGTTTCTACATTTGTTGTTCGGTAAAGTGGTCCGTTTGCAGTCATATAAGCTGCGCTAGGTAGAATTTTCGAGAATTGAGTAGCAAAGATATCTCCACCTATTGAACTCACCTCCTGATTAACATTAACATTACTCCCGGTTAAAGCACCTCTAAAATAAATATTACCATTACCTCCTGTTCCTCCAATAAATCCAATATTTGGTGTAATTGCCCCTCCATTGTTATTGGAAAGCGGATAACGCTCAATACTAACACTATTAAATTGGCCGGTAATTAAATTTTTGTAAAATGGTTGCCAACTTAACATCCCATCAACAGAACGATAAATTCCAGCATCGGTAATTGCATAAACCGAAGAACCGATAATTTTTACATCATGAATATTTTCATGAACATAAAGTTGAGAATTTAAAAACAAAGGATTTCCTCTTTTAATCCAATTACCAATCGGATTGCTGTTTGTTCCTCCAGTTCTTTGGAAAGTATAAAGAAAATAGCCACCCATGTAAAGATAGTCAGGATTAGTTGGACTAACAGTTAAACAATGTGCGAAGTCACCGGATGCTCTTGTTGTTCCGTTAAACAATGGATCTAACTGAGCAGAACCAACCAAAATTGTACCCCAGGTAGTTCCACCGTCATAAGAAACAAATAAACCAGACAAAGTGGGTGAACCGTTATTACCGGTAATGTATTTTGCAGCACAGGATGCATACACAACATTAGCATTTGAAGGTGCAATGGCTAATTCTATTCGACCATAATTAGAATTTGTTACTGCAATAGAAGTTGGAGTAATATTGGCAAATGTTGCTGAGCCCAAATCAGCAGTACTAGCTTTCCATACCGTAGTAGAAGCGGAACCCGCGGCAGTAGATTCATAACCTACCGAGCAGTATAAAATTCCATTAGAATCAAATTTTATATCCTGGCCAACCATTGAAGGTGTGCCTGGTGCAACAAAATAATTTGCTCCTCCATCAGTTGATAACAGAATACCTTTATTTCCTGCTAAGGCTAACATGTTATTATTAACCGGACTGCAGGCAATTTTATTGATAACAGTACCTGTTTTAGATGAATCCGCTACAATAACTAAATTAGCACCTGATTTTTTATATAAACCAGTACCCAATAAAGCTTTTGCCTTTTGTGTGGCTCTTAAAAATCCTTCGCCGGTAGCGGCAAAAATATCGCCGTCTTTAGAAACAGCCATGTAACTAATATTTCTTACGCTTCCTTGATCATCCAATGGCCCCCATTCAACACCACTATTACCAGAAACGAAAATTCCACTGGATGTGCTTCCTACTAATAAATAAGAAGAATTATTTTTATCAATAACCATGTTTCTCACACGACCGGCAGTATAAACCGGACCTGCCGAAGACCAATTAAATTGCGCAACAGCTTCATAAGAAATACTTATTAAGCCAAGCGCTAAAAAACCACAAGTTTTAGCTAAAGATTTTGATAGAAATTTATTCATAGTATGCGATTAAAGTAAATTAGTTATTTTTAACAAAAATGTTAATTTTTTATGGAATAACAAAGCCTAAAATGCCCCTTTTTTTTAACCTGACCCTTTTTTTTGAGAAGTGGTCGGTTTTAACCCATTTCTGGTTATTTTAACAAAAAAACCCCAAGAATCAAAGTTCAAGGGGTTGATTTTGAATGGAATTTTATAGATTAATATCTCTCTAGCTTTGAAAAAAAGAAGTCAGCTTCTATTTCAGCATTTTCATCGCTGTCGCTACCATGAACTGCATTTGCTGATATTGACTTGGCAAATAGTTTTCTGATTGTTCCGTCTTCGGCTTTTGTTGGATCGGTAGCTCCAATTAACTTCCGATAATCAGATACCGCATTATCTTTAATCAAAATTGCAGCAACTATTGGGCCACTACTCATATACTCTGTTAATTCACCGTAAAAAGGCCTTTCCTTATGCACTTCATAAAACAAACCGGCTTGTTCTTTTGAAAGTTGCATATATTTCATAGCTCCAATTTTAAACCCGGCTTTATTAATCATTGCTAGTATAGGTCCGATATTGTTGGCAGCCACAGCATCCGGCTTTATCATGGTGAAAGTTTTGTTAGTTGTCATATTTATAATTTGGAAGGCAAATTTACTAATAATAAAGGCTTTCACAAAAAATTAGCTGTTGGTTCGTTCTTTTTAATTTGATATGAATTTGCTTACCTTAGCTTTAATTAATCCCTTTAATATGAAAAAAATATACATCTTACTTTTAACTTTTGGGTTATTATCTGTTTTGAAATCACAAGTTGCTTCTTGTACCCTGGACCCTACCTTTGTAGCCTCCAATAAAAAAGGTATTTGGCCCGATAGTGCCACCAATTTTTTATCGGGTACAGTTGGAATTCCATATTCTCAAAATCTTACCATTAAAGTTCCTAAGGATACGGTTACCAATCCATTAACCTTATGTTTTAACCGGATTGAAGTAAGCACTACCACTTTGGTAACTAACTTTAATTTACCGCCGGGACTAAATATGTTGGGAGGAACTAATGTTACCGTTACTTCCGGAACTTATAAATTTCCGGGTAACGCAAATACTTGCGCTCAAATAAGCGGTACACCTACAACAGCAGGATCATATACATTACAGTTTAAAGTTCAACCTTACATGACACCCGCAGTGGTTTCTTGTCCAAGTAGTCCAAACACGGCAGGAGGTAGCGCATTAAGCGCGCCAACAATACTCGCATACTATATCATTAATATTGTCAATCCGGCTGGAATAAAAGAGGTAGTGAATAAAAATTCACTTCAACTTAAAAATTTTCCAAACCCGGCCAATTCCCTAACCACCATACAATTTAAGGTTGAAGATGTGGCGCCGGTTAATATTTCCCTTTACAATATATTAGGCGAATTAATCAAAGAAATAAAAACAGAATCAAAAGTTGGAGTAAATAGTCACTCAATTCCATGTGATCAACTAAGCGGAGGTGTTTATTTTTATTCTATTTCTTATAAAAACTATACCGAAACAAAAAGATTTGTTGTTAGTGCAGATTAAAAAATGAACCGACAAAAATTTGAGCTTTTAATTTTAGGTTCTTCAGCTGCCATTCCCACTTCCGAGAGAAATCAAACTTCACAAATACTAAATATTTGCGAGCGTTGGTTTTTAATTGATTGCGGTGAAGCCACTCAAATTCAACTGAGAAAATATAAAAGTAAGCTGCAAGCTATCAATCATATTTTTATTTCGCACTTACACGGAGATCATTTTTTTGGATTACCCGGTTTACTTAGCTCAATGCATTTATTAGGCAGAAAAACCGACATACATATTTATGCGCCAGAAAATTTGAAAGAATTTATTGATAAAGCATTACATGTTTCGGAATCTACTTTAGCCTTTTCAATTAAGTGGACTTTCACAAAAGATGACAAGCTTCGTTTACTTTTTGAAGACGATAAAGTTGAAATATTTTCTTTTCCATTAAAGCACCGCATTTTCTGCACCGGTTTTTTGTTCAAGGAAAAACCTCTACCTAGAAAAATAGATAAAGAAAACTTGGAAAAATTTGGATTATGCACAGCGGATATTCCGGCTTTACGAAAAGGCTTAGATGTAATAAACAATTCGGGAAAAACCGTGAAAAATCAAAAAGTAACCTTAGATCCTTTTCCTTCTAGAAGCTTTGCTTATTGCAGTGATACGATTTACAATTTAGAGGTAGTTAATCACATTATAAATGTTGATTTACTTTATCACGAAAGCACTTTTTTAGAAGATAATTTGGCCAGGGCAAAAAAAACATTTCATTCCACTGCTAAACAAGCGGCAGAAATTGCCAAAAACGCTAAAGCGAAAAAATTAATTTTAGGGCATTTTTCTACCCGTTATCCTGATCTTGATCAGTTTTTAACAGAATCAAAAACTGTTTTTCCCAATAGTGAATTAGCAACTGATGGTAAAAAATTCAATATTTAGTTTTTAATATTAGGCTATATTGTCTATTTTTGTTTAAAGTTATTCTAAATAACATGGTAAAAGTACTAATAGCCGATAAAAATTATCTTACCCGAGTAGGCCTCGAACTACTTGTAGGTGAATTAAATGGCTTTGATTTATTACCAACAGTTTGTGGAGATATTCAGAGTTTAGAGAGCCAACTTGAAATTTCAAAACCGAATCTACTAATAGCAGACTTTTTATCACTGGGTATATCTATTGGAGGTTTAAAGAAATTGATTCAAAAATACAACAGAACTAAATTTGTTGTGATTACTGAATTATTGAATAAACCAGACTTAAAAAAAGTATTGGATAGTGGCACCTTTGGATTTTTGACTAAAGATTGTGATAAAACAGAGATATTGGAATCAATCAGCTCTACTTTGAAAGGAGAGAAGTTTGTTTGTAGTAAAATTCTTTCTATTTTAACTACAGCTCCCGAAATTGTTGAAAGTCCTTCGTACATTAAATCAATTGGCTGTCATGGTGTAAGTGTTACCAATCGTGAAATTGAAATCATTATTGCCATTGCTGAAGGATTATCCAATAAACTTATAGCGGATAAATTATCATTGAGTACACACACAGTAAATACACATCGTAAAAATATCATGAGTAAATTAGGAGTTAGTAACACTGCCGGTGTGGTTATGTTTGCGGTTAAAAATAAATTATTGGAAACTAATTTTGAATTATTTGAAGGAAGCTAATTAATTCGGAAAAAGAATAAAAAAAAAGCGCAATATAATTTATTGCGCTTTTTTAATTTTTACAGGCATTATCCTATAGGAGGTGGTGGTGGAACTTGACTAAATAAATTAATCAACTCTGGCTGCGACTCTGCAGATGCCCAATTGGCCATTCCGGCTTTCCAAACCATAGTAGCCTTAGTAAGTTGACCATTTGTGATCATTGCCTTTAATTGTTCTAGTTGAAAAGGACCGGCTTGTGCTCCATTTACAACAACATGAAATTGAATAATGGGAGGTGGTGGAGGTGTGTTGTTTCCTGTTCCTAAATTATTAGCTCCACTTTGATTCATCATATTGGTCATCATATTTCCCATTCCAAAGCCTACACCCATTCCTACTCCAGCACCACCAATACCTTCATTTTTAGCCGCATCTTTTATCGCATTAGCTGTATTGAATTGAGCCAATTTATTCATGTCAATTCCGGATTGCAAACGAGAGTAATTGAAAATTTCTTTTTTCAATTCCTCAGGCATTGAAACATTCTCAACTAAAAACTTGGTAATGTTTAATCCGTATTCCTGAAAATCATTATTTAACTTTTCTTTTCCTAAGGTTGATAATTCTTCTAAGTTAGAAGCAAATTTCTCAACCGGTATATTACCTTCTCCCACAGCATCTGTAAATTTTGTAACAATCATACTGCGGAGTTGATTGGTAACTTCCTCCGTTGTAAAATGCTCGTCGGTACCTGCAATTTCTTTAATAAACTTTCCGCCATCCGTAACTCGAAATGCAAAAGTTCCAAAACTTCTCAATTCTATAAAACCAAAACGAGGATCACTTAATGTAATTGGATTTTTAGTTCCCCATTTTTGATCAATAAATTGTTTGGTGCTAACAAAATAAACATCTGCTTTGAAGGGACTATTGAATCCATACTTCCATCCCATTAAAGTAGATAGTATAGGCATATTTTGTGTTTGAAGCGTGTGCATGCCCGGCTGAAAAACGTCGGCAATTTTACCTTCATTCATAAATACCGCTACTTGACTTTCACGCACAGTTAACTTAGCACCCATTTTAATTTCATTCTGAAATCTTGGAAATTTCCAGATTATTGTATCATTTGAACTATCAACCCATTCAATGATGTCGATAAATTCATTCTTCAATTTATTAAATAAACCCATTTTTATTTTTTTATATATGTAAATCTACAAATCCCAATAAACTTTTGCAACCTTTAAAGATCGTTTATAGAATTATTAATAATTTTTAAGGAATGGCTTAAATCAGCCTCTTCTATATTTAGTGGCGGGGCAATACGCATAGCCTTGTCGCAAAATAAAAACCAATCGCTTATTACGCCATTCTCAATACATTTTTTAATAACCCGTTGACAAAATTCAACACTTTCAAATTCTATTGCGCCCAAGGCTCCTTTCATTCTTAAAAATTTTATCCTTGGATTCTTTAAATTAAATTTAACAAAGTTTTCAATCCACATTGCTCTTTGAACCAATTTATCTTCCAGCACTACATTTAAACTAGCAAGTGCTGCTTCAACACAAACTGCATTTCCTCCAAAAGTATTGATGTGTCCTAAAACCGGATTGTCACAAAAATGATTCATATTCTCTTTGGAGGAAATAAAAGCACCGATTGGTAAACCTCCTCCCATGGCCTTAGCCACCAATAAAATATCAGGTTCAATATTGAAGTGTTCAAAGGCAAACAATTTACCGGTTCTGCCAAATCCGGTTTGAATCTCATCAAAAACCAAAAGCGTTTCGGTTTCTTTACATTTTATTTGCAAAGCCTTTAAAAAATCAACTGTGGCCTCAATCACACCCGCTTCCCCCTGAATCGGTTCTATGAAAACAGCGGCACAGTCTGTATTTATTTTATTTAAATCATTAATATTATTGAATTCTAAAATCTCCACGCCCGGCAACAAAGGCCTGAAGCTATTTTTAAAATATTCATCACCCATTAAACTTAGTGCACCTTGTGTACTTCCATGGTAAGCGTTTTTAAAACTGATAAATTTTGTACGACCTGTTACACGCTTCGCCAGCTTCATGGCTCCTTCTACAGCTTCACTGCCTCCTGTTGTGAAATAAACACAATTTAAATTTGAAGGTAAATGGCTGGAAATTACTTGCGCATACTTTACTTGGGGAGTTTGATTATATTCACCATAAACCATCAAGTGCATATACTTTGAAGCCTGATTGTGAATTGCTTTTACCACTTTTGGATGACAATGCCCAATGCTACTCACAGAAATTCCGCTGATCAAATCGACATACGATTTTCCATTTACATCAACTAATACAGAACCTTGCGCACTAACGATATTCAAATCAATGCCCATCATGGGCGAATAACTAGTTTGCGCCACATGCTTTAAAAATAACTCGCGCTGATTCATGCTTTTTCTAAAATCATAAACAATTCTTTTCCGGTTCTTGCCGGAATAGAATCTTCACAATGCTTAAATGTATTTATTTTAAAAAGTTCTCTTATATACAATTGATATTCTAATTCATCACCTCCGAATGGCGGCGATTGTTCAAATTTGCAATTAAACAACAAACCAACCAACTTTCCGCCTTGGGTAAGCAACTCTAACATTTTTTCAAAATAATTTTGACGTAATGCTGGGTTTAAGGCACAGAAAAAAGTTTGCTCTATTATTAAATCAAATTGATAAATAGCAGGATTGAGTTTAAAAAAATCTTCTTGTATTAAATAATTTTTGTTTAAAGAAGGGCATCTTTTTTTTAAATTATTTAAAGGCTCGGCCGCTAAATCACAAACATAAACATGTTCAAATCCTAAATGGTGTAAATATTCCGCTTCATAAGCATTACCTGCACCCGGGATAAGTATTTTAATACTTTTGTCGGATAATGAATCGAAATAATTTTTTAACGGGGTAGAAACATAACCAATATCCCAACCGGTTTGCTCATTCTTATATCTTTCACTCCAATATACTTTATCTAAAATCAAGATTCGACAACTTTCAGGCGAACACTTTCAACACTTTGCCTGCTCCTTTTTAAAATGGTTATTTCATATCCGTCTTTGATTCTTTTATCATTCACCGCCGGAATACGACCATAAATAAAATTGATATAACCAGAGACTGTTTCATAATGTGAATCGATTGGAAGTGCAATAGGAATAGCCGAATTCACGTCGGTAATTGAGGCTTGGGCATTCACAATATATTCGGTGTCACTTTTAACTTCAACATTTGGTTTCTCTTCATCATGTTCATCCTGAATTTCGCCAACCAACTCTTCAATAATGTCTTCCATAGTAACAATTCCTGCAGTTGATCCAAATTCATTTGTTACAATGGCCATTTGAATATGATGACGTTGAAAATCTCTTAATAATTCGTTAATCTTCATACTTTCAGGTATGAAATGAGCGGGGCGCATAATATCTTTTAATGAACGAAAACTATTATTGATTAGTGCTTTCAATAAATCTTTGGTGTGAATTACGCCAACAACATGATCGATATCACCTAGATAAATAGGTATTCTGGAAAAACCTTCATCAATAATTAATTTGGTTACTTCATTTCGGCCTAACTCTACATCAATGGCAACCATTCTGTTTTGTGGAACCATTATTTGTTTTACGATTCGGTCGTCAAAATCGAAAACATTTTGAATTAACTCATTTTCACTGGGTTTAATAGCTCCGCCTTCTTCACTTTCGGTTAAAATTAATCTTAATTCCTCTTCAGTATGTACTTCTTCACCCACTGATTTAATACCAAAAAGTCGAAGTACTACATTTGAAGTTTTATTCAGCAACCAGATAAATGGACTTAATAAAAAATAAAAAATGCGAATTGGCCAGGCGATAAATAAGCTAACACTTAAACTGTATTTTATTCCTATCATTTTAGGAATTTGTTCTCCAAAAGTAACATGTAAAAAAGTTAATAAAGTAAGAGCAATGGGTAGTGAAATACTGTGAATAGTTAATCCATCGAGAATCCATCCGGATCGAATAAAAGAAGTTTCAACAATTCGGGAAATTACTGATTCGCCAACAGCTCCCAGAGCCAAAGAGGATAAAGTAATTCCTAGTTGAGAAGCGGATAAATAAGAATCCAGATGTTCAGTTAAATATTTAGTAAGTTTTGCCCTTTTATTGCCTTTTTGAATTTTCAGGTCGAGCTGTGACCCGCGTACTTTTACCAAAGCAAATTCTGTGGCAACAAAAAAACCGTTTACTAAAACTAAAAAAAAGGTAATAAATAATTCACTAATCATAATTTACGTAAGAAGAATTTTGAGGATCAAGGGCGAATTTTTTTGATCTGCTCTTCTTTAAGGCCTATGATTTCTTTAAGTAATCCAATTTCATTTTGGAGTTGACCTTCGTTTTTAACCGTATCATCACCGGTCCATAATTTATTAATATAATACGGCTTTTCGTTGTAATTGATTTCCGATTCATTACCTCTAAAAAAGCTATATAAAGGAACACGTAACGCTTTTGAGATCAACTCTAAATTTCTTAATTCTAATGTTTTGTTATTTAAAGCATTAGTGAGATCATCCTCATTCATATTTAAGTATTCTGCCAATTGAGAAAAAGTATAGTTTTCTTTAGACAAAATTTCAACTAATTGTGACTTGATATCCATTTCTTACTCCTTAGTACAAATTTAATACAGTTTGCGGTTTTTTTACAGATTTTTGCTTTATTTAATTATAAAATGGTCAAAAAACCTCTGTTTTAGATTTTTATATGGAATTTGGAGCCACGTGAAGGTTTAAGTTAAAATTATCTAGTCCAAAAAATACTAGAATACTGTTTTTTTTCTAAATTTGCGACTCTATTTTTAGAATTTAGGAGTGGTGCCTGAGAGGCCGAAAGGAACAGTTTGCTAAACTGTCGTACGCTTTACCGTGTACCGGGGGTTCGAATCCCCCCCACTCCGCACTCAAATAAAAGCAAACCCACCTTAGTGGGTTTTTTTATAAATGTCTTTTTATGTTTATGTGATACAAAGTGAATTTGATGGTTCTTTTTATAAAGGATTCAGTGAGAATTATATTGAGCGACTCAATCAACACAATAATGCTTGGTCAAAATATACTTCTACCAAAATGCCTTGGAAGTTAGTTCACGTGGAAATATTTACCGATAAAATATCTGCTTTAAAAAGAGAAAAAGTACTCAAAAAATACAGTCACGCTCAACTACAACAGTTATTTCAATCCGGTAAAAATATTTTAAACATTACAGACGTAAGGAATCCCCAATAAATTGGGGATACGCTTTACCGTGTACCGGTCCCCAACTTGTTGGGGAGAATCCCCCCCACTCCGCACTCAAATAAAAGCAAACCCACCTTAGTGGGTTTTTTTATAAATGTCTTTTTATGTTTATGTGATACAAAGTGAATTTGATGGTTCTTTTTATAAAGGATTCAGTGAGAATTATATTGAGCGACTCAATCAACACAATAATGCTTGGTCAAAATATACTTCTACCAAAATGCCTTGGAAGTTAGTTCACGTGGAAATATTTACCGATAAAATATCTGCTTTAAAAAGAGAAAAAGTACTCAAAAATACAGTCACGCTCAACTACAACAGTTATTTCAATCCGGTAAAAATATTTTAAACATTACAGACGTAAGGAATCCCCAATAAATTGGGGATACGCTTTACCGTGTACCGGTCCCCAACTTGTTGGGGAGAATCCCCCCCACTCCGCACTCAAATAAAAGCAAACCCACCTTAGTGGGTTTTTTTATAAATGTCTTTTTATGTTTATGTGATACAAAGTGAATTTGATGGTTCTTTTTATAAAGGATTCAGTGAGAATTATATTGAGCGACTCAATCAACACAATAATGCTTGGTCAAAATATACTTCTACCAAAATGCCTTGGAAGTTAGTTCACGTGGAAATATTTACCGATAAAAAATCTACTTTAAAAAGAGAAAAAGTACTCAAAAAATACAGTCACGCTCAACTACAACAGTTATTTCAATCAGGTAAAAATATTTTAAACATTACAGCCGTAAGGAATCCCCAATAAATTGGGGCTTCGCTTTACCGTGTACCGGTCCCCAACTTGTTGGGGAGAATCCCCCCCACTCCGCACTCAAATAAAAGCAAACCCACGGTAGTGGGTTTTTTTGTTTTGAAGAAATCATGAAAACTTTACTTACAAAATGTACAAAAAAAACTGAAGCGTTGAATTTGCAAATTGAAAAATTGCGAATTATAAATATACAAATATCGCCTTTGAATGACACTTTTTATGTTATTTTTATTATTTTAAAAATGAACTTTATCTTACCAAATGTTATTTTATTCCACAATAGGTTTAATGAAGTTCAGTAAAATGACAGAAATCAATTTTCTTTTAAAATAATAGTCCTAACTTTAGACAAACTCATCAAACATGAAAACTTCAAATAAAATCAAACCCATTAAAACTTCTAAAATCAAACGTATTTTAGTTCCTTTTGATTTTTCGCCGTTTTCGTCTAATGCCTTGCGCGAAGCAATATTTGTTGCGAAATGTTTTATGGCTGAAATTGAATTATTACATGTAATTGCGCCGGTATATTTGGATGCTAATTCGAGTGCCTTGTTACCCACCAATGATAGTTTTTATAATCGTTTGTTAAAGCAAGCAGAAAATAACTTGAAAAAAATCACCAAAGAAATTACAAAAAATGAGGGGGTGAAAATTAGTTGTTCTTCAAAATTAAATGTTATTCATCAGGAAATAATTTCGTTTGCTTCAAAAAAGAAAGTTGATTTAATCATTATGGGTACTCATGGCACTTCCGGAATTTCAGAATTTTTTGCTGGCAGCAATGCATATCGGGTAGTTTCAGAAGCGAAATGTCCGGTTCTTACCTTGCAAAAAAGAATAAAAGGAATTTCTTTCAAGCGAATTTTATTACCTATTCGTTTGGAATTAAACTCCAGGCAAAAAGTAAATTTTGTAGCTACTTTGGCAAAAGTATTTGTTTCTAAAATTTATATTGTTGGTTATCTGGAAAGCAATAGTAAATCAGATAAGTTAAAAGTACAAGCTTACATGAAACAGGTAAAGTCCTTTTTAGATGATACTGCAATTCCTAATGAAAGTTGTTTGCTGAAATCAGATAATTTTACAGAAGATAGCTTGAAGTTTGCTAAAAAAAATAAAATCGATCTAATCACCACAATGAGTAAACATGATTTTAATTTAAAACAATTGATAAAAGGCTCTTACACGCAACAGTTTGTAAACCACTCACCTATTCCGGTACTTAGTGTGCCGAATACCATCGAATTTGAATATAGTTTTACAAATCCATTAATAGGATAAATACTTTAAAATTAAAAATTATGAAAACAATTATTGAATCAACCAACTTTAAATCAAGTCCTTCACTTAATAAATTCATAAAAGAAAAATCTTTAAATTTTGTAAAGTTGGATAAAAACGCAATTTGCGCTGAATTTAATCTTTCCGCTAAAAGGAATGATTTTTCATGTACTGTAATTGTTAGTCTTGCCGGCAAAGATATTATCAGTAGTAAAACTTCTGACGATATGCACTTATCTATTTTGCAAGCCGTTGATGCAGCCAAGAGAGGGATGCGTAAGAAAAAAATGAAGCGCTTAACCGCCAAGAAAGTTTTAAAACTTAGGTAAGTAAATGGTATACATCACGAGTATGTTCAACTTTATTTTTCCATTTCTAGTGTATATTAATTAAATTGCTTCTTTAAACATTTAATTATATGAAGAAACCACTTGTTAGTCCTGTAAACGACATTCACGATCCGGAACTCAACGAATTGATTAAGTTTTTTAATGAAACATTAGGCTTTTGTCCGAATAGTGTAAAAACCATGTATCACCGTCCTAGAATTGCTTATGCCTTTATAGAAATGAACAAGGCTGTAATGGAAAATAAAGGAAGAGTAACAAGTGCTTTAAAAAGGTTCATAGGCTATATCAGCAGCAATGCGGGTGGATGCCGATATTGTCAAGCACACACTATAAGAGCTGCAGAAAGATATGGCGCAGAAAAAGAACAACTTGAAAACATATGGGATTATAAAACACACCCATCCTTTAACGAGGCCGAAAGAGCTGCATTAGACTTAGCTTTGGCAGCATCTGTTATTCCTAATGCCGTTACTGATGAAATTTCGGAGAATCTTAGAAAACACTGGAATGATGCTGAAATCGTTGAAATTTTAGGGGTAATTGCGTTATTTGGCTATCTAAACAGGTGGAATGACTCCATGGGCACTCAGATAGAAGAAGGGGCCATTGATTCCGGCAAACAATTACTTTCAAAGGCTGGTTGGAATGAAGGTAAGCACCTTTATTCTTGAGATTGAATTGAATGAAGAAAAATTCAATGCTCCATTAAATTTGATTTGTCATTTTAATTATGCAAATTCACTAACTTAATTTTTAGGAACTATGCGAAATTATATTCTTTTGGAGGTACCCAATAAATCACCAGAAATAATATTGACGTATACCGGTGAAATTATGATTACAGGGAATTCAAAACCGGAAAATCCTCATAAATTTTATCAAGAATGTTTTACTTGGATTGATCAATTTATTGCCAGCGCTCCAAAAAGGGTGAATGTAACTTTTGATTTAGAGTACATTAATTCAACCAGCGTTAAAGTTTATTCGCTAATTCTTAAAAAACTAAAAACCTTAACAGACCAAAATTGTGAACTAACAGTAAATTGGCGACACGAAAAGGAAGATGATGACTCGGTAGATCAGGGAAAATTATTTGAGGAAAACCTTCAATTGAAATTTAATTTTATTGAAAAGTAAAATTCTTACTCCAAATCTTTTTCCAAATAAATAGCTATTAAACCTTCTGGTGCATTATAATAAATCTGTTTATTTTTCTCGTCAGTTTTTTCAATAAAGTCTTCTACTAAAGGCAAAATAACTTGATGATTTCGATAAGTTAAATGCATTAATAGTTGTGCGCCGTTATCTTCAATTTCCAAAACCGGCCCTAAACTTCCATGAACATTATCAATTAATTCATAACCCACTAACCAATTTTCATTTTCATCAACAATAATAAGCTGATCATCAACAAACACTTTTTTTCCTATAAGTTTTTTTGCTTGATCAATTGAATCAATTCCTTCCAACTTTATACATAAACCACTGTTGGAGTTTGAAGTAAAATCAATAAAATGCGGCGCTTTACTCCCACCATCTTCTGTAAATAGGGCTTTCAACAAATCAATATTAATTTCTTTCTCGAGCTTTAATATAAGTTCCCCTTTGATTCCTTTAGCTTTACTGATGTATCCTATTTCTTCAAGCCGCATCAGGATAAACAGGCCTTAACGAAATTCACAAAAAGCGGATGCGGGTTTTCAACAGTACTCTTATACTCCGGGTGAAATTGAACTCCAATGAAAAAGGGATGAGTTGGCAATTCTATAATTTCAACCAGTTCTGCTTCAGGATTAACGCCAGAAAGATGCATCCCTGATTCCAAAAATTGTTTTTTGTATTCGCTATTAAATTCGTAACGATGGCGATGACGCTCTGAAATTGTTTTCTTCTTGTATATTTCCCAAACTTTACTGCCCTCTTCTAATTCACAAGTATATGCTCCTAAACGCATAGTACCTCCCATATGGGAAATGCTTTTCTGATTCTCCAGCAAATCAATTACCGGACTGCTGGTTGCCGGGTTCATTTCACGACTATGCGCATCTTTTAACCCTAATACATTTCTGGCATATTCAATTACGGCACATTGCATACCCAAACAAATTCCCAAAAAGGGAATATTATTTTCACGTACATATTTAATTGCGGCAATTTTACCTTCAATTCCTCGGTTTCCAAATCCGGGAGCCACTAAAACTCCTTTCAATCCACTTAATTTTTGCGCCACATTCTCTTCAGTTAAACTTTCACTATGTATCCAATCAATATTTACCCTGCAGTCATTTACGGAACCAGCATGAATAAATGCTTCTGAAATAGATTTATAAGAATCCTTTAATTCAACATACTTCCCAATTATTCCTACTCTTATTTCTTTTAACGGATGATGAAAATGATATAAAAAATTTTTCCAGTTATCGAGCTTTGGAGCTTCAGTTGTATTGATGCCTAATTTTTTTAAAACAATAACATCCAGTTTTTCTTTTTCCATCAATAATGGAACTTCATAAATTGTGCTGGCATCAATTGACTCAATAACTGCATCCGGAGCAACGTTACAAAACAAGGCAATTTTTTTTCTGATGTCTTTATTCAGCGGATGTTCTGATCGGCACACCAAAACATCAGGTTGAACTCCGTATTCCAATAATAACTTTACCGAATGTTGTGTTGGTTTGGTTTTTAATTCGCCAGTAGTTGATAAATACGGAATTAAAGTTAAGTGTATTACCATACAATCAGTACCCAATTCCCATTTCAATTGTCGAACCGCCTCAACATAGGGTAAAGATTCAATATCACCAACAGTTCCACCAATTTCTGTAATTACAAATTGAAACTGACCTGTTTTACCAAGTAGTTTTATTCTGTTTTTAATTTCATCCGTAATATGCGGAATAACCTGAACGGTTTTTCCCAAAAACTCACCTTTTCTTTCCTTTTCAATTACTGATTGATAAATTCTTCCGGTGGTTACGTTGTTTGCTTTAGAAGTAGGCACATTTAAAAATCGCTCATAATGCCCAAGATCCAAATCAGTTTCAGCTCCATCATCAGTTACATAACATTCGCCATGTTCATAAGGATTTAAAGTACCTGGATCAACGTTTATATAAGGATCTAATTTTTGAATGGTTACTGTATGACCTCGAGCCTGCAATAACTTAGCCAAACTGGCCGAAATAATTCCTTTTCCAAGAGAAGACGTAACCCCTCCGGTTACAAAAATGTATTTAGTTGTGGACATAACAGTTTTCTGCAAACTGTATACAAAGTTAAGGAAAAATTTGAAAGGGGTGATAAACTTTATATGCTATTACTAACAGTTCATTCACTTTTTAATAAACGAAGTGAGTTTGAGTCGAATGCCTTGATTAGAATAATTTGCATAATAATTTAGCGATCTAGACAAATCTGATTTAAAATGAATTAAACACTTCTGATCTTTGCTGTTTTACGGAACCGGATCGTAACCTTGTCCACCCCAGGGATGGCAACGCGAAATTCTTTTCAAGCCTAACCAACTTCCTTTCCACGCGCCATATTTTTGAATAGCTTCTACGGCATATGCACTGCAGGACGGAGTGTAACGGCAGGCATTCGGTAATAAGGGTCGAATGGCATATTGGTAAAATCGTACAAATAATATCGCAATCTTTTTCAAACTATTTAATATTTAGGCTCAATAGCTCGTTGTTATTTAATAATCCTTGTAATTTATCACCGATTTTTACCGGTCCAACTCCACTTGGTGTTCCTGTAAATATTAAATCCCCAACTCTTAGAGATACAAACTTAGAAACATAAGCTATTATTTCTTCAAAACTAAATATTAAGTCTTTTGAATTGCCCATTTGACGACTTTCCCCGTTAACTTTTAATTCAAATGCTATATCATTTAAAGTTAAATCGGTTTTTTTTATAAATTTTCCGATTGGCGCACTCGAATCAAAGGCCTTGGCTATTTCCCACGGCAAACCTTTTTCTTTACATTTAGCCTGCAAATCTCTTGCGGTAAAATCTATTCCCAAACCTATTTCATCATAATAAGTAGATGCGAATTCTGTTTTAATATATTTCCCCGCTTTGCATATTTTTAAAACCAACTCCAGTTCATGATGCAAATCGTTTGTAAAATCCGGAATATAAAAATCACCTTCTTTAAGTAATGCCGTATCGGGTTTCATAAAAAACACCGGCTCTTTGGGCAATTCGGCTTTCATTTCTTTAGCATGTTCGGCATAATTTCGCCCTATACAAATAATTTTCACGTATAAAATATTAATTTGTTGTTACGTAAAAGTAATGCTTTTTAGCCTTTAAATTAATACATTTGCTTAGATAAATATGAACTCCGAATTTGATATAATAATAATTGGTGGCGGCATTGTTGGTTTAGCTACAGCTTATAAACTAACGCAAATGCATCCCAATAAAAAAGTACTAGTACTTGAAAAGGAAAAAGAGGTTGCTTTCCATCAAACCTCTCACAATAGCGGCGTAATCCATAGTGGAATTTATTACAAACCCGGATCTTATAAAGCCAGAAATTGTGTGGCCGGAAGGAGAGAATTAGTAAAGTTTGCGAAGGATTATAATATACAACACGATATTTGCGGAAAAATTATTGTAGCCACACATGAAAGCGAACTCGCTCACATGAATAAGGTGTACAACAACGGGATTGCCAATGGTGTAGAAGATATTGAGATCATAGATCGCAAAAGAATTAAAGAAATTGAACCCTACTGTGAAGGCATTTCCGGATTATGGGTTGGATGTACCGGAATTATTGATTATGGTGATGTAGCAAGAAAATATGCTGAACTTATTATTGCCAGAGGCAGTCAGGTTTTAACTTCACAAAAAGTTATTCGATTTGAAAAAGATGGATTAATAAGCAAAGTAATTACAGAAAAAAATGAATTTAAAGGTAAATACATCATCAGCACTTCAGGTTTACAGGCCGATCGTGTCACCAAAAAAGAAGGTGCCAAAACCGATGCGGCCATAGTTGGATTTAGAGGTGACTATTATGACCTAACCGAGAAAGGATTAAGCAAGGTTAAAAACTTAATTTATCCTGTGCCTAATCCTAAATTTCCATTTTTAGGTGTGCATTTTACACGTATGATTAAAGGCGGAACCGAATGTGGACCAAACGCGGTATTCGTTTTTGATAGAGAGGGATATTCTAAAACTGCTTTTAGCATAAAGGATACAACTGAAGCATTCGGCTTTAAAGGAACCTGGAAGTTTTTTGCTAAACACTGGAAGTTTGGATTGGATGAATATCGAGGAGCATTTAGCAAACCTTATTTTTTAAAACGTTTGCAAAAATTAATACCAAGTTTGGAAATGGACGACATTGTTGCTGCTAGATGTGGAATTAGAGCTATGGCGCTTGGGCCCGATGGTGAAATGCTTGATGATTTTAAAATTGAAAAACATGATAATGCCATGCATGTAATTAATAGTCCAAGTCCGGCCGCAACAGCAAGCTTGGCTTATGGAAATGAAATTGCATTAATGGCCACTGAATATTTTAAACTGAAATAAAAATTATGCGTAATAAAAAATTAAAAGGAACCGGCGTTGCCATTGTAACGCCCTTTGATAAAAAAGGTAATGTAGATGTGGAGGCTTTAAAGAAAATAGTTTCTCACTTACATGTAGGGGGTGTAGATTACATCGTAGTTATGGGCACTACCGGTGAAAGTGCAACCTTAACTAAAGTTGAAAAAGAATTGGTGATAAAAACTATAATTCAGAAAAACGCGAACAAATTACCTTTAGTTTTAGGTATTGGAGGAAATAATACAGCCGAAGTTGTGGAAAATATTAAAAACGCCAATCTCAAGAATTTTGAAGCCATACTTTCGGTTGCTCCTTATTACAACAAACCTAATCAGGAAGGATATTATCAACACTACAAGGCCGTTTCTGCCAGTACAAAAAAAGACATCATACTTTATAACGTTCCCGGCAGAACCGGAAGTAACGTAACTTGGGAAACTCAATTACGAATAGCGAAAGACTTTAAAAATATTGTGGCAACAAAAGAAGCCAGTGGGAATATAGAGCAAATAATGAAAATCATTAAAAATAAACCAAAAGATTTTATGGTTTTGAGTGGAGATGATAATTTAACTTTGCCCGCAATGGCTGCAGGTGCTGTTGGAGTTATTTCGGTTGTGGCGCAGGTTTTTCCGAAAGATTTTAGCACTATGGTAAATTTTTGTTTAAAGGGTAATTTTGACAAAGCTTGTGGCTTACATTACAAAATTATGGATGTTACCGATCAGTTATTTGCTGATGGTAATCCGGGTGGAGTAAAGTATGCACTTAGTGAATTAAATTTATGCAAGGCTTACGTTAGATTACCTTTATGCGAACCCAATAATCAGGTTAAAGAAAAATTAAAAAAATTAATTAAAGCTTATTAATACGAATAAATATTAATTGCATGGGAAAAAAGGTTCAAATACTAAACACCTTAGAAATCACTCAAAAATTAAATCGCTTGGCCTATCAGGTGTACGAAAATAATTTTAACGAAAAAGAATTGCTAATAGTAGGAATTGATGGGAATGGTTATAAAATGGCCGCCGTGCTTGTTGAAAAACTAAATAAGATATCCGATCAAAAATTCAAATTAGGTAAAATCACCATGGATAAAGAAGAACCTTGGAAAACAGAAAGTAAAATTGATTTCACCGAAAAAGATTATGTAAATAAAGTAGTTGTATTGGTAGATGATGTTATGAATAGCGGTAAAACACTAATTTATGCCGTGAAACTATTTTTAGATAAACCCGTTAAAAAATTAAGCACACTCGTTTTAGTTGACAGGAGCTATAAGCGATTTCCGGTGAGAGCCGATTTTGTTGGTTTGCGCTTAAGTACAACTTTACAAGAAAGGATTGAAGCCGAATTTTCTAAAAAAGGAAAAGAATTGGTGTATTTGGTATAAGAATTGGATGATAATTCAAAAATATTAGAACAGAAATACATTCAGGAATTAAAACTGAGTGCCTTGCTGGAAGTTACAAAAGCAATCAATAGAAATTCGCCTACTCAGGATTTGCTGGATTTGTATCAGGACATTTTACAAAAAAGATTAGGAGTTGGGAAATTAGTGTTGTTTAGTTTTGACACGGACTGGAAATGCATACTAACTTATGGAATTAAAGAAGAAGCTTCTGAATTAAAGTTTGAACCGGAGTTACTCAACATCACGGAAATTGAAACCATCACTTTTACCAAAGGTGAGTTAAGTAAAAATTTTGAAATCGTAGTGCCGGTAAATCACAAACAGTTTCCTTTAGCCTATGTTTTAATGGGAGATGTGGATCAGCAAAAATTAGAATTAAGTGCTGCTATTAAACACCTCCCCTTTGTGCAAACACTTACCAATTTAATTATTGTTGCCATTGAGAATAAAAAATTATTTAAGGATAGTGTGAACCGGGCCCAAATACAAAAAGAATTAGAGGTTGCGCAAAATATGCAAAACATGTTATTTCCCTCTGAATTCCCCGATAATGAATTTTTACAAGTAGCCGCATTATATCAACCTCATCAGCAAGTTGGAGGAGACTATTATGATTTTATACGATTAAATAATCACGAATATATCTTTTGTATTGCTGATGTGAGCGGAAAAGGAATTGCAGCCGCACTTTTGATGAGCAACATTCAGGCCACTCTGCATAGCTTAATAAATTATACCCATAACTTAAAAGACCTAATTTTAGAAATCAATAAACGAGTAATTACCAATGCTCGGCATGAAAAATTTTTAAGTTTATTTCTTGGAAAAATAAATACCAAAAGTCAACAGTTAACTTATGTAAATGCCGGCCATAATCCTCCTTTGCTTTATTACGAAAATAAATTTATCCATCTGATTAATGGCTGTACTTTACTTGGCTTAACCGAACGCATCATCAATATTGATGTAGAAATATTTAATTACGCCAGTGAGTTTTCACTAATTTGTTATACCGATGGATTAACGGACACTGTAAACGCTGAAGGTAAATCTTTAGAACTTGATTCCTTGAAAGAATTAATTAAAAAGAATATAAACGAAAAACCGGGCATCATTAATTCAAATATTTTAGATTTTGCAAATGAGTTTAAGGGAAACCTGAATTTTCCGGATGATATTGCTTTGCTTACTATAAAAGTGAATGACTTGGGGTTTTAGCATTTTGGGACCTAAAAAGTAGAACAATCTGAAATCGACCTAAAATTTAGAGTATCATTTGCTTGTTTTCTTTCTTTTTAACATACACCTTCCACTAACTCTTTAGCATATTATACTCATTATTGGCTTAAATTGGGCCTTTTGCGTTTTTGGGAATCTAAAAAATAGGTAAATTAGCGGTATAAATCTGTTAAAAATGAAAAAACTACTCGTATTAGCCTTCTTATCATTAACCTTAGGATTTAAGGCCCAAACTATTACTCCTGTTACAGGAAATACCAATGTTCAAGTTGATCCAAACGGAACAATAATGATTGGCGGAATTGTAAGAGGTTATATTAATAACAACGTTATTACAAACGCAAATAATGTTCAAATTGGTTCAATAGAACAAAATGGAGTAATTAAAAATGCCAATAATGTTATTGTTGGTCAGTTTATGGATAATTATGATGTGCAAGATGCGTCTAACAATGTAATTGGTCACTTACGCACTACATTACAGGTTAAAACTGTGGCTAATGTAGTTATTGGAAACTGGATCGATACTACACCTCCGGTGTGGAATGCAGTAGCTCACTTCTTCTTTAGTATTTAATATAAAATTTCAATACAAAACAAGCAGGTTTCATTTCGAAATCTGCTTTTTTTATTCCCCAAATCGATTAAAAAAGTAACTTTGTAGTCCTTAAAAAAATACCATGGGAAGAATATTTGAGAAAAGAAAAGCCACCATGTTTAAGCGTTATGCTAAAATGGCTAAAGCTTTTACAAAAATTGGAAGAGAAATTGTAATGGCTGTTAAATTAGGCGGACCAAATCCTGATTCTAATCCTAGATTGAGAATGGTTATGCAAAATGCTAAGGCAGTAAACATGCCAAAAGCTAATGTTGAGGCTGCCATAAAAAGGGCTAGTGAAAAAGATTCGGCGAATTATGAAGAGGTTATTTATGAAGGTTATGCCCCACACGGAGTTCCGGTATTGGTAGAATGCACAACCAATAATCCAACACGTACCGTAGCAAGCGTACGTATGTATTTTTCAAGAGCTGAAGGTTCTTTAGGAACGAATGGGTCGGTAAGTTTTATGTTTGAAAGAAAAGTAATGTTCAAAATAGATGCTGCCGGTTTAAATAAAGATGATTTGGAATTAGAATTGATTGACCACGGCCTGGAAGAATTGAATGTAGATGAAGAAAATAATCAATTTATCATTCAAACTCAATTTATTGACTTTGGAAAAATGCAATCTGCACTCGAAGAAAAAAAGATAGCCGTTTTGGAATCCAGCAAAGTTTATATTCCTACTACTACAAAAGAGTTAACGCCGGAACAAGAAGCCGAAGTGATGAGCATGATTGAAAAGATGGAAGAAGACGATGATATAGAAGCCGTTTATCATAATATAGCATAAGATGGAAAAAAGGTGGGAAATAACAGCAACAAATCAAGAAACTGTTGAACACCTTCAGCAAGAATTAAGCGTTGATCGTATTGTTGCCACACTTTTAATGCAACGAGGGATTAAAGATTTCGAAAGTTCAAGATTATTTTTCAGACCCGAATTAGGCCAATTACACGACCCCTTCTTAATGAAAAATATGGAAAAGGCCATTCACCGGATTAATAGTGCCATTGCCATAAATGAAAAAGTTTTGGTTTATGGGGATTACGATGTTGATGGAACTACTGCCGTAAGTATTGTTTACAGCTTTTTTAAAAACTATATCCAGGAAATTGAATTTTACATTCCAGACCGTTACCGGGAAGGCTATGGAATATCCTATGCCGGTATTGATTACGCTGCTGAAAATCAATTCTCATTAATCATTGCGCTTGACTGTGGTATAAAAGCAATTGATAAAATTGAATACGCCAACAAAAAAAATATTGACTTTATTATTTGCGACCACCACCTGCCCGGTGAAATAGTACCTAATGCATTTGCAGTATTAGACCCAAAACAAAACGATTGTAATTATCCGTACAAAGAATTAAGTGGTGCCGGAATCGGTTTCAAACTAATAGAAGCTTTTTCAATCAAAAATATTCTTCCGCCCGAAATTTGTTATTCTTATTTAGACCTGGCCGTTACCAGTATAGCCGCAGATATTGTACCCATTACCGGAGAAAACCGGGTAATGGCTTATCACGGTTTAAAAATATTAAATACCAAACCAAGACCGGGTATAGCGGCACTTTTAAATTTATACCAAACAAAAAGTGAAGTAAACATCAGCTCTTTGGTATTTGTTTTAGGACCCCGTATAAATGCAGCAGGACGAATTGAACATGCTTCCAAATCTGTTGAATTACTAATTTGTGAAGATGATGAAATTGCGAATGAATTGGCCATGCGAATTAATGATACCAATTCGCAACGAAAAGATTTGGATTTAGGTACAACCAACGAAGCTATAGAATATCTGGAAGGAGAAGAATTAAGTGGTAAATCCAGTATCGTATTATTTAATAAATCATGGCATAAAGGCGTAATTGGAATTGTAGCCAGCAGACTTATTGAAAAATATTACAGACCTACCATTATCTTAACAGAAAGCGATGGCAAAGCAACGGGTAGCGCTAGAAGCGTGAAGGAATATGATATTTACTCTGCCATAGAAAAATGTAGTGATCTGCTCGATCAATTTGGTGGTCACAAATTTGCAGCGGGATTAACTTTGAAACCCGAAAACGTAAATGCCTTTAGAGAAAAATTTGAGCAAATAGTTAGTTCAACCATTACACCGCAACAACTCATTCCAAAAATTGATATTGATATTGAAATAGATTTAAGCGAAATTACAGAAAAATTGGTTCGCATTTTAAGACAATTTGCACCGCATGGCCCTGAAAACATGACCCCTATTTTTTGCGCAAGAAATGTTTTTGATACCGGTTGGGGTCGTGTTGTTGGCAGTAATCACCTAAAGCTTGAGTTATTTCAGAAATCCAATCCGAATTTTCGTTTTCAGGCTATAGCTTATGACAAAGGCGACTTTGTGAATTTTTTTCAAAGAAAAACGCCTATGGATATTGCTTTTAAAATTCAGGAAAATGAATTCCGCGGAACAAAAAGTATACAACTGGTTATAGAAGACGTGAGAATTAGCGAAACTTAAACTTTCAAATTTCTTTTTAGTATTAAATTAAATCTAAATAAAAGAGAAATTCCAACCAGCGCTAAACTTATCAATAAAGAAATCCAAATTCCAACTACTTCCATTTTACAATAAAAAGCTAAAAAGTACGCCAACGGCAGTGCAATACCCCAATAACCTATTAGCGTAACCCAGGTGCTAATCTTCACATCTTCTAATCCCCTTAATAAACCTATAACGGTTACCTGCAACCCGTCGAATAATTGAAAAATTGCCGCAATAATTAATAATTTAGACGATAATGAAATGATATCCGGATCGTTTGTAAATCCCATAGGTAAAATACTCCTGAAAATTAAAAACAAAACCCCAAACCCGCCCATAACCAGTACAACCAGTTTTATGGCCGTTTTCCCGCTGCTAGAAATATTTTGCCAGTCATTTACTGCGTTATATTTCCCCACCCGAATAGTGGCCGCACTACTTATGCCGCTTGCAAACATATAGGTAAAAGCCGCTAATTGAATTGAAATACCATGTGCATCCATTGCCTCTTTTCCAAAACTTCCGGCCATTAAACCGGCAATTACAAAGGCTGCCACTTCAAAAGTAAATTGCAATCCCGAATTTATTCCAATCACCATTAATTCCTTTAATTCCTTAATATTTATTTTTACTTTTCTGTAATGTTCGGCTACATTACATTTACCTTTTACATAAAATAAAATAAATAAAAACGCAAAACCCATCATTACTCTTGCAATAAAAGTTGACCAAGCAGAACCCATGTATCCTAATTCAGGTAATCCCAATTTACCATAAATTAAACCGTAATTTAATACTATGTTAATCAAATTTCCGAAAACGCTGATGTATAGTGCTAATGTGGTATTACTTAACCCTTCGCAATATTGTTTCCCGGTAAAAAATAAGGATAAGGGAATAATCGAAAGTATTACCACATCAAAAAAAGGCATCGCTAAGTCAATTACCTCTTCCGGTTGTTTCATTGAATGAAGTAAGGGTGATGCTAAATATAAAATCCCAAAACAAACTGAAGCAATAGCTAAATTAACGTAAAGCGAATTCTTGAATAATGAAACTTTTTTTTCTTCTAGTTTTTTTTCATCTGCCCCGGCTGCTAATGGAGTAATGGCAAAACTTACTCCAATTCCAAAAACTAAAACTAAAATAAAAATGCTATTGCATAAAATTCCTGCCGCCTGTTCGGTTGCACCTAACTGTCCTAAAAAGGCATTATCTACCATGCCGGTAACAACGTGACCTAACTGCGTTATTACAAGTGGCCAAGCCAAAACAATGGTTTCCTTTAAATGATTTATTTTAGAAATAGAGGCAGACATAAGTCAGCGAAGATACAAGTTCTTTAGGATAGCACTGAATTATATTCTTATTTATACGAAACGGCTAAAACAGCCTCACCGTTTGTGATTTGGATTACAGAATTATTACTCTTAACAGAACAGTTAAATCTAATTTTAATTTTCTTTGTGGCGTCGCCATTCGCATTCATTTTATAATCCTCCACAGAAACGATTTCAAAAGAATTTGAAGTAGATTGATCCATAGCCGACGAAGAATATACAGCTCCGGTTGCGGGATCAGTTAAATTTATTGTAATGGCTGATAAGGCTTTGCTATTCAATTTAGGGGTAAAGGCATTGGTAAAATTAGCGTGGCAATAATCTAAGGTTGATGCTCTGGCTAAATAATGTGATAGGCAAGTATCAGAAGTAAGACCACTTTTAATCATAGTTAACTTAACCATATAATCTCCCGGAGTTTGATATTCATGGTATTCGTTTGCTGAATTACCAAAAGTACCATCTCCAAAATCCCAGGTGTATTGAATATTTCCCCCGGTTGGGTTAGGCATAGCGCTGAAATTGTATTGCATGTTCGTTTTAGAAACACCGATGTTACCTTGAAGTGGATTTCCAACTTTAAAGACATTGTTGTGTTGTGATTCACAACCAAGTTTATTCACTTTTAAACCTACCGTATATGTTTTATTCTCATCAAAGTAATAACTCATAGCTTGCGTTGTAGTTTGCAGTACAGAACCGTTAATTGTCCAGGTAAAATCAGCAACAGTTGGCATGGGAGATACAAACGTTCCATAATAACCCAAGGCAGGCAAATTTCCATCATTAAACGGATGTTGCCCGATGAACAATGCATCTTGCGGTTTCATTGACGAATTCTGCGCAACTGAATCAACATCGTTAATGGAAAATGAAATACCGTAACCACAAAAATTTGTGCAATTGCTTTGTTTTAATTCTGCTTTATATACATAAACACCATTGTTTTGCTGATGATGAGAAGAATACATGTAATATTCCTGTTTACCAGCTTCAAATCTCACATGGGTGCCATTAACATTAGCCTGAACATAAAATACCGGACTTTCACTCTCTACCTCATCCGGCAAAGGATTTTTCTTGCACGAAAATGCAACAAGAACAATTATTAATAATATGTAATTTATAGTACGTTTCATTATTTTTCGAACAAAGTATATTGTAGGCCAACACGAATTCCCTTATTATTTTCTTTGGTATTATTTCCTGTTGCTTTCGATTGATAAGTATCAGATAATCCGTAATTGAATTCAACATTAACAAACCACCTTCTGTTTAAACGATGACTGAAATTTGCAGATAACATAATATTCATCGGATTTACTCCTTCGAAAACGCCATTCTTCGTTTCAGTTACAACATTTGTTTTAACTAAATCTCTTTCGGTATAGGTCTCAACCGTATTGCTTGCATTTACCAAATAGGCTGCATTTACACCCAGACCCAGCTTTCCTGTTCGGCTGATGTTATAATAAGCGCGTAACGGAACGGATAAATATTGAAGCGAGTTTGTAGTAATGTTTGTGAAATTTCCGTTGTATCCAAAATCATATTGAAAATTTTGCCTGGTGTAAAATGCGGTTTTGATGTGCGAAATATTGTAATACTGTATTCCTGCACTAATGCTCATCTTTTTCTTGATGTAAATTCCGTAATTCAATCCGGCGAAATAATTTAATCCGGCGGCATCTTTTTGTGACAAGGAATTCCAACCATTAAAATAACTAAGTCCGGCTTCAGCGTTTATAAAATGTAATCTTCTTCTGGATTTGTTATAATAGTCTTCATTTATACGGATGAACTCATTTGGACTTGACTTGATTGCTTCTTCACGGGTGTACATATCTAAAATAGAAGAATGCATTTCAAGATAATCAGCACTTGCAGTTGAAGCTAAATTGTTAGCGGATTGAAAAACATCAGCCGAAACAACATTTTCTGTTTCCTTTTTATTCAACTTATTAGATTTTTGTTTGTAGGTAGAATGCCCACCGGTAATATTAGTTTTTCCAACAGAAGAAGATCCTATATTAGAACCGCCGGGGTTAGAAGAATTATTTCCAAGAGTTGGATTTCTATTCGAAGTGTTTGAGGGACGAGTGCCTTGGGCTATAGAACCTTCATGTGCATTTATAGATGCACTTTCATTCGAAATATTTTCCGCGCCAGCATCAGATTGCTTACTATTTATTGAGGTGTTTTCACTCAATTCTCCTTTTTCAGATTCTATCACTTGATTTATTGAATGATTCTCCCTGTCAGAATTATTCATATCCAAAGTAATGGAATTGAAAGATTGTAATTGTTCTTGATGTCCCAAATATAAAAAGGCGAAAGTTCCGGCTGCTACCCCAATAAGGATTGCGCCTACCATTAAAAATAATTTACTGCTTTTAGCACCAATGTTGGCTCCTTTTTCGGCATCCAGCATTTTGCTGGCCTTTAACCAATTTGACTCATCAAATGGAAACTCATTTTCATCGAGCTTCTCTTTGATAATTTTGTCGAATTTATCTTCTTGTTTCATCTTACAGGGTTGTTGTTACAATATTTTTTTCAATTAGTTGTTCTTTTAATTTAGTACGCGCTGCATTTAAATGCCACTTAGATGTTCCCTCACTAATGCCAAGCATATCGCCGACTTCTTTATGAGAGTACCCGTCAATTACAAACAAATTGAAAACTTGTTTGCTCATTTCAGGCAGGAGATTAATTAAGTCATAAATTTGTTTACAATCTATTCTACTCAATGCTTCATTCGCATCTGCATAAGAAGAAGAATCGTAATACTCTTCAACGTAAGTAATTTTTTCTCTTTCTCTTTTATTCTTTCTATACTCATCAATTAATGTATTTACCATGATTTTGCGAATCCATACTTTAAACGGAATAGCCAGGTTATACTTTTCAAGATTTTTTAAAATTTTTAAAAATCCAACGTTCAACATTTCTGAAGCTGAATCTTTATCGCGTGTGTAACGCAAACAAATACTCATTAAATAACTATACGTGTTTTTATATAGTTCATACTCAGCTTTACGCTCGCGCTTAATACAAGAAGCTATTAACTGAGGCTGAATATTCATAAATTTCTAAAACGTCTCAATAATGAAGGTGATAATCGCCCTCTTTTATTATTATACGATTAAAGATAACGAAACGTTGGTTGAAAATGAAGACTTTATAGGTCTGTAAAGGCCCTTTATCTAAAAAATATTTAGTTTTTTAACATTTTAAGCATAGAACCCAAGTGATTCTTCAACTCTGTACGTGGGACAATTTTATCTAAAAAACCATGTTCTAAAACAAACTCCGCGGTTTGGAAGCCTTTAGGTAAATCTTTACCAATTGTTTCCTTCACAACCCTTGGTCCTGCAAATCCGATCAAGGAATCCGGTTCGGCAATATTTAAATCGCCAAGCATAGCATAACTTGCGGTTACTCCGCCGGTTGTAGGATCGGTTAACAAAGATATATATGGAATTTTTTCAGCAGCGAGCTGACTCAATTTGGCAGAAGTTTTAGCCATTTGCATTAAACTAAATGCAGCTTCCATCATACGCGCACCACCACTTTTGCTGATAATTAAAAGCGGGCTTCGGGTTTTTATACAAAAATCTATTGAGCGGGCTATTTTTTCTCCAACTACACTTCCCATGCTACCTCCAATAAAACTAAAATCCATGCAACAAATAACCAAATCATTTCCATTTACTTTTCCGTATGCACTTCGTAAAGCATCTTTTAGTCCTGTTTTATTTACCGTATCTTTTAATCGGGAAGTATACTTTTTTGTATCGGTAAAATTCAGTGGGTCGCCACTCACTAAATTTTCATGCAGTTCGGTAAATGCATTATTATCAAAAATAATTTCAAAATATTCTTTGCTGCCTATACGTTCGTGATAACCGCAATCGATGCAAACATGTTTATTTTGAACATGTTCATCGGAAGTATGAATTTTTTTGCATGATGAGCATTTGTACCAAAGTCCTTCCGGCGTTTCTTTTTTCTCTTTGGTAGAAGTAGTAATCCCTTCTTTTAATCTCTTAAACCAACCCATTTTCTTTTTTAAAAATTAAATAAAATGTTAAGCAATTGTAATGGATTTATCCAAATACACATCCTGAATAGTGTTTAACAGCTGAATTCCATCTTTTATCGGTTTCTGAAAAGCTTTTCTTCCACTTATTAAGCCTTGTCCGCCTGCGCGTTTATTAATTACCGCAGTGGTTACTGCTTCTGATAAATCGCTTTCTCCTTTACTTTCACCTCCGCTGTTTATCAATCCCATTCTACCCATATAACAGTTCGCAACTTGGTAACGACAAAGATCAATTGGATGATCGGTGGTTAATTCACTATATACTTTTGGGTGTGTTTTTCCATGTCCAACTGCCGTATACCCTCCATTTTTATCAGAAAGTTTTTGTTTGATGATGTCGGCCTGAATAGTTACTCCTAAATGATTTGCTTGTGATGATAAATCGGCAGCAGTATGGTAATCTACTCCATCTTTTTTAAATGCGCTATTTCGGGTATAACACCACAAAACGGTAGCCATACCTAATTCATGTGCCATTTCAAAAGCCTTTGCCACTTCAACAATTTGTTTTCCACTCTCAGCCGATCCAAAATAAATAGTAGCACCTACAGCTACAGCCCCCATATTCCAAGCATCTTTAATCGTACCAAACATGATTTGATCAAACTTATTCGGATAGCTTATAAACTCATTATGATTTATTTTAACGATGAATGGGATTTTATGCGCATATTTTCTTGAAACGGAACCTAACACGCCATAAGTTGATGCAACTGCATTACATCCTCCTTCGAGGGCAAGCTTCACAATATTTTCACTATCAAAATAAATAGGGTTTGGAGCAAAACTGGCGCCGGCACTATGTTCAATTCCCTGATCTACGGGTAAAATACTCATGTATCCGGTATTGGCCAATCTACCTGTTCCATACAATTGCTGTAAGCTTCTAAGCACTTGTGGATTTCTATTTGAACCCATAAAAATCCGGTCTACAAAATCATCACCCGGAAGATGAATGGATTCTTTTGAAATTGTTTTGCAGGTGTGCTTCAAAAGATCATCAGCTTTACCACCCAATAACTCTACAATTTTACTTGACATATGATTAAATTTTCGGAGAGCAAATATAATAAAAAAACCCCCGTTGGGCGGGGGTTTAATACTCATAATTTTATGATTATTCGTTAACCATTACCATCTTAAATGGCACATTAATAATTGCCTGATAATCTTCACCGGCTTCTAACATATCTTCATCATCTTCTTCATAATGCCAGTTGATTGTTACTGCACTACCTCCTTTATGAATGCCTTCCAATTTTTTGAAAACATCAAGAATACACTTTGAAGAGGAAGTGTTAAAATATTCCAACTGAACATTTACTGTTGTAGCAGATTTTGCAGCGCTTGAATACTTATCTAAAGAGTCAACCAAAGGTTTATAAAACTCGATTGAATTTTCAGGTATTGAACGCCCTTTAATTTCTAAAACTCCACCGGCAAGATCGAATGTAATGCTTGGTGTTTTCGGTGTGCCTTCAATTGAATACTTATCCATAATTGTATTTTTTGTTTATTAGTTTTGTTGTTGTGTAATTTTGATATTTAATGTAAAGAAAGAAACTTTATTGTCAATTTCCAAAAAATTATAGTCTAATTTTTCACCAGTTTTTCTGGCAATGTCAATCATTCCTAATCCACCCCCGCCTTTTAATGACATTTCGCCATTATTTAGCACTTTCTTGTAATATTCTTTTAATTCTTCCTTATTTAACGAATTAACTTCATCTAAACGGTTTTTTAAACCGTGAATGTTTTCATTTAAAATGTAATTTCCTGTGAAAATGGAATATTTATTATCCATTTTCCCAATCATAAAGATTGCGGAACGAATTTTATCATTGGTTTGCCCTTCAGCCACATCATCTAAATGATGGTAAAGATTTTGTAAACATTCCACTAATACATTGTAAACCTTTTTCCTCATCTTAGGCTCCTCTTGTAAATTCTCCATCTTATTTTCCATAATCTGAAGTATAGAGGTTAATAAATCAGACGTTATTTCACCTTTAAAAGACAAAAGAATGTTATTTCTTTCCATCTTTTCGTATATATCAAAAACGTCTACCATTTTTTAGAGAAGAGCAAAAATAATAATTATTTTAATTTAAATGCTATTGTATTGCCATTTACTGTAAAACTTGCATCATCATCGCAGCCTCCGGCCGGATTTGACCCTACACTATAACCAAAATCTATGCTTCTTTCTTTAAATTCAGCTGGAGTAAGTGTTAAAATGCCTCTTTGAATGTATTGGCAAGATTTATACTTTACCAATGGTGTAGCCTCAGGGATATTCACTGTAAAAGTTCTTCCTTGTCTATTCGTTCCATCCGAAGTGCCAAATAATTCGGTATAAGGGTCTGTACCTCCCGGATTCCCTTTCGGATAATGCGTTATTGTACGGTCAGAGGAGTATTTAATGGTCCATCCCGGTCCTTGACATTGCCCATTTATTAATTTATAATTGAACTTAACAAAATTAGGAGTGAAAGAAAGTGTAGTTACTACTATGCTATCACAAGAATAGGTTATTCCACTAGCTTTATGATTGATTAATTTAATAATCATTTTGGCACCGGCTATTTTAATTTTATTAGTTAAACGTATTTGCCATTTACCCGAACGAATTTTTCCATCTGTAAAAGATTGCCCGCAAGCACCTCCTAAATTCAATTCAAAAACAGGATCAACATGACCTATTGTTCCAAATAACGTATCGCCGCTTATTTTACTTAATGTATCACAAGGAGCAGCCATTTTTCCGTTTTGAGCGCCCGTACCCTTGGTGTTAATTGCATGATTGTTGGTGGTAGGTACAATTCCGGCGAATTCTTGATCAGCAATGGCATTATCCAAAGCTGACTGCGTTTCATTATCAACATCAATAGTTTCTTTTTTCTTACATCCGTTTAAAATAAGAGTTGCAAGCCCGCAAACAAGTAAAATTAATTGAATTGATTTTTTCATAATAATTTGAATTAATACAAAAATAACATAATATTTTTAAATCGCAATACCGGCAACTAAAACGTCATCAACCTGTTCGTGATTTTTGCGCCATGTTTCAAATTCACTAAGTAAAATTTGCTTTTGCTCTTCAGGGAATTTTAAATGTATTTCTTTTAAAACATCATAATATTTTTTAACCATAAATTTCTTTCCGCGATCTCCTCCAAATTGATCTGCATATCCATCGCTGAATAAATAAAGCATTGTGGGTCCGCTCACATTAATTTCATGTTTAGTGAATTTGCGTACGCTGTTTATTTGCGCACCACCTACCGGATATTTATCTCCTTCAATCTTATTAAACTCTCCCTTATTACTCACCATAACCAAAGGTCGGTTGGCTCCCGCCCAATGAATTTCTCCGGTTTGATCATTAAATGTAATTAAAGATAAATCCATTCCATCATTGGTAGTAATTTCATTTTGGCCTTGTCTTAATGCATCTTGTACACCTTTATGTAAATTATTCAACACTTCATCCGGCGCTGTGATTCCTTTTTCTAAAACAATCTGATTAAGTAAATTGTGACCTATCATACTCATAAAAGCTCCGGGCACACCATGCCCGGTACAATCTACCACAGCAAAAACTTTCTGATTATTTTTTTCTCCAAACCAATAAAAATCTCCACTTACAATGTCCTTGGGCTTATACAATATAAATGCGCCTTTCAATTTTTTAAATATGTCATCCTGCGAAGGTAAAATAGCTTCTTGAATCCGTTTGGCATACTCAATACTGCTGGTAATATCTCTGTTTTTTTCGGCCAATTCTTTGGTCCGCTCTTCTACTCTGTTTTCCAGAATTTTATTTTCACGCATGATACTTTTAGTTCTGTATTGCGTAAATCCATATACTCCTGCAATAATAATCAGCACAACCAAAACATAAAATATCTTGGTTTTCCAAAAAGGTGGTATAACGCTTATCTTAATTTCAAACGGAGTTTCATTCCAAACCCCATCGTTATTGGCGGCTTTTACTTTAAAGGTGTAATCTCCTCCTGATAATTGGGTATATGATATATATCTTACATTGGAAGGAGCCGACCAATCTTTATCATAACCTTCCAACATAAATTTAAATTTATTTTTACTTGGATCCGTGTAGTCTAATGCCACCACTTCAAACTGCAAATAATTTTCACGCCACTCCAGCTCAATATTCTTTTTATAGGTAATACTCGAATCGAGCGGTACATCCAAGCCTCCTCGCTGATAAGACACCACATAAACACCCGGCGCATTAAAATTATCTTTTATTTGTGCGGGCCTGAACGCATTGAATCCGTTTGATCCGCCAAAGTACATTTTACCTGAAGTGCCTAATAATGCTGCGCCGCTATTGTGTTCTGAATTGATGAGTCCGTCTTTTACATCATAATTTCTGAAAATAATATCTTTTTCAGGTAACAGAGGATTAAATTTAATTAAACCTTTATTGCAACTCATCCAGAAATGACCAATACTATCACGAAGAATGGAATATAAATACGCATTAGCTAATCCGTCTTTCTCATAATAACTCACAAATTTTCCGTTAGGTGCCAATCTGCTTACACCTGCGCTTGTGGCAAACCAAATATTTCCTTTTAAATCTTCATTCATGGCCAATATTGTGTTGGATGCAATATCACCTGCCTTGCCTTCATTTTTATAAATTTTTGATATATGAAATTTTCCGTTTTTCGGAAAGCCTTCTGTTTTCATTAACCCGCCATCATAGGTTCCCAACCAAACATGTTTTGTTCTATCTTGATAAATGGCATTAATATTAAATTCCTTTAATGCAGGATCATTTTTAAATTGTTCAAACGATAAATCCTGCATGTTTACTTTAAAATATCCATCTCCAACGGTGCCGGCATACAAATTACCTTCCCCATCCGGAACTAAACATAAAATGGTTCCTCCTTCTTTGTTGCTGATTACTTGTTTAAATTCTCCCATCTCTACATTTAATCGATAAAGGCCGTTACCCCATGTTCCTATCCAATAAAACTTAGGATCTTGATTGTAAATACAAATTGCGGCTCCACCTTTTAATAAACCGGTTAAATTCTTTTTTAAATTGCTGTGCTTATCAAAATAGTGTAATGTTTGTACGCCACCAATCATTAAATTTTCATTAGCATCCTCACAAAAAGCATATATATTTCCGATACTCAAATCCAATCCATTATTGGCTTCCGGAAATTTTTGCGCCTGAAAAAAGGAAACATTTATTCCTTCGGTACTAAATCCTACCCAGATATTCTTTACCTTATCAATAAATAAACTTTCAATTTTTTCACCTGACAAACTTTGATCTCCAAGTTTTTCATTTTTATGAATGGTGGTTAATATTTTTTCGGAAAGTAAATTGCATATAAAAAATCCGTAGGTACTGGCTACATACATCTTACTGTCACGTATGTCCATTTTCTTAATAAAGTTTCCACCATCGGGTTTATTACCTTCCACCATCCAAATTCGCTTTTCTAATTCCCCGCTATCGTCCATCTTAAAAATACCGTAACCGTAAGTTCCCAAATATAATTTTCCGGCATATTCTTTAATATCCGTTATTACATCAAGTTCCTGCGCTTTTACTTCAATCAATTCTTCATCTGTAAAGTCTACTTTACTTGCGTTTCCATGATCAATTAACCATAAACCGTCACCATTAGTGCCTACAAAAACCTTACCTTTTAATACGGCAATTGCATTAACACTTATTTTTTGCTTAACAACAAATTCATAATTCCTTATTGTTTTTTGCTCAATATTCAATAAAAATAATCCGTCTTCACAGCCTATCCATGCGTTTTTTTCATCGGCTTTAATAATGCAATTTATTTTACTTTTTAATGGTTTTAAATGTCTAAGGGAAGTGAATGTTTCATTAACCGGGTTAAAATAATTTAAACCTTCCCTTGTTCCAATTACCATTAAATCGGGTCTGATTTGATTCACAGCCGTAATTTCACTGCTGTTTAAAGAGTTTAAATCGGTTGGGTCATTTTTATATACTTTAAACTGATAACCATCGTAACGGTTTAATCCGTCTTGTGTACCAAACCACATAAAGCCTTTATCATCCTGCAAAATGCAGTTCACCATTAACGAACTTAATCCATCTTCGTTGGTGATGTGTTTAAAACGCAATTGCTGCGCACCAAGTGCTAAGGAAAATACGCAAAAAATAAGCAGGTAATATTTAAATCCTATTTTCAAATTAAGTCAATAAAGTTAATTATTTTTTACACATTGAATAAAGTATATTTACAATTTAAATTATAAAGCTTTTTGCCAAAAATTTTACGTATAATCAACCGCTTTAATTTAGGAGGACCGAGCTATAACGTTTCGTACTTAAGTAAGTTTCTTGAACCTGCTTATAACACGCTATTGGCAGGCGGACCTGAAGAACCCGGTGAAGTGAGCTCACTCTACATTGCTGAAAATTTAGGATTAAAACCCTTAGTTATTTCCGAAATGCAACGTAGCATTAATCCGCTAAATGATTACTTTGCTTATTTACGAATTAAAAAAATTATACAGGAATTTAAACCCGACATTATTCATACCCACGCCAGCAAAGCCGGCGCCATTGGCCGTTTGGCTGCCATACGTTGTAAAGTGCCTGTTATAGTGCATACTTTTCATGGCCATGTTTTCCACAGTTACTTTTCTAAATTAAAAACTGCGTTCATTATTCGTCTCGAAAAATATTTTGCTTCCCGATCCAGTGCCATTGTGGCCATCAGCGAAATTCAAAAAAAAGAACTAAGCGAAGTTTATAAAATTTGTGCACCCGAAAAAATTCATGTTATTCCGCTTGGTTTCGACTTAGCCAAGTTTCAGGAAAATGCAGCCGAAAAACGCAGCAAGTTTCGTGATAAATATACGGTGGATGAAAACACTATTTTAATAGGCATTATTGGGAGATTTGCACCCATAAAAAATCATTTTTTATTTATAAAAGCTGTTGCTTTTGTACTTAAAAATTTCACGGCAAAAAAAATTCAGGCTGTTTTTGTGGGCGATGGACCTTTAAAAAATGAAATGCAACAATTGATTAAATCGGAAGGATTAAGTTATACCGGCTTAACCGCCGATTTTATTTTTGCGGGTTGGGAAAAAGAAGTGGAACAGGTTTTGCCGGCTTTTGATTTGGTATGTATGAGCTCCGATAATGAAGGTACACCCGTAAGCTTAATTGAAGCGCAGGCTGCGGGTAAGTTTGTGGTGAGTACTAATGTAGGAGGTATTGAAGATATTTTAAATCCACAATGCGGTTTGCTTTCTCCGAAAGGAGATTTAACAGCATTTTCTCAAAATCTTTTAAAAGCCCTTCAAAATATTGAAATTTTTAGCGCGAATGCAAAAATGGGACAGGAAGAGATCATTAAAAAATTCTCTTACGAACGCTTGTGTTCGGATATGGATAAGTTGTATAAAAAATTACTTAGCGAAAAAAAATAATTGCAGGAATATTTGTTTATTGGGCGCCTGACACGCTTTCATTTTATGAAATATTTGACTTTTCAGAAAATGAAAACTATTTCAACACCACTATCTTTTTTCTGATTATCGATCCATCAATATTCACCTCAACAAAATAAATTCCGGCATTTAAATTTTTTATTTCCAAATACTTCGGACCCTGAGGTTCTCGAAGGGTCGACGCTCCTGAGCCGGTGGCTTCGAGTGCCTCAGCCACCGAAACCTGCCTCCCTTCTACATTAAATATTTTTATAGTGGCTGATTTACCTGATGTGTTTTTAATATAGAAAGTTCCGTTGCTCGGATTCGGATAAATCAAAATCTCATCCTTAAAATTAATTTCTCGTATTGAAGTGGCTGCATTGATCAAAATAGAATCACAAGCGTAACATTCTCCGGCTGTAAAGGTCATGCATACTTTTAACCAACCGTAACATAAATTACTAATGGTAGTTCCATCTAACAAACCGGTGGTGGCAGACAAAGTATAGCCATTGGGAATTTGTGTAGTTACAATTACTGTTCCATCACAACTCGCCGAACTGCTTGGAGCTGTGCCCTGTAAACCAAACCGCGGAGCGTTAGTGGGTACATTGATAATGCTGGTGGTTTTACAGCCGTTATAACTATCTTCCACTGTTAAAGAATAATTACCCGTAACATAAGCCGAATAAGTGCTGGTACTTGCACTGGTTTGGGGAGCCGGACCCATCCATGAATTGACGATAATACTCGGACTCGGACCCGCAGAAGTTACATAAGAATTATTGGAGTTGAGCGTAACCACATCACCGGGTTTACAAAATGAAGTTGGCGTTCCTGTAATTGCAGGAATGGATTTTGGGGCACGAAAATCCTGGTAGATGGGAATGATTGAAGATGTTTGACATCCGTTTATTGAATTTGTGGCAACGACAGTAAAATTCGCATAAAACAAGGCTATGGTGCTTGTCGGTGGGCCGTTAGAAATGTCTCCAATAATCAAGGTCGTTGTCAAAGGTTGCCCAAGAATTGGAACCTGCCAACTAATTATTGAGTGTTTTGTGCTAGAAAATCCTTGAGTTAAAAATGTAGGATTATTACAAGTTAAAGTATTTGCCGGTATTGAAGCTATCACATTTGGAACCAATGTATTTTGACTTACAGTAACATCCACCATAGTTCGGCAAAAATTAGAATTATCCTGAACAATTATTGACCATGTTCCTGGGCTAGTAGTAACAGTTGAAGAATTATTTCCTAAAATAACACTTGGCGTAACTATACCGGTAAATGTAGGTGCCATAAAAGTGTAACTACAAGTTGCAGGTGGTGTTTGTGTAGAAACCGGATTAATGATAGAAATAGTAGTTTGATTTAATGGCGCACAGCCGAAAGAATAGTTGGTTGAAGAACCTAATGAAAAAGTTGGATAGGCATCTGGAGAAGTTACACTAACGGTTTGGGTTACAAAACATCCATTTGTTAAATCTTTAAGTTTATGTGTGTAAACCCCAGGTCCTGAGTAAAAATTAGTTACTTCAGTGACATTAATGCTCAAATAACTCTCATTACCATTTGGAAATGGACTTACTGGTACGTACCACGAGTGCATAATATTGGATGTTGGAGTAAGAGCCATTGCGGTAAAAGTAACCGGATTATTACAGGTAACAGAAGCGGAATTTGGAAATACTGATGAAGATGGAACTGCTGTATTTATTCCAATTGAAACGGTTGTTGTCAAAGTACAATTCGTAATTCCTTCGCTAATTGTTAAAGTATAAATTCCCGGCTGAGTAACGTTCGCGTAGGGAAGATTGGTAGTGAAAGAAGGTCCCGTCCATAGATGATTTGGATAAAAGTAATTTGAATTTTGTATTGCAATTAAATTTATGGTTGGATTTGCACAGGTAATCGTATATCCATTTTGACTTAGAATATCCATAGTATAACTACATTGAGAATTCATAATATAAATTCCCATCACCAATAAAAACGTAAATATTTTTTTCATAAAATTTTGTTTATACCAAGTTAGGCAATTTTTAATACGGGCAATTCTTAAAATGTTCAGGTGGCTAGTTTTCTTTCATAAGTGGATTGTGAATTAATGGCAAAAACATGCCCGAAAAATAGCTTTTGAAGCGGAACATTTATTCCATATACCTTCCTTTTTGCTCCATTCACTCATTAAAAAGTTCATTTCACCCAAAATTAACAATGTTTCACTCATTCCATGTGTAAATATTGTAACTGAGGTTCAGGTACTTACTTATATAGTTAAAGTTTTTTGAAATCCTGGCGTAACCCCAAATGCCTGTTTGCCTTATAACCTTGTAATGAGTTTAAAAGCTGCAGCCATAAATCCCCACTATCATCATACCAACGATCAGTTGCTTGAAGAAATGACCATCATTGAGGCTGCAAAACTTAATCCTCAACAATTCGCTCCTTTGTATGATAAGTATTACAAACAAATATTTAATTATTTGTATCAGCGGATGGATGATAAAGAAACTGCCTTCGATTTAACGAGTCAGGTTTTTTTAAAAGCACTCAGCAACCTTTCTACTTATCAATTTAAAGGTGTGCCATTCGCAAGTTGGTTATATCGTATCGCATACAATGAACTCATGCAGTTATTCAGAATGAATAAAGATAAAAGAGCCATTAATGCAGATGTGAGTGATTTAAGATATATCTGTGAGGAAAATGAAGAACCTTTTTTTGAAGAATATATTCCGGCTATTAAAAAATTAATTCAAGAATTAAAAGAAGAGGAATTGCAAATGGTGGAATTACGTTTCTTTGAAAAAAGAGCTTTTAAAGAAATTGCGGAGATTATGAATATCACCGAGGTAAACGCTAAAGTACGCATGTACAGGATTATTGAAAAACTAAAAAAACAATTGAGCAAACTCAAAACCTAATGGAACCAAAATTTAATATTGATCGTCCGAAAGTAAGTGATGAAGAGATCAATAAACACAAAAATTTCGAAAAGCTGGTTAATCAGTTTAAAGAACAAAGTATAAATAAAGCGAAACACGACAAGAGTTGGTGGAAGAGCAAAAAAGTCCGATACTCCGCCGTTATTGCAGGTGCCACAGTGATTTGCACCGTTACTTACCTCAGTTTATTCCATAACCAATCCGAAAAATCAAAAACGAATGAAACATTAATTACTCAAAATTCTCCACTTCCAACAAAAAACAAGAATCAAGAAAGGAAATTCATTGCACCGCCTTCTGCTAAACTCAATATTGCTTATTCCAAATACAAAGTTGATAGTCGTTCGGGTGGAGAAATAAATCATCCTTCTTCCAGCAAAATAAAAATTCCAAAAAATGCATTCGTAGATAAAAACGGAAAAGAAATTGTAGGCGAAGTAACCATTGAGTATCGCGAATTTCATGATAAAGCCGATATTATTGCCAGCGGTATTCCTATGGCTTATGATAGTGCGGGAAAAAAATACAATTTAGAAAGTGCCGGCATGTTTGACATTAAAGGCTCGCAAAACGGAGATCCGGTTTTTATTCGCAACGAAATAGAAGTTGAACTGGCTTCTGCTAATCCGCAAGACCGATTTAATCAATACTATTTGGATACACTTAAACAAAATTGGGAATATTTACGAAGAGACAACTTAGAAAATTTAGAAGGCGGAAGTCATAATTTAGAAGGGGGAAGTCAAAAGTTAAAAACACTGAAAAAAGAAATAGAAGTTATTATTCCTAAAAAAATTGATTCTGTTAAAGTAGTGTACAGCAAAAAAACGGCAGCTCTTCCTAAATACAAAGAGCCATTGAAGCCTCGCAAAGCCAGTGGTAAACAAACTTTTAATATTGATGCCAGTACCGATGATTTTCCGGAATTAAAGGCCTTTGGAAATTTTGTATTTGAATTGGGCAACGAAAATAAAAACTATACGCCTGAGATGAATGCCATTACCTGGCACGATGTAAAAATTAGTGAAGGACCCACAAAAGGCGTAAATTATTTACTAACGCTTCGCTATAATCAACGCGTTGAAAAACTGGTAGTATATCCTGTGCTTACCGGAAATGATTATGCCAAAGCGCAAAGTGAATATGAAAAGAAATTTGAAAATTATAAAGCCATTGCCGGGAAAAGAATAAATGATGAAAAATTATTGCTTGAGGAAATGGAGAAAAAGAAAGATGCGTATTTGAAAGATATAGCGATGAAAAAAGAAGAATACGAAAAATTGAAAGCCAAAAAAGCTGTAGAATATCAACAAAATTTAGTGAAGGAATTGGATAAGAACAGAAATAACTTAAACAATTCTACTTTCACGCGAAGAATATTTAATCTTAGTAAATTTGGTGTTTTTAATTCTGATTGTCCGCATTATGCACCAATGGTAAATCCCATTCAGCCTATCTTTGTGACGGCCGACTTAAAGCCAGTTTTTCCAACAGATGTGTATGTAGTTAATCATACTAAAAATATGGTTGGTACATATCAAGCTCCAAGTTTTAATACTTTATCATTTGATAAAAACGAATCTTATTCTATCATCGTATTTGCCGGTGCTAATATTTATAAAGTTGAAAAAGATGAAGTAAGTCAGACTTTAATCAAAACACAAAACAAATTTAAAGTAAGTGATATAACCGAAAAATCAGGAAACGTAGCTGATTTCAGAAAAGCATTAGAATCCTAAATGATAAGTTTTAAAAAGTACATTTATTTGTCCGGGTTATTTCTGCTTTTAAGCTTCTGTTTTTCTTTTACTTTTTTCAAACCTAAAAAATTTATACCACCCGGCACAGTTTCAATTACCGAAAACTTTTTTGCTGACGAAGCCGAAATCAGTAACGCTGCCTGGAGAGAGTTTGAAACTGCCACAAAAATTAAATACGGAAAATTTTCTAAGGAACATATTGCCGTGTTACCCGATACTTTGGTATGGCGACAAAAAAATTCCAGCAACGAACCCTATGTGCAATATTATTATCGACACCCGGCGTATCGTGATTATCCGGTGGTTGGCATCAGCTACGAACAAGCCTTAGCTTTTTGTAAATGGCGGACAGAAAAAGTAAAAGAATTTTATATCATCCGTTATAAAAAAGATTTAAAAATTAATTACCGATTACCCAGCAAAGAAGAATGGGAAAAAATCAGTTTGGGTGGTGTAGATATAATGTATGGATATGCCAGAAATAGCAAAGGTTGTATTTTATTTAATCACAGGTATGCCGCCGATAGCGTCGATGCAGCTAACACACCCAACAATCCCGCAGATGTAACTGCACCGATATTGTCCTATCAAAAAAACAGATTCGGAATTTATAATTTATTTGGCAATGTAGCCGAAATGACTGCCGAAAAAGGCATTTGCAAAGGTGGAGGATGGAGACATTTATTTGAAGAGTGCAGAGCAGGAAATGATATTCCCTATACCGGAACAACAGCTTGGCTGGGATTCAGATGTGTGTGTGATTTTCAAGGTAGCTCACAATAGCATTTCTATTTAAAAATTAGGTATTTTTTTACCCGATTCATTTTTAATTAAATCTTATATTTGGCCATTGAAATTATGGCACAATTAGTAATATTTCGTCACGGACAAAGTGTTTGGAATCTGGAAAATAAATTTACCGGATGGGTGGATGTAGATTTATCACCAAAAGGAATTGAAGAAGCAAAAACTGCAGGTGAAAAAATTAAAGGCTTTCAATTTGATTATGCTTACTCCTCTGCCCTCATCCGCGCGCAAAAAACCTTAACACTGGCCATGCAGGCTGCAGGTCATACTCCACTTACTCCAATTTACGATGCAGCTTTAAATGAAAGAATGTATGGTGACTTGCAGGGATTGGATAAAGCAGAAACCGCAAAAAAATACGGAGACGATCAGGTGAAAATATGGAGAAGAAGTTTTGATATTCCACCGCCTAATGGCGAAAGTTTAAAAGATACAGCAGAAAGAGTACTTCCCTATTTCGAAAAAGAAATTGTTCCCAAATTAAAGGCGGGTAAAAATGTAATTATTACAGCCCATGGCAATAGTTTACGTGCCTTGATTATGTATTTGGAAAAGATGACACCCGCGCAAATATTAGAATTTGAAATAGGAACCGCTCAACCCCGCCTTTACGAATTAAACAACGATATGAGTATTCAATCCGTAAAAAATTTATAAAATGAGCAACTTATTAAGCAACGAAGGAAAAATAATTGCCGTAGATTTTGACGGCACTGTTGTTGAACATAAATATCCGGCAATCGGAAAAGAAATGTTATTTGCTTTTGCTACATTAAAAGAATTACAAAAAAAAGGACATCGTTTAATACTATGGACATACAGAGCCGGTAAAACATTAGATGAAGCTGTGGAATATTGTAAACAAAACGGTGTTGAGTTTTATGCCGTGAATAAAAATTATCCCGAAGAAGTGCTGGATGAAAATATTTCCAGAAAAATTATAGCCGATATATATATTGACGATAGAAACGTGGGCGGATTTTTAGGATGGAGTGAGGTTTGGCAACACTTACATCCCGAAGGTGGAGATTTTTTACATCAATTAAAAAATGCGGAAGCACATCATAATTATAACAAAGGAGAAAGTGGAGGATTATTTAAAAAATTATTCGGAAAATGATTTATTTAAAAAACAGAGAAGAAATTGAATTGATGCGCGAATCAGCACTGATGGTTTCGCGTACATTAGGATTGATTGCCCGTGAAGTTAAACCCGGTGTTACACCCCTCTTTTTAGATAAGTTAGCTGAAGAGTATATTAGAGATAATGGCGGCGTTCCTGCATTTAAAGGTTACAAAAGCGCAAGCGGTGGAATTGATTTTCCGGCCACTTTATGCATATCCATTAATGAAGCTGTTGTGCACGGTATACCCACCAATAATCCCTTAAAAGAAGGAGATATTATTTCGGTGGATTGCGGGGTGAAGAAAAACGGATTTTATGGCGATCACGCTTATACTTTTGCTGTGGGAGAAGTAAAACCGGAAGTTCGGAAATTAATGGAGGTTACCAAAGAATGTCTTTATTTAGGAATAGCACAAATGATTAGCGGCAATCGAGTTGGAGACATTAGTTTTGCCATACAACAACATGCCGAAAAAAACGGATTTGGTGTAGTTAGAGAATTGGTAGGACATGGCTTAGGAAAAAATTTACACGAAGAACCCGAAGTACCCAATTATGGTAAGAAAACAGACGGACCCAAATTAAAAGATGGAATGGTTTTTGCCATTGAACCCATGATTAATATGGGTAAAAAAGATATTAAACAATTAAAAGACGGATGGACCATTGTTACTGCAGATGGTAAACCAAGCGCGCATTATGAGCATGATGTGGCTATTATCGATGGGAAACCTGAAATATTAAGCAGCTATTTATTCATTGAAGAAGCAATCGCTTCAATAAAGTAAACTTATTTTGAAAAAAATAAATTTTTCCGATTTAAGAGATTATGTAGAATTAAAACGGGAGCAAAAACTTTCCCGTTTCAACAAATTTATTCTCTGGATTAATTATTTTTTCATGCTCTGTTTGCTTTTTTCCGTTTCGGCAAAATACATACCCCCTGTTCTCTTTTGGATTCCCGCCTTTTTTGGATTAGCCTTTCCTTTCATCTTTATTATTAATTTTTTATTTATTTTTTACTGGTTATTTCAGTTAAAACACATTGTACTTTATCCAATCATGGCCATGGCTATAGCTATGCCTACTGCTATGCGGTACTTTAATCTTTCTAAAGATGAATCCGTAAATAAAAGCGGATTAATAAAAATAACCACCTATAACAGCATGTTGTTTGACTTATACAATTGGAAAAACAATAAAAAAACCCGGCCGATTATTTTTTCCAATTTGGCCGAAAACAATCCGGGCATACTTTGTTTGCAGGAATTTTACAATTCTGAAAATCCGAAAGATTATCACAATGTTGATACGGTGATTCAACTTTTTCAATTGCCGGAATATCATGTTGAATATATTTTCACACAAGACAGCACCGACCATTGGGGAATTGCCACATTTAGTAAATACCCCATTATCAATAGAGGTGCCATTCAATTCAACACCAGCGAAAATAACGGTTGTATATTTACCGATCTTGTCATTAATTCGGATACCGTTCGCGTTTATAATCTCCATTTGCAGTCTATTTCATTCAGTGATAAAGACACCAAGTTTATGGAAGAAATGATGTCGGATAAAAACACCAGTAATGAAATTGAAAAAAGTAAAAATATTGTGAGGCGCTTAAAAAGAGCCTTTAATTTACGGTGCAAACAAGTGGATGTAGTTAAAGCTCATATGAACAACTGCAAATATCCAATTATTTTATGCGGAGATTTTAATGACACTGCAGCCTCTTATGCCTACCAAACCTTATCCGAAAACATGGAAGATAGTTTTTTGGAGAAAGGCTATGGGTTTGGCAGAACTTATGCCGGTAAATGGCCGCAATTCAGAATCGACTTTATTTTACACAGCGAAAAATTGAAATGTTTAAAATTTACGCGCAGCAGCGAAACATTAACAGATCATTATCCTATTACTGCATTTTTTGAACAATAGTCTTTCGGTTTAATTATTTTTTTAATTTTACTCCAAAACCTATTCATATGAAAAATTTAGCGATCGCCTGTTTGGCCGTTTTAATGTTGGCTTCTTGTTCCAGCAAAATCGGCATAGTAAAAAGAAAGTACAATAAAGGTTATTATATTGCTCATAGCGGTAAACAAAAAAACACCACTATTCAATCTAAATCACAATCCAAAGTAGAACTTGAAAAACCGGAAGTTGTAGTAATTAACAATGTCCCTTCTGATGAATTTATACAGCAGCCTGTTGTTGCTTCAATAAATCAATCTCCTGAAATGAAACTAAAGGCTAAAAACTTTATTAAAAAACAATCAAAACTAAACAACCCAGCAAATCCTGAATTAGGATATACTTCTACGTCTAATCAAATTAACATTTCAAAACTGTTGAAGACGCATGATTCTATAAGCTTAATTAATTCCAAAAATAAAAAGGACAGCGACGTTAATATTGTTGTACTGGTTATTTTATCACTGTTTCCTATTTTGGCCTTAATTGCTGTTTATTTACACGATGGCGATATAACACTCAATTTTTGGATTGATCTATTATTGCATTTTATACTCCTATATTGGCTATTTGCCATTTTAGTAGTATTAGATATTGTTGATTTACGTTAATTAACTTGTAATAATTTAACATTTTTCCGACATTATTATTATTAACTTTGACTAAACTAGTTTAAACAAATTTATTATGAAAAAAGTATTATTATTAGCAGCATTCGCCGGTTTATTCGCAACTTCTGCATTCGCAAATTGTGGTGACGACGATAAAGGAAAAAAGAAAAAGGAATGTTGCAAAAAAGAAGCAAAAGCTTGTGCAGGTGAAAAGAAAGAAGGTTGCGCAAAAGCTGAAGGAAAATCTTGTTGCAAGAAAAAAGCTGAAGCTTCAGCTGAAACATCTTCTGAAAAAGAAAAATAGTTTCTTTTTAAACATTTTAAAAAACCCTCGTTGCAACGGGGGTTTTTTTATTTATCTATTTCTTACCTTTAACCCATGTCAATTGCACCTGCTAAAAACTTAAATCCCTCCCTATTCAAAGGCCTCGATGATACGCTGCAAAAAATTGCAAATAAAGTATTAGCTCAACAACGCATTTCATTTGAAGAGGGCGTTTATTTATATAAGCATGGTGAACTAGGTTTCTTAGGAACACTGGCTAATTTTATTCGGGAAAAGAAAAATGGCAATTTGGTTTATTTTAATCACAACTTTCATGTAGAGCCCACTAACGTTTGTGTTTACTCCTGCTCCTTCTGCTCCTACTCTCGTTTAATAAAAAACAGAACAGACGGATGGGAATTGAGCGTGAATGAAATAATGGACATCATTAAAAAATACGATGGAAAAAATGTTTCTGAAGTACATATCACGGGAGGCGTAGTACCTAAACAAGATCTTGCATTTTATACCGAATTATTTCAACGAATTAAAGAACACCGTCCCGATTTACACATTAAAGCATTAACCCCGGTTGAATTTCATTACATATTTAAAAAAGCAAAACTTTCTTATAAAGAAGGATTGCAAATTATGAAAAATGCAGGATTAGACAGTTTACCCGGAGGAGGCGCTGAAATTTTTGATAAAACAATACGCGACCAAATTGCCGGAGGTAAATGTACAGCGGAAGAATGGCTTGAAATTCATGAAACCTGGCACCAAATGGGAAATTTCTCTAACGCAACCATGCTGTACGGACATATAGAAAGCTTTGAACATCGCATTGATCATATGGACAGGTTAAGACAATTGCAAGACAAAACTAAAGGATTCAATGCCTTCATTCCCCTAAAATTTCGCAATAAGGAAAACGAAATGGCTCATGTGCCCGAAGTGAGTGTAATTGAAGACCTGCGAAATTACGCCATCTCCCGAATTTATTTGGATAATTTTGATCACATTAAAGCGTATTGGGCTATGATTGGGAGAAAAACTGCACAGCTCTCCCTCAATTTCGGCACAGATGATTTAGACGGAACTATTGATGATACCACCAAAATTTACAGCATGGCCGGCGCCGAAGAACAAAATCCAAAACTTACTACCGAACAATTAGTGGAACTCATTCAAAATGTAAATCGCATTCCTGTTGAACGCGATACTTTATACAACATAAAAAAAACATATACTTAAAATGAAAAAACCGCACTGCTTTTCTGTTTAATTTCCATTTTTGCCATGGGGCAAAATGCAAATCCCGATTCTTTAAAAACCAAAACGCAAAAAGACACCTCTTGGAAATCTACCGGATTTCTCGGCTTAAATGCCAGCCAAACGGCATTAAGTAATTGGCAAGGTGGTGGACAAGACAATGTGGCCATCAATGCCATTATCAATGCGCAATTAGAATACAAAAAAGGAAAACATTATTGGCTGAATAAAATTGATGCGCAATACGGATTAATAAAACCCGGTGAAGCCAAAATTTTTAAAAAGAATATTGATCAGTTATTTGCTGTCACCAAATATAATCTCAATGCATTTAATAAATATTGGTTTTATGCGGCACAGGCCGATTTTCGTTCACAATTAGCACCGGGTTATAATTATGTGGGCGATTCTATTGCAGGCGATGCTACTTCTGATTTTATGTCGCCCGGATATATTCAGTTGGCCATTGGTCTTGATTTTAAACCAACACAATATTTCACCGCTACTTTTGCACCTCTTGCCGGAAAAATAACCGTGGTTGACAGACAATACCTGGCCGATGCCGGCGCCTACGGTGTGGAAAAAGCCGTTTTGGATACTGCCGGAAAAATAATCACTCCGGGTAAAAAAACCAGAACGGAATTTGGAGGAAGATTCATTTTGAAATTTAAAAAAGACATTGGAAAACATGTAAACGTTGACTCTTATCTCGATTTATTCTCGAATTACATGAACAATCCCGAAAATATTGACATCGTGTTTAATAACTTAATCACTTTTAAACTGAATAAATATTTTACGGCTACAATCATATCTCAAATGTTATATGATGATGATATTACTATAAAACGCGATTGGAATCAGGATGGTAAGTATGATCATAAGAATGATATTTTTGGTCCGCGTGTCCAAATTATTTCAACTTTTGCCATTGGATTCGGATATAAATTTTAATTGATAAAAAAGAAAAATAATATTCTCCGTCACTTTTTTTGTCCGTATTATTTAGGGGCACTGTTTCTCCTCATTTCAAATATGAACGCTTTTGCGCAAGACCAAAAAGAAAATGTTTTTTCTTTGCGTCCCGCAATTGGTTTAAACGGCGCGCAAATACATGGCGACAGTTACAACGGATTTAATAAAGCCGGTGTGTTTGGTGGCTTATCGGTAAATGCCCGATTGAGTAAAAGATTAAGTATAGATCAGGGTTTCTATTTTTCTCAAAAAGGCTCGCGCCACAATCCCAATCCCGAAAAAAACGATTATAGTTTTTACTTTGTGAATCTGAATTATCTGGATTTACCTTTGTCACTCAACTTACAGCTGAATAAAGATTTTTATTTATGTGGTGGTCCATCTTTTGCTTACTTAATTTCATATTACGAAGAAACGGAAAGAGGAGATTGGACCGGTGTTTATCCCTTTGAGAATTATGAACTGGGTTTGAATATTGCCTTGGGTAAATTAATCAAAAAGAAATTTTTTGTAGAAGTACGTTCCTCCAATTCCATTACGCCCATTCGAAGTTACGGGGTAATTGCCAATGCCGTATTTTACCCCAATGCCGTTGCCGCATTTTTTAATAAGGGATTATACAACAATGTGCTTACCTTTATGATTGGATATAAACTCGACTTAAAGAAAAAAAATCGTGAACCCGAAGAAAAATAAAATGGTGGTAGCCATTACCGGTGCCAGCGGAAGTATTTATGCCAAATTACTTTTACATCGTCTTGGCGCTTTAAATAATCAAATTGAAGAATTGGCTTTGGTGATGAGTGATAATGCTAACACGGTTTGGAAAGAAGAATTGCAGGAGGAGTTTCAATTACCGGAGGGCGTAAAATTATACAGCAAAATGGATTTTTATGCACCATTTGCCAGCGGTTCAGCCCAATACAATACTATGATTATTTGTCCGTGTAGCATGGGAACTTTGGCCAGAATATCGACAGGAATCAGTAATGATTTAATCACCAGAGCAGCCGATGTTATTCTAAAAGAACGAAGAAAATTAATTTTAGTAACACGCGATACGCCTTTAAGTTTAATTCACATCAACAACATGAAGACCGTTACCGAAGCAGGAGCAATTATCTGTCCAGCTTCGCCATCATTTTACAATAACCCAAAATCGATTGATGAAGTAGCAATGACAGTAGTTAACCGTATAATTGATTTAGCGGGTTTAGAAAATCCCAGTTACCGTTGGGGTTCACACTAGTTCATTCGCTGATCACTTTCAAACTGGTTCTTCTGTTTTTCGATCTGCCCTCCTCGCTTGAATTATCTGCAATAGGCTCCAATGAACCGTAACCAACCGCCCGTATTCGTTTAGCTGCAATACCTTTCTGGCTAAGATAAGTTTTCACGGCTTCCGCACGTTGTTGCGATAAACGTAAATTATCTCCGGCTTGGCCTACATCATCCGTATGTCCTTGAATTTCGATAACCATGCTCGATTTTAACTTCAAAACTTCCACTAAATCATTCAGCGCTTTACTTGAGCTGGGTTTTAAACTTGATTTTCCGGTGTCAAAATAAACATTGCTTAAAATATAATCTTTGGGCGGATCAATTTTAATCTGCACCTTATAAGTTGCATCGGCATCAGCCGGCACATTCATTTTGGTGTATTCCACATCACTTGTAAAATTTTTGTATTTCAAAGCATAAACGGCATTCACCGGAATTAAAATCTGAAATTTTCCGCGCGCATCAGTGTGTGCTTTGTAGAGTGATTTGTTTTTTTCATTGGCAAAAAAAATAATTTCGTTGGCCAAAATTTTCCCTTTAAAATTTGTAACCGTACCATTTAACAAGGCCATTTTAGCATTTGGAATTAAGGACTGGGATTTTAATAATGTGAAATTTGCCAGTATAATAATTGCGAATATTTTTTTCATAAGTCTTCTTTTTAATTGTAATTCAGAAAATAAAAAAAGGTTACAGATAAAAAGTCACGCATCGCGTATCATTACGAATGAGAAAGTTTTGTTGATTCTAAAAGGACAAGCTTATCTCATTAAACTTGTTTTATAAAAAATTTGTACTATATTCGTTATACCAATCCATTTTTATGAAAACAACGTTTACCCCCCCTCAAACTAATTAAAAGTAAAATCATTAAGCTAATTGATATCAATACCGGTACTTATATAATTAAGTTCACATTAAATTCCGGCGAAACCATATTTAAAAAAATAGTAATATTATGAATGAAAATTTAATCCTAATTCTGTTTTCTTTATTACTGTTTTCTTGTCAAAAAAAAACAAATTGTTCAGGTACATTATATTACACAACAGGGCAAGCAATTCCTGACAGACCTATCTATATGTCGGAATCAGTATCAAACAGATTCAATTCCTCAAAGAATATTGTTGCTACAACAAATTCTGCTGGGTTTTATCAATTTTCTTTTAACGCTAAAAAAAATAAAGTTTATGCATTAGGCTGTGATTCTTGTTACGAATCAATAATATTAATAAATGGCGAAAACAATAAATTTGATTTGTTCATTTATAAATAACAAATTTAAAAGTAAATTGCATGAAAAGATTTAGTATATTAATATCTGTGATTTTCGTTTTAATCTCATGCGAAAAAGAAACTGGTTGTTCCGGCAAAATAACAGATAAAAATTTCAATCCATTTCCCAACAAAAACGTTTACTTAACAGATTCAAAAAAATCTGAGAATAAAACTAAAATTGTAACAACTTCTGACATCGACGGAAATTATCAGTTTACAATAAAAACGAAACGAAGTCATTCTTATTATGTAACTTTTGGGACAGAAGGATACGGGTATTTTACACTTGAACACGGAAAACAATACCGAAAAGATATTATTTTACCACAGTAATAAAGGTAATTTTCCTAAAATGTTACATTCGAAACCATATTTAAAAAAATAGTTATACTATGAAAACGATATTTTTCCTTTTGGTGTTAATCTCATTGTTGTGTTCTTGTGGGAAAAAAACAGAATGTTCCGGAACTCTTTATTTACTTAATGGTGCCACCTCCGTACCGGATAGAGAAATAACATTTAGGGAAATTAGAGCAGGGGTAACTTTATCCAAGAAAGTATTCTATTCAGATCAAGTCGGAAATTATAACTTTACCTTTAAATCCAAAAGGGATCGAAGTTATGTCTTAAGTACGGAGTTTACTCGCACAGGGAGTGTCGTAATATTGAAAGGCGAAATTAATAAAATTGATTTTTTTTTAGCTCAATAAATACTAATTAAAACTTTAATCTATGAAAACATTACATAGTATTTTCAAGCATATTTGCTTACCTATTTTCTTTATCCTATTTTTTACTTTTTGTCATAAAAACACGGAATGTCAGGGAAAAGTTGAAGATGTTAATTGGAAGCCACTGCCAAATAAAGGAGTTTACTTGATTGATATTTATAAAAATAAAGAAACAGCCACATTAATTACCCAAACAGATTCAAATGGAAAGTTTTATTTTTCTGCTAAAACTAAGAATAGTCATTCCTATGCTGTTACATTTGATCGGCCAAATTTTGCCTATTATCGTTTAAAGGAAGGCGAGTCGCATAATCTATCAATTTTTTTGCCCAATTAATCTAATTTCCCAAATCGCTTTCTGTATTGTATATTTTATAATTGTTTGCAGGCTGGTGTTTTTAAACCAGTCGACACTTGTTATTATTTTTATGGAACCGGGAAAAATTAAGGGCGCTTTAAATTGGCAGGAAGAATGGGCAACCGCAAAGCTGTTTTTATTTTCAGGATCAGTGGTATTTATACCCGCGCTCTCAAGGTAATTTACACGTGCACATTGCGTATATTTAAAATAGGCCGCATTGTTTTATGTGACTCCACTTCATCTCTAAAACAAAAAATCTGTCACTCAATAATTACAAAGCTTTCATTTGCTCCCTCTCCTGGGCTTCCCGCTTCTTACATCAGCGGGATAAACTTCTCGCCCAGGCCAAAACAAAAAAAGAGAAACTTTCGTTTCTCTTTTTGCTCCCTCTCCTGTCCCGATAGCTATCGGGATCGAACCAGGGACCCCTATTTATACCTCCCCTTAAGCTTATACGCCAGCTCTGAATATTTCTTTAAATTCTCAATGAATTTTGAAGATTTCATTCGTTTAATATGTTTTTCTATTTCGTAAGCTTGATTACTTTCCAAACCTTCAATTAAAAAAAATAATTCCCAGGGTCGACCTCTTAAAGTAAATGAATTCCGATTTTCTCCTTGGTTATGTTCCACTAATCGTTCCTGTATATTATCAGTTGTGCCTATATAGTACTTTGAAAGCTTTTGGGAATATAAAATATAGACGAAAAACATGTTCAAACAAAAAACCCTGAAGAGAATTTATTCTGCTTCAGGGTTGCTCCCTCTCCTGGGCTCGAACCAGGGACCCCATGATTAACAGTCATGTGCTCTAACCAGCTGAGCTAAGAAGGAATTTTTTTCCGCTCTAACCATCCGCCGCGGCGGAGAGCTAAGAAGGAATCTTTTCCACTCTAACCATCCCGATTTTAATCGGGAGAGCTAAGAAGGAATTTTCTCAAATTTGCGCTAATTTCTTCAATCAAAGCGCAAACCTGATTTTTTCTGATTAGGGTTGCAATATTACTACCATTTTTCGAAATAAACAATAACTTTACTCAAAATTTAAAACCTTTTACATGAGCCTATTAGTTGTTGGAACGGTTGCTTTTGATGCCATTGAGACTCCGTTCGGAAAAACCGATAAAATTGTTGGCGGCGCTGCCTCGTATATTTCATTGGCCGCCTCTTATTTTCACAGAGATATTCAATTGGTATCCGTTATCGGAGATGATTTTCCCAATGAATTTTTAAAAACTTTACAAGCCCAAGGAGTAAAATTAGATGGCCTCGAAATAAAAAAGGGCGAAAAATCCTTTTTTTGGAGTGGTAAATACCATAACGACCTCAACTCAAGAGATACTTTAGAAACTCAATTGAATGTTTTGGAACATTTTACCCCTGTTGTTCCTGAAAACAGTAAGAGTCCGGATTTTTTAATGCTGGGTAATCTCGCTCCTGCGGTACAGCAAAGTGTAATTAAACAATTAACCACACGACCAAAACTAATTGTATTGGATACCATGAATTTTTGGATGGATATTGCCATGGAAGATTTAATGAAAACGATTGCTATGGTTGATGTTTTAACCATAAATGATTCAGAAGCCAGACAATTATCGGGTGAATACAGCCTGGTAAAGGCCGCCCAAAAAATATTAAAAATGGGCCCTAAAGTTTTGGTAATTAAAAAAGGCGAGCACGGAGCCTTACTCTTTAACAAAGAGGAAGTATTTTTTGCGCCGGCTTTACCATTAGAGGAAGTGTATGATCCAACAGGTGCAGGCGATAGTTTTGCCGGTGGATTTATTGGTTATTTAGCTAAAACAAAAGATATCAGTTTCGAGAATATGAAAAGAGCCATTATTTTTGGTAGCGCCATGGCGAGTTTTACGGTTGAACGTTTTGGAACAGAGCGTTTAATTGGTTTAAAAAATTCAGATGTAGATGAGCGAATTCAGGAATTTGTGGAATTGGTACAATTTGATATTTCATTGGTATAATCTCAATTTTTAACACACTAATTGCTACGTATTTGCGTTATACTTTTTAAATGCTGAAACAAATAGCCATTTATAGTTTACTGGGCCTTATTCTGGCATCCTGCAGTACAAAACGCAATACGGTGGTGAGCAGAGGATATCATAACCTTACCGCAAGGTATAATGGTTATTATTATGCTTGTGAAAATATAAATGAAGGGATATACAAGATTGAAAAAAACAATAAAGACAACTTCACTAAAATTCTTCCGGTTTTTATTTATCCCGAACAACAAAAGGCTAAAGCTACTTTTGCCGAATTTGATAAAGCCATTAAAAAATCTTCTTATTGTATACAACGGCACGCCATTAAAGATAAAAAGGGTGAAGTAATTCCTTCTTCCGGTAAATGGATTGATGATTGCTGGATTAATATTGGTATTTCACAGTTTTATAAAAGAGAAATTTTCAGCGGATTAGAATCTTTTGAATACGTAGCGCGCACATTTAACACCTCCAAAGATAAGTTTGTTGCCATGGCCTGGATTGCCAAAGTAAATAATGAAATAGGCTCGGTAAGTAATTCCGAACAAATGATAAGCTTGCTGAAGAACGAAAAAACACTTCCTAAAAAAGTAAAAAATGAATTGCCTGCCATACGAGCAGATTATTATATCCGCCGCGGACAATACACCGAAGCAGCCACCCAGTTGATGGCCTGTGTAAGAAATACCAATATGTTTAACGGAGTTCCTAAAAGCAAAAGAGCCCGATACAGTTTTATTATAGCGCAGTTATACGAAGAACAAAAAGAAAATAAGAGGGCTATACAATACTACCAAAAGACCATAAAATTAAAACCCAATTACGAGTTGGTTTTTTACAGCAAAATAAATATTGCGCGTTTGTTGGATGTAAAAAGAAACAATTCTGAAAAAACTAAAAAAGATTTATTAAAAATGTCGCGCGAATTTAAAAACAGCGATTATTTTGATGTGATATTTTATACCCTGGGTAATATAGAAGAAAAAGAAAAACATGTTGACAAAGCAGAGCATTATTATAAGCGGTCGGTGCAAACCAGTTCAGTTAATCAAACGCAAAAAGCACTTTCTTATTTAAAACTGGCAGAGATTAATTTTGAAAGAGCAAATTATCAACCTTCCGGCTCTTATTACGATAGTGCTGTGGTTACTTTGCCTAAAGATCATCCGGATTATCAGGTAATTGTTGCCCGTAAAAAAACCTTAGAAACTTTAATCACGCAAATTAAAACCATTCAAAACGAGGATAGTTTGCAACGTGTAGCGCGCATGAGCGAAAGTGAGCGGGATGCTTACATTTTTAAAGTAATTGATAATATTGAAAAAGAAGAAGAACGAAAAAGAAAGCTCAAAGAGCAAGCCTTAAGCAATAACAACAGTCCTATTGTCAATGCCGCTAACCAAAATAATGCAGAGACAAATAATAATGCTGCTTCTTTTTATTTTTATAATCCAAATACGGTGGCGTTTGGTATTTCTGAATTCACAAAAAGATGGGGTAACAGAAATTATGAAGAAAACTGGAGAAGATCAAACAAAGCCTTAAGCATGGATAATAGCAATACCGAAAACACTTTAATAACAAAAATAGATTCAAGTATTGCTAAAAATCCGAAAAAAATTAAAGAGTTATTTGAGAAAAATTTACCCTTAAATGATTCTTTAATAAAAATTAGTGATAATAAAATTATTGAAGCTTTCTATTTATCCGGATCCATTTATAAAGAAGAACTGAAAAATAATAAAAAGGCGATTTATACTTTTGAAGAACTAAACAAACGTTATCCGAAAAACAAATATTTATTAAATACCTATTATACATTATACCGGATTTATCAATCGGAAAAGAAAAATGACCTGGCAGATGAATACAAAGAAAAAATATTGACTGAATTTCCGGAAAGTGAATTTGCCTTGCTCATTAAAAATCCAAAATATGCTGAAGAAGCAAATTCACGTCAAAGTGAAGCCGAACAATTTTACACGCAGGTGTTTGCAGCTTATAAGAAAGAAGATTTCACTTCCGCTTATACCCTGGCAGAAGAAGGCATAAATAAGTTCGGGAAGCATGATTATCGTCCGCAGTTTGAATTCATCAAGGCCATGAGTTTGGGAAAATTGCACGGGACCGACACCTTAGAATTTGGATTGAAATTATTAGTTGCTCAATATCCCAAATCAACGGTTACACCACTAGCCAATGATATTTTATTATCCATTAAAAAACAAAAACATCCAGAAATGTTTCGTTCGCCTGACGACTTAAACATGAAAACAGATACATTTAGCGTAAACTTTGATGCCGAACATTTTTTTATTGCCATTGTTCCGGATGACCCTAAAATTGCCAACGCATTTAAACTGAATATGGATGCATTCAATAAAAAATATTATTCAACCCGAGTATTTAGCATGAGCGGAAATATTTTTAAAGATGGAAAACAACTGGTGATTTTAAAATCATTTTTAAATGCCCAAGAAGTAATGACGTATCAGGAAAATTTTAAATTAGATAAAGATATATTCACCGGAGATGTTAAAAAGGAATTAATTGATGTTTTTCCGATTTTGGGCAGCAATATGCCTGTATTGTATAAAAAGAAGAATATTGAAGGATATGGCTTGTTTTATGCTGATAATTACAAAAAATTCCTAAATAACACCCAAAAACAGTAGGATTTAAGGGCTCAAAACCATCCATTTTTGTACATTTGCACAAACTTTTATTATGCTTGGTATTAACGGAAAACAAAGTAACACCGAAACAGGTTCAGTTAATTTAATCGGTGGTGGAACCAAGATTGTTGGCGACATTAACTCAAACGGTGATATCCGTATTGATGGGTATTTAGTTGGGAATTTAAGCACAAATGGCAAATTTGTTCTTGGCCCTCAGGGAGTTATAGAAGGTAATGTAATTTCCGGAAACGCAGATATCAGCGGTGAAATTAAAGGTACTATTAAAATTTCTGAAAGTTTATCGCTTAAAAAAACGGCCCGGATACAGGGAGATATTATTACTGGCAAATTAGCTATAGAATCTGGTGCTATATTCAATGGTACTTGTAATATGGGCGCGAAAGTGAAAAATATCAATCAACCCGGCGAAGGATTAAATGCCGCCTCCAAAACAGCCTAATCCTTACATTAAGTACAGTAACATTGCTGTACAAATGGCACTTACCATAGGCTTATCTGCGTGGGGAGGTAAAAAGCTTGATGAACATTATCAGAACGCCAAACCCATTTGTACAATTTTACTAAGTTTATTCGGTATTACCGCAGCCATGTATTTGGTGCTTAAAGATTTCATTAAACCAAAAAAATAATGGCTAAAGGTTTAGTAACAACATTGTTTTGTACTGTTATTTCCCTAACCTTTTCCTTAATTCTACATTATACATACATTGCGCATAACTCGGATTGGTGGTGGAGTTTAATTTTTTTTATAAGCTTATCCATATTATCATTAATCCGGTTTTTCAATTTCAAATCGGCTCAAAAAAATACTGAAATAATACTATCCGTTATCATCATTAAAACAATATTGTTGTTTTTTGCAGTTTTTCTATATGCACTTTACGATAAAAGCCATTTAATTTCGTTTTCAGTACATTTTATATTGCATTATATTTTGTTTACTATTTTTGAAATTAGATATTTGCTAAACTTTATTAAACACCAGAACATATGAAGAAAATAATTTACAGTTTATTTATTTTGGTATGCGTTGCTAAGCTATCAGCGCAAGAAAAATCAAATAAGAAAGAAAGCGATTATAAATTTACTGTTGTCAAAAATTTGGAAGCTACAGAAGTTCAGAATCAAAATATGACAGGTACCTGTTGGTCTTTTTCTTCTCTATCTTTTTTAGAAAGTGAATTAATACGCATGGGTAAGGGTAAGGATTTTAATCTGAGTGAAATGTATATTGCCAAAAAAGCCTATAGCTGGAAAGCAGATAAGTTTATTCGTATGCATGGTAAAACAAATTTTGGTGAAGGTGGCGGTTTTCCCGACGCCTTAAGTGTATTTAAAAAATACGGAGCCATGCCAGAGGAAATATTCAGCGGAAAAAAAGAAGCAGGCGCTCAACACAATCATGCTTTGTTAGAAACCACATTAAAAAATATTTTATCTCCGGCAGCAACCGAAACACAACATATCGACTTTCAGTTTTTGCATAACTTAGTTGAAATGGCCTGTGATGAATATCTGGGTAAATCACCTGAAAAATTTACGTATAAGGGAAAAGAATATACTCCCCTTACCTATGCGCAGGCCACCGGAATTAATCCCGATGATTATGTATTCCTAACTTCTTTCACACATCATCCATTCTATTCAAAATTTGTATTAGAAGTACCGGATAATTGGAATTGGGAGCACATGTATAATCTTCCTTTAAATGAATTGAAAGAAGTAATGAGTACTTCAATTTTGAATGGTTATACCTGGGGCTGGGCTGCTGACGTAAGCGAAAAAGGATTTATGTTTGCTGATGGCCTAGCTATTGTTCCGGAAGTTCCTTTTAAATCAGCAGAAGATAGAACTAAAGCAGCAAAAGAACCGGTGGCGCAAGCTGTAATTACTCAGGAAATGCGTCAAAAAGCATTTGATAATTATGAAACGCAAGATGATCATGGCATGCACGCAGTTGGTCAGGTAAAAGATCAAAATGGTACAATTTATTATATTATTAAAAACAGTTGGGGGAAAGAAAGTAATCAATGCGACGGTTATTTGTATGCCAGCGAAAGCTATGTGCTTTATAAAACCACTAGTATTGTGTTACACAAAAAGGCTATACCGGCTGCCATTGCGAAAAAGCTTGGAATTACACAATAAATTAAAGTGTTGCTAATTAAATAATTGTATAGCATCACCTGAAGCAAAAGCATATTTTAAGGCTAAAATTTTGTTAATTATCCAACCGTTTCTGAGGTTGGTTTCGTATTGTATAATAAACAAATTACGATTGTTTATTTTTTAGCACAGTTTTTGATTAAAACAATACATTATGAAATCAAGTCAACTAACCTTACCCATGCTCCCGTTGAGCATAGTATTATTGCCCGGTGAAACTACCAAGCTTTATATTTACGAAGAACGCTATAAGGAACTGGTAAAAGATTGCCTTTCCAATTTGGCTTCTTTTGCAGTAACTTATGTTGAAAAGGGAGAAGTTATGGATTATGGTTGTGAAGTGAAAATTAAACGTGTACTTAAAACGTATTCTAATGGGGAAATGGACGTTTTAATTGAAGGTACAAACCTTTTTAAACTCGTGGATTACACACCTGTTCTTAGTCCAAAATTATATGGAGCTGCTACAATTACCTATTTAAATATTGATCAAAAAATTCAATTGAATAATTTGCAAGATGTAGTTGTGAATTATTTTGGATCTGTTCAGAATCAATTTATCGATTATGATACTGTTGCCGGACTAACGGTTTACAATGTTGCATCCTCCTTACAATTAACGCATCCTGAAAAATACCATTTAATCTCTTCTTCAAATCAACAACTGCATTTATTGAATATCATTAAATTCATAAATCACATAATTAATACAGAGCACCAGATTAAAGATCGCTTTATAGAAAACTAAAAGCTAAATTCCCTTCTTGACCAGATTGGCATAAATTTTTTCGTACATCGGTAAAATATTATTTACATCAAATTCGGAAGCACGTTTTAATGCGTTCATTCTAAACTTTGATAACAAATCATCATTCGACAACAATTGAATCGCGAAATTCGCCATAGCTGTTACATCACCTACATCACATAAATAACCTGTTTGATTATGAATATTAACTTCTGATAAACCACCGGTATTTGTACTAATTACAGGAACCCCGGACGCCATTGCCTCTAATGCGGCCAATCCAAAACTTTCTGTTTCAGATGGGAGTACAAATAAATCTGCGATACTCAAAACCTGTTTTGGATTATTTATTTTTCCTAAACTAATTATGTCGTTACATGTATTTAAATGACGGCACAAGGCTTCTATATTCGGGCGCTCAGGACCATCACCTACCAAAATTAATTTAGCCGGAATTTTTTTTCGAATCTGATCAAATACTTTTAAAACGTCATCTACTCTTTTTACTTTGCGGAAGTTAGAAACATGTACAATTATTTTTTCACCATCCGGCGCATAAGATTTTTTTAAATCCATATCTACAGTATTCGAAAACTCATTCACATTAATAAAATTAGGAACCACTTCAATTGGTTTATCAATATGAAATATTTCCCTTGTTTCTCTCTTTAAACTTTCAGAAACCGCCGAAATAGCGTTGCTGTGATTTAATGAAAAACAAATAATCGGCTCAAATGCCGGATCACGACCCACTAGTGTAATATCAGTTCCATGCAAAGTTGTTAAATAAGGAAGTTTAATGTTTTTTGATAATAAAATTTGTTGGGCCATGTAAGCAACGGAGGCATGCGGAATTGCATAATGCACATGCAAAACATCCAGCTTTTCAAATATAGCCACATCCACAATTTTACTAGCCAAAACACTTTCATAGGGCTGATAATCAAACAAAGGGTAGTCATTCACACTAAATTCGTGGTAAAATAAATTCTGATTAAAAATATTTAATCTGAATGGTTGCGTGTACGACATAAAGTGCACCTTATGCCCTTTTTTTGCCAAGGCGATTCCTAATTCGCTGGCCACTACTCCACTTCCACCATAAGTGGGAAAACAAATCATACCAATATTCATAAGTTCAAGTGGACAAATTTAATATAAAGCGATTAAGCAAGTAACAGTATATTTAAGACTAATGTTAATTCTTTTTTCTTACCGCTGCCACCATCATTTCTTCGCCGATATTAAAAAACGACAAGGTATTATAAATGAAATTATGAAAAAAGACAAATAATTTAAGTTGCCACATAGGGCGCTTGGTGAATTTATTAAAATAATTTTGTCGTTCGGCCGCATTAATTGTTGTACTCGCTTCGTTTATAGTTTGCTTTTCTTTCGATTTTAATTTTTTAATTAGCGGCAATATGGTGTACATAATAAAAAGTTTTATTTCAAAAGAAGATTTTATTTCCACCACTTCAAAACCATGATTGGCAAGAATTTTTTTAATTGTTGACTTACCAAAATAATTCACATGATCCAAACCCATCATCTTCCATTCACTTTTGTATTTTTTCGCAAAATAACTATCAATTTGCGGAACTTGTAAAAACAAAAAACCACCCGGCTTTGTAACCTTTGCGCATTTATCCAAAAAAACATCAGCATGATCAATATGCTCGAGCACATCCCACATGGTAACCACATCAAATTTTTTCTCTTCATTCATTTTAAAAAAATCAATATGATCAACAGGCAATTTCAGATCATTTACGCAATATTGATAGGGCTGTTCTGCGATTTCTATCCCATACACTTCATAGCCCAATTCTTTTCCGGCCAACATAAAATGTCCCCAACCCGCTCCCAGATCAAATAAAGAACCGCTCTTCACAAATTTCTGTATAAACTTAAATCGAAGTTTATGTCGTTGAATTTTAATCCAATTATTCCCGGATCTTACGGCAGCAGTCACATCTGCGTTTTTATAATTTTCGTACTTTATTTGTTTACGATAATAAGGCGGAATAAAAGTGAAATCACATTCAACACATTTTACAATAGCGCAATTCGATTTCTCATAAAGCAGATTAAATTTTTCTGAATTTGAATTAGAACATACACAGCACCGAATATCTTCGGCCATAAAAGAAGGAATGCTTTTCATTAGGGTTTAGTTTCCTGTTCAAAAATTAGTTCGGTAATTGGATTGGTATCACGGAAAAAAGAAACGCCTCCCCAATCAAACATTTTTTTCTGATACACCCATACTAAATCATCTTTTACAACCACGCGTTGCAAAATAGTAACTCCGGGCGCGGTTATTGTTTCTTCCGTAACTCCTTGTTTATATTTAGATAACAAATCTTTTTTTCTGTTTACTCCGGCAGTAGAATTATCTGATGTTAATAGTTTAGTACATTCAATCATTTTTGCTTTAGCATATGGATCATTATTCTTGTATACTAACGCTTCTTCATAATACTTTTTAGCTTCGCGGTATTTTTTTAATTCAAAATCATAGTCGGCTTTTTTCAATGCCTCTTTATATTTCTTTTCCAATTCAAGATTCTTAGCATTTGCTTCGGCTTTTGCCTTTGCTTCGGCATCGGCTTTAGCTTTATCAGCAGCTAATTTATCAGCTTCTGCTTTGGCCTTAGCATCTGCTTCTGCTTTCTCTTTTGCTGCTTTATCCGCAGCGAGTTGATCTGCCTTAGCTTTCGCGTCTGCATCTGCTTTTTCCTTAGCTGCTTTTTCTGCAGCTAACTTATCAGCTTTTGCTTTCGCATCTGCATCTGCTTTTTCCTTAGCTGCTTTTTCTGCTGCCAAACGATCTGCTTCGGCTTTTGCTTTTGCATCCGCGTCTGCTTTCTCCTTCGCGGCTTTATCTGCAGCTAACTTATCAGCTTTTGCTTTCGCATCTGCATCGGCTTTTTCCTTAGCTGCTTTTTCTGCTGCCAAACGATCTGCTTCGGCTTTTGCTTTTGCATCCGAATCTGCTTTCTCCTTCGCGGCTTTATCTGCTGCTAACTTATCGGCTTTTGCTTTTGCATCCGCATCTGCTTTCTCCTTCGCGGCTTTATCTGCTGCCAAACGATCTGCTTCGGCTTTTGCTTTTGCATCCGCATCTGCTTTCTCCTTCGCGGCTTTATCTGCAGCTAACTTATCAGCTTTTGCTTTCGCATCTGCATCGGCTTTTTCCTTAGCTGCTTTTTCTGCTGCTAAACGATCTGCTTCGGTTTTTGCCTTTGCATCTGCATCTGCTTTTTCCTTGGCTGCTTTTTCAGCTGCTAAACGATCTGCTTCGGCTTTTGCTTTCGCATCTGCATCTGCTTTTTCCTTGGCTGCTTTTTCAGCTGCCAAACGATCTGCTTCGGCTTTTGCTTTTGCATCTGCATCTGCTTTTTCCTTGGCTGCTTTTTCTGCTGCCAAACGATCTGCTTCGGCTTTTGCTTTTGCATCTGCATCTGCTTTTTCCTTGGCTGCTTTTTCAGCTGCCAAACGATCTGCTTCGGCTTTTGCTTTTGCATCTGCATCTGCTTTTTCCTTGGCTGCTTTTTCTGCTGCTAAACGATCTGCCTCCGCTTTTGCTTTTGCAGCAGCTTCTTCTTCGGCTTTCTTTTTTGCCAGAGCATCTGCCTCCGCTTTTGCTCTTGCCTCAGCATCAGCTTTCGCCTTTGCATCGGCGTCAGCCTTAGCTTTTGCTTCGGCTTCCGCAATCATTTTTTTTATCAATGCAACTTGTTCTCTTGGATATGCTTCAGCCGGTTTAATGCTACTGGCTTGTTCGTAACTGGAAATGGCAACTTGCCATTCTTTCTTTTGAAAAGATTTATCGCCTGCCTTTAAGGCCGCCTGGTAATTCGCTTCTTTTTCCTTTTCTTTATTTTTCATGGCCTTCTCAGCCTCTTTAATGGCTTGAAGTCCTGCTAACATTCTATCTAAATAAGCTTTATCATATTCCAGATTATCTTTATTAGGATTGTAATTATACTTAATTATGGGTTGGTTAAGTAATGAATAATCTACTCCTTCAACTCGCTTATTAAGCGACATATCAGCTTGTACAACAGGAAAAGAATTACCGGCTTTTTCAGGTGGAATTCCCAATGTACTTACAAAAAATCTTTTGGAAACGTATTCATCTTTTATCACAGTAATTAAATATTCGCCGCCCTGTTCAATGGAAAAATTATATTCACCGCTTGCATTGCTAGTTACACTGGAAATTACTTTACCTCCTTTTGATATTTGTAATATGGCACCCCCTACATCACCGCGGTCATCAGAAATAGCCCCCTGGAATTTAATTGGCACAGGCGTAACTGTTTCCTGCGAACAAAGCATGTTGACAGAAAAAATCAACAGAAGAACAATTAAGCGTTTAAATGCCATAGCTTTGAAAGTACAATATTCGCTATTAAATTTACGAAAATTTACCACATAAGAAATGAAGTAAAAAATTCTTTATGAATAAAAATGTTAATAACAGTTATTGGGAACTAAAACAATATTTCAATGAAAATGATTTAATAGTTGTGGGTGGAGGTATTGTAGGATTAACCACGGCTCTTCAGTTTAAATTAAAAAACAAAAAAGCTAACGTGTTAATTCTTGAAAGAGGATTGTTTCCGAATGGTGCCAGCACAAAAAATGCCGGCTTTGCTTGTTTTGGTAGTGCAACAGAATTGTTCGACGACTTAAGTAAAAGTGACGAGCAAACAGTGTTTGAAACAGTTGAAATGAGATGGAAAGGCTTGCAATTGCTCTTAAAAACACTTGGTTCAAAAAATATTCGTTTTATTGCATGCGGCGGCTATGAAGTATTTAATTCACTACAGGAATTGCATTTTATTGAGGATAAATTAGTCTTTTTGAACAAAAAAATTAAAGAAACTATAGGATTAGATAACACGTTCAAGAAAAAAAAATTAGATTTTTTTAACCCAAAATTGATTAAAGGATTAGTTATTAATCAACATGAGGGGCAAATTGACACCGGATTAATGATGGAATCTTTATTGCAATTAGCAATTTCGAACGGAGTTAAGCTGTTAAATGGGGTAGATGTAAGTAAAACATCGGATGCTTTAAATGGCGTTGAACTTCAAACTAACGTGGGTGTATTTAAAGCCAAAAAAGTAGTAATTGCAACCAATGGTTTTGTAAAAGATTTAATTCCATTAAAAGATGTATTACCGGCAAGAGCTCAGGTTTTAATCACAAAACCTATAAAGAATTTGAAATTGAAAGGATGTTTTCACTACGATAAAGGATATTATTATTTCAGAAATATTGATAATAGAATTTTATTGGGCGGAGGAAGAAATTTGGATTTTGAAGGAGAAACTATATCAGCATTCCAATTGAATTCCCTTATACAAAACAAATTAGATGAAATGCTTAAAAATATTATTATCGAAAATATACCACATGAAATTGAACATCGATGGTGTGGCATAATGGGTGTAGGTTCAGAAAAAAAACCCATTATTCAATTTTATTCTAATAACATTTTACTGGCTGTTCGAATGGGGGGAATGGGTGTTGCCATTGGAAGCTTAGTTGGTAAAATAGCCGCTGAAAAAATAGCAAAGACTTAAAATAATTTCAATACATTTATCACTCATGAATCAATTAAAAATAGAAGCTGCGTTTGATGTGTTTGCCAATGAAAATGATCTTAATAAGGAAGATCTACATTTATTGCAAAGTGCTAAAGTGGCCCTAAATAATGCTTATGCGCCTTATTCAAAATTTTTAGTGGGCGCTGCGATATTGTTGGAGAACGATGTAATTGTTACAGGAAACAATCAGGAAAATGCGGCTTATCCCTCCGGAATGTGCGCTGAACGTGTGGCTGCCTTTCATGCATCGTCTCTATATCCAAATATTAAATTCAAAACTATTGCTATAAGCGTAAAATCTGAAAATCGATGCATAGATATTCCGGTAAGTCCGTGTGGTGCTTGTCGTCAAAGTTTATTGGAATATGAAGTGAAGTTTAATTATCCGATTCGATTAATCATGAGTGGAGAAAAAGGAGAGGTGTACATTAGCAAATCCATTGTAAATTTGCTTCCGATTGCCTTTAACATAAATAATTTATGAAAAAAAAAGCCCGGTAATAAACCGGGCTTTTAATTTGTGTTTTTATCTTCTACTATTCGTTAATTACACGAACAACTTTTGAAGCTTTATTTGAATCAGTAACACGAATTAAATAAGCACCTGTTGGTTGAGCGCTTAAATCAACTGTAGTAATTTCTGTTTCAGAAACAAGTGTACTTACTAATTGACCAATACTGTTATAAACTGTAATTGTATTGCTTCCTTCTAAACCGCTGATGTTTACTTTACCGCTGATTGCAGGATTTGGATAAACATTTAAATTAGCGTTTAATTGGTTTTCAGCAACACCTACAATTCCACAGTTAGCAATTTGTAATGTCCAAGTTTTAGTATCTAAAGTTTTTCCTACTTTGCTAAATCCGTACATGTATTTAACGATAATATCAGCTGATGCATTTCCTGCAGTAGCATAAGTATGCGTAACGTTAGCCGTAGTATACGATCCGGTTGGCGTTGGAGGACCATTAAATGACCAATTGTAAACAGGATCAACAGCAGGCGTTGTCATTGTACCTGTTTTCGGAGCCCAATAAGTTGCAAAAGCATTATAGTTAAACTGGCGGTTATTTGCTATTTCCGAAGTAGTGTTTGTATACGTAATGCCAAGATTTGCACAATATGCACCAGGTGTTGCGGTTGAATTAGGAGCTGAAACATTTGCGTCAGCTGTAAAATTAAACGATACAAATGGCACAACTACTGCCTCTAAATCTGATCCTGGAGTTCCGGTGTTGTAATAGTTAGTTGTAGAAATTAAATTACCATTGTTTCTGATAAATCCTAAACTTTCACCAAATTTTTGGGTGGCTGGAGCGCCAGAAGTTGCAGTATGTGCTGCAGTAAAAAATACACGTAAGGTATCTGCAGGATTGATCGGATTTGCTCTATAACTTAGGAAAAAAGCGCCACTTGCAACAACAGGAGCGGTAAAGGTGGCAAATGTACCAAACTGTCCAGCTGTACTAGTAATTGCACAAGTAGCAGTAGTAATTGAAGCGCCCGGTACACCAGTTGGACTTGCTGTATAAAGAGTTACCGTTAGTGGTATCATTGTTGATGTTGAATTTGCTTGTCTTGATGCTAAAACAAGCGCTTTAGTAATAGTTACTGGTGTTCCGCTTGTGTTCAAAAAAGAACTACCAAACTCAGTGTTTACTTGCACAGACCCTGTATGAGGAGTTTTTACAGTTAAATAACTGTTTCCATACTTCCATTCATTCTTGTTTAAAAAATACAGTAATGTATCTGTTATGTTAACTACTGAAGTTTTATTAACACTTTGAGTGTTGCTTTGTTCAAGGGGAGCATTAACAAATGATGACATTTCCGGCTCAACTTTATTTTGCGCTTTTGCAGCTAAACCTCCTATTAATAGAGAGGCCATAAGTAATTTTTTAATCATTTTAGTTTTTTTTATTGGTTATTAGGCCAAAAATATAAAATTAAATGCTAACTTTTTCAATAAAATGCTATCGTCAATTATTATTTTACTTATCAAAATCTAAATCCAATCAGAAATTAAATTGAAATTTAAGTAGCTTAAGCGTATTTTATTGGTAAAGTTTATATATACAGCATGAGATTGTCTATTATTTTCATTAATTAACATTATTGTGTGAGAATATATTATGAAATATTACTTTTTATTGCATCTTTATAATAAGAATTATTAACTTTAAACCTTCATTATGCTATTAAGGTTCAATGCCTTATATTTTAACTCGCCCGGTATTCTTTTAAGGAATTTTGTTGGTCTTGTTTTTTTGTTAAGTCTTAATAATAAAGTACTTAGCCAAGTGACCAATGAGGAAACTATCAAAGAAGCGAACCGCCTATTCGAAGAAGATGAGTTTACTAAAGCCTACAAATTATACGCTCAGATTGTAGCCAATTATCCTAAAGATCCAGTATATAATTTTAAACTTGGGGTTTGTATGATTTATAGTGAAGTGGATAAGAAAAAATGTATTCCTTATTTAGAAATTGCAAATAAACAACCCGAAGAAGCCCCAAAAGAAGTTAAGTTTTACATGGGGAAAGCCATGCACATAAACTATCGTTTTGATGAAGCGCTAAAATATTATAACGATTATCAAAAAATTGGCTCCAAAGCTAACTTAAAAAAATTACAGGTTGACCGCGAAATTCGCGCTTGCGTGAATGGGAAACGGCTTTTAAGCAATTTAACAGACCTTGAAATTCTAAACAAAAAAACCTTGAACGAAGCAGACTTTTTCCGAAGTTATGAAGTGAAAAGTTTGGGCGGCAAATTATTAGTAACTCCCGAAGATTTTAAAACTTCAACGGATAAGAAAAAAAAGGATAAGTCTATTGTTTATCTACCAAAATCAAATGACGTAGTTTACTATAGCAGTTACGGCCCTAATAAAGAAACCGGAAAAGATATTTATTATCGGACTAAACAAGCTAATGGGCAATTTGGAGAGCCTATACTTGTTAAAGGTATTAATACCGAATTTGATGAAGACTATCCTTTTCTTCATCCAAACGGAACAACCTTATATTTTGCCAGTAAAGGCCACAACAGTATGGGTGGATATGATATTTTTAAATCTAATTTTATTGAAGAAACTAATTCATGGACCGCACCGGTAAACTTAGAATTTCCAATCAATTCACCTGACGATGACTTTTTATTTGTAACAGATTCCTTAGAAAAGACTGCCTATTTTAGTACAGGGCGACAAAGTTTACCGGGTAAAATTGATGTACTTAAAATTAATACCGAAAGAAAACCTATTGATGTATTGGCTTTAAAAGGAAGCGTTTTAAAAGAAAATGAATCGCAAAGTGTAAAAAGCAAAATAACAGTTAAAAACTTAGATGGTGGAAATTTGATTGGGGTTTATGAAAGTGAAGAAAACGGCGATTATTTAATGGATTTACCCAATGGATCCAAATTGTTATTCACTGTGGAAACGCCCGGAATACGTACCCAATCAGATAAAGTTTCTCTTCCATTAGCTACAACTTCTAAAGCTTTAAAGCAAACGATTACTTATGATAAGGGAGTTTTAAAAATTACCAATTATTTTGAAGGAACAGCAAGCGATGACAGTTACGTACAATATCTAAAAATAATTGAACAAAAGGCTAAGTTGGAAGTAAATGAAGGCAAGAATAACCTGAATACTGCCATTGCTAAAAACGATACCATCAAGAGTAATTTAGGAAATACCGATTCCAATACCGGACCGTCGGTTATTGAAGATACAACGGCTGTTAAAACTCAAACACAAGCTGTTGTAAGCAATAGTATTGTTGCATCCAACTCAAGCAAACTAAATAATGAGGAATTATCAAAAATCGCTAAGCAAGACGCAGAAGAATCTAGCACTGAGGCTAAAAATCTGCAACAAGATGCAAATGATGGTTTTGAACTTGGAAACTTAACAAAAATTGAAGCTGAGAAAAAAATAAAAAATGGAAACGAAATGCTCCAGAATGCGGAGTCAATAACCGATGAACAGGAAAAAAAGACAGCAACGGAGGAGGCGCAAAAAATAATTAAAGAAGGCGAAGCTGAATTAAAAAGCGCGAATGAAATTATTACTTATGCTAAAGTGTTGGATGACGACGCCAAGAACAAAAATCAAATTGCGGTATTAAATAAACAATACGTAGACGAATTAGATAAAGTAATGATTTCTAAAAAGAAAAATCCGGAGTCCCTTGAAAAACTCGAAACCATCCGAAAAGAAATTGACATAGCATCGAGTAAGAAAAATAATTCCGAAAATACACTCAACAACTTGAAATTAAATGCAGATCAAAAAGAGCTGGAATTCAAAACGCTTGAATCAGCAAACACAACAATTAAAAACGACATTGCGGATATAAAAACTGAAATCAAAGTAAAAGAAACGGAACTTTCTACCACACGAAAGAAAAAAGACAAAGAGCCAATACAGACGAAAATAAATGAATTAAACGAAGAGCTTAACGCAAAAGAAAAAGAATTGGAAAATAATGAAAACTCACTTGCTCTTGCAAAAAATGAAATGGAGGCCGCCAAAAACACGATTGAATTAGCCAACAAAATTAAAACAGAAAATATAGCTAAACCTATTGATGTTGCTTCTAATAACGAAACCAAAACAACAGAAATAACTCCAACTAAAAACAACAATACATCGGCTGAAAAAATTGATGACAGCAAACTTTTAGCTGATAAATACGGGGAAAAAATAACTGTATCTAACCCGAAAGAGAAAACATCTTTCGAAATCGCAAATACCCAATTAATCAACTATAACAAAGAAATAGATGCGGCTATAAATAAAAACAAATCTCTATTAGCTAAAACTAAAAATGCAAGCAATAAACAAAAACTATCGCAAGAAATTAAAAAATTAGAAAATACTAAAAAGCAAAATCAACAATTAATCGCTTCCAACAAAAAATCTATCAGTGAATTAGATCAACTTGCAAAAAGTGAAAAATCCAATTCTGATACAAATATTAATCCTATCTCAGCCAACAATAATCAAGAGGCCTTAAATCAACTTGATAAATTAAAAGTAAACTTAAAGATAAATGATAATGCCAACTTTGATTATAATAGCTACCAGAATACAGAAGCCCAAAGTTTAAAGGTAGAAGCAGATGCGAAAATTAATGAATCTGTTGTTCAACAGAAAAAGCTAAAAGAAGATATTGAAGCGGCAACCGAAAAGGTTAAAAACTCAAATTCAAATAATACCAATAGCAATGCAAATTATGAAAAACTAAATATTGAAGCAGAAGAATTAAGTTTAAAGGCTTTTGAATTGAGAAAAGAAGCGAATACAAAAACCGGAACCGAAAAAGATAATTTAATTGCGCAAGCGAATGAAAATGATAAAAAGGCAGATGAAAAGCATTTAGAGGCAGTTGCAATTCTTGAATCCAATAACAAAGAAGTATTCAATACCAATACCGTAAATTTAAAAACACTTCTTCAGTTAAATAAAGCCAGTGAGATGGATGTTAATGAAACCAATCGATTAATGGAAGAAGCTAACCTTTCTTTTAAACAAGCAGCTGCTATACGCGAAGAAGGAAACGCACAATCTAATGTGGCTGCCAAACTCGGCAATTTCAGCAATGCTGAAGAAAAGGAAGCAGAAGCGCTATCCAAACAAAAACAAGCTCTTTATATCATGCAAAAAACATCCGGCAATATTGCATTAAAAGAACCTCAAATAAATTCTAGTTCAGCTCCTAACCCCGACTTGAATAATCAACTTGCCGACGTAAACAACACTATAAATAATTTAAATGATTCCAGATTAGGTGCCTATCTCAAATTGTATGAAGCCAATCAATCTGAAATAAATTCACTAAAATCTAGCCTTAATGAATCAGGTGCACTGAATAACCCGAGCTTTAAAAGTGAAGTAAATAAAATCAATTCGAACATTACTGCTTATGAAACAGACAAATCAAATTCTGATAGTCAACAAAATTCAGCCGAAAAACTTAATATTTTAATTAACGCCTCCAAAAAGCAAATCGAAACCATTCTATTGCTAAATGAAATTAATAAAAAAGCATCGCAAACTCTTGCTGTAAACACCAACACAAAATCCAATGAAAATTTGGAGAACAAAACAAGTAATGAAAATAAGGGATCTGATAATACTGAAAACTCTACCAATGAAAATACAGAACAACCTGTTGTAACCAATACGGTAACCGAAAATGCAAATAACAACAAAAACAATACAACGGATAATAAAGCAGTAAAGAACAATTCAAATGAAAATCCGATTGCAGTTGAAACAAAAACATATTCTATTGAAGAATTAAGCAATGAAAAAACTTCCCCTAAAAATGTTATTGAAGAACTATCCACCAATCCGAATTTAATAACTAATCCCGGTGCCAATGCCCAAATGAAAGAAGCCCTTGCTTCACTTGAAAAAATTCAAAAACAAAAAACAAACCTAGATGAGAATAAAGGCAATGCTGATGTGAAAATTTCACCGGCCGAGAATGTTAAATCCGATGCTGAATTGCTTTTAGAGGAAGCTGAAGAGCTAAGTGTGAAAGCCTATAACGAAAGAACACTGGCAAATACTAAGGAAGGAGAAGAAAAGGATAGCATCATGAATATAGCGATGAATCACGAAAAAGAATCGCAAGCCAAAAAATTAAACGCAGTTCAACTCACCGAATCAGCCAATAAATCCATTTTCGAATCCAATAAAGAATCAATTAATGAGTTAATGGAAAAGGCAAAAACAGACAACCCAACCTTAGCTTCACAGTTGGAATATAAATTAAATGATATAAATACTTTAAATACACAATCCAATCAATTGAGGGAAGAAGCTAACGGGCAAACCAATACCAACGCAAAAATTGGAGCCATGATGAATGCAGAAGAAAAAGAAGATGAATTAATCATACTTCAAAACACCGTGTTGATGGAATTAAAAAATCAGTATCCAAATTACACGACTAAAAAAGCTGTTGTGAATTTAAGTGACAACAGTAATCCTGAAGAAATTGCCCGGAAGAAAAAAGAACTAGGTCAAAAAGAATCAGGCGAATTAACCAAGTTAACCAATGCTTTTAGTTTGGAGTTTGAAATGAATAAAACCAATCTTCCTGAGAATTTAAACGAAGATCAAAATTTAGTGAAACAGAATGCAGAACAATTAAATGCTGAATCAAAACGAATTTTAATTCAAGCAGAAAATGAATCCGATCTTGAGGAAAAAAATAATAAGCTGGCCTTAGCTGCTAAAATCGGTCAAAAATCTGTTGAACAACTAAATAAAATAACCCCGCAAAACAAATCCAATAATCAATTGGCCGTTAACAATAAAACTAAAACGAATAAAGAAACAAAAACAAATGTTTTAAAAGAAAACAAAACTAATAAGGTAAATACAACTAAAACCAATAAAGAACCGAAGGAGAATGTTGCTCAAAATAATTCTAACGAAAACAAAAACAACAAAGAGAATAAAACCAAAGCCGAATTGCCAAATAATAATACCGGTGGTAATGAAACTGTAAAAATAGAAGGGCTTGCGGTAGTAAAAGGAAATGCTTATTCCGACGCCAAACCCATTCCAATCGACGCAAAAATGCCTGATGGATTAATGTTCCGCGTTCAAATTGGTGCCTTTAAAACGCAATTGCCAAATAATACATTTAAAGGACTAAATCCATTAAACGGAGAAAATGCTCCAAATGGATATATTCGTTATACAGCCGGAAATTTTAATAAAATTGAAATTGCCAATGCCGTTAAAAACGATTTGCAAAAACTAGGCTATAGCGATGCTTTTGTTGTAGTGTATTACAATGGTAAACGCATTTCATTAACCGAAGCTCTTGCAATCATGTCTAATGAAGGAAAGCAAATTGATAACAATGCGCCAACTTCTATGGGCATTACTTCCAATGTAAATATCCCTAAAGTAAATAATCCACCGGCCACACTTAATAACGAAACAGCCAATGTTACTCAAGAATTAGAAAAAATTAATGGCCTACTATTTACCGTGCAAATTGGAGTCTATTCAAAACAAGCTAGTAAAAAACAATTATTGAATTTAAGTCCGATTTATACGGAAAAACTGCCAACCGGGTTATTCAGATATACGGCAGGCGTTTATAATAATACCGAAAAACTATTGAGTGATAAAGCTAAGGTGGTTACTTATGGAGTAAAAGATGCTTTTGTAAGTGCTTATTTAAATGGCAAACGTATTAGTTTCGCTGAAGGAAAAACAGCCAAAGAAAATGCGGCCACCCAATTGGAAGCGGAAAATCCAATAATTTTTCCGGCTAATCCGGCAAACGAAAACAATAATCCGGAACCTGAAAAACCTATAAATAATACACCTAAAAACAATGCTCCAACAGATGTAAAACCTTTTACAAATAATGTAAGCTCATACCCTAAAGCTACACCTGATAATGGAATTAAAGAAAGTCAGGAAGGCGTATGTTTTAAAGTACAAATAGGCGCATACAGTAAACAAGTGCCAAATGATGTGGCCGCTAAATTTATGAGTATAAAAACCTGGCCAATTGAAAACAAGCAGGTAAACTCTTTGTTTATTTATAATATTGGAAACTTTACCTCAGCGCAGTTCGCTAAAAGTTTAAAACTAGAAGCTATTAACGCCGGTATTACAGATGCTTTTATAACAGTTTATAAAGATGGGGTTAAATTGTTCGGTGCAGAAGCCAGCACACTATTAAATCAATAATAAAAATAAATATGAAACTCAATAAAATAATACGCAAATCCGGATCCATAATTTTCATTGGAGTTATGAGTTTATTAAGCTTCACGCCATTTAAAAAGAATCACCCCAGTGGCGGCAAAAATGTATACGATTTCAAAATTAAAACTATTGACGGTGAAAGTATCTCATTATCAAAATACAAGGGGAAAAAGCTATTGTTAGTGAATGTTGCCAGCGAATGCGGTTATACCCCACAATATAAAGACCTTCAGGCCTTATATGAAAAATACAATGATAAATTGGTTGTGATAGGTTTTCCTGCTAATAATTTTGGAGCGCAGGAACCCGGCGATAATAAACAAATTAAAAATTTTTGTACAAGTACGTATGGTGTTACTTTTCCTATGATGGAAAAAATAAGTGTGAAAGGCGATGACACCCATCCACTTTACCAATTTCTTAAAAATAAAGATGAAAATGGTTGTTGTAATGATGCGCCCGTTTGGAATTTTTGTAAATATCTCATTGATGAAAACGGAAAAGTAATTAAATTTTTTAATAGCAAAGTAACTCCACTAAGTGACGAAATCACTTCTTTACTGTAATCAAAAACACCAGTTAACGGGTGATTTACCAATAGAATTCAAGTAAACATTGGCTTTAGAAAAATGTTTGCTTCCAAAATATGCTCCCCGAGCTAATGGCGAAGGATGCGCCGCTTGTAACACCAAATGTTTGTTATGATCTATTAATACGGCTTTTTCCTTTGCGTAATTTCCCCACAACATAAAAATAATTCCTTCGTATTTAGCCGAAATTATATTAATTACCTGATCGGTAAATTGCTCCCACCCTTTTTTTTGATGGCTTCCTGCATTATCTTTTCGAACAGTTAATACCGAATTTAATAAAAACACGCCTTGGTCAGCCCAGTGTTCTAAGTTTCCGGTTATCGGAATATCACATCCTATATCTGTTTTTAATTCTTTAAAAATATTAACCAAACTAGGGGGCATTTTCATTCCATCATTTACCGAAAAACATAAACCATTGGCCTGCCCTATTCCGTGATAAGGATCTTGTCCTAAAATAACAACTTTTATTTGCGTGGGTTTTGTTCGGTTGAATGCAGAAAATACCAATTCCTGTTCCGGATAAATTTTATAATTCTCCCGCTCCTCATCCAAAAAATCGCATAGCCGAATAAAATAATCCTTAATAAATTCATCTTTCAATAAAACTTGCCAATCTGTATCTAAATGGTAATTCATCCCTTTTACAATTTTACTATATTTGTTTAAATTAAGCATCATGAAAAAAATAATAATTGCCGGGTTTCTAACATTTGTTTTTGGGCTACAGGCACAAAATAAAGAAATACAATTTGAACACGGAAATTTAGCTTCTGTTTTTGAAAAAGCTAAAAAAGAGAATAAACTTATATTTATTGATGCTTACACAACTTGGTGCGGCCCTTGCAAATGGATGGCTAAAAATATTTTTACCAATGATACAGTAGCAGATTATTATAATACGTCGTACATCAATTATAAATTGGATATGGAGAAGGGCGAAGGATTAGAATTCGCAAAAAAATACAATGTAAGCTGTTACCCGAATTTAATTGTTCTGAATAGTTCAGGTGAATTGGTTCATCGCGGCGCCGGAGGTTTACCTGTTGAAAGTTTCCTTGCTTTTGGGAAAAACGGCTATTCGAGTGATAAAAATTTTACAGCTATTAAAACAAATTATGAAAAAGAAAAATTAAATGAAGCTACAATATTAAGTTATGCGCAATTATTGCGCGGATGTTGCCTTGATCCAAGCAATGAAATAAACAATTACTTAGCAAACCTCAACGATAAAGACTATTTGAAAAGAACAAATTGGGTTTTGTTTAGAGATTATATCAATAACTTTCAATCAAAACCGGCAACTTATTTTATAGCGAACTATTCTACATTCGAAAACAGTTTTGGTAAGGACACCGTTGAGGGGAAAATGTTGAAATTAGGTAAATCTTATTTTGGCAAATTTATTTACGCCAAAGAATATGATAAAACAGGTTATGAAAATGCCAAGGCCGAATTCACAAAATCTAATTATCCAATGTCAGAATCAATTTTAATAAATAGCGATTTAAGCCTCTATCAGAAATTTGATACAGAAAAGTATTATCCCCTGGCTGCCGAATATCACTTGAAGCACAGCACAAATAATGCAGCTGCCTTAAATCAAATAGCTTGGCAGTTTTATGAAAAAGTAAGTGATAAAAAATTGCTGGAAGACGCACTAAAAATGTCACGCCGCGCCTGTGAATTGAAGGCCCAGTATATGTATGAAGATACGCAAGCTGCTATTTTATTTAAATTGGAAAAATATTCTGAAGCTGAACAAGTAGCGAATAAGGCAATCGCCAGTGCAAAAAAAGAAGAAATGAGTGAAGACGAATATAAGGAAACGATTGACTTGTTAAACAAAATTAAAACGCACTTAAAATAGAAACAGTCTGACAAACTACCAGGCCAGCCGTTTCTGTTCTTAAACGATTATTTCCAAGCGATACCGGGACAAATGATTGATTATTTGCCAAAGCTATTTCTTCGTTTGTAAAATCACCTTCCGGACCAATCAAAACAAGTGTTTTTTCATTTTTGAATTTGAATCCGTTAAAGTCCTTTTTTTCGGAATTTGCACAGTGAGCAATTAGCTTTTGACAATCGGAAGAAACAGTTCCGATAAAATCATTGAATAATCTAATTTCATTTACTTTTGGAATTTGAAACTGCAGACTTTGTTTAACAGCACTCAACACAATTTTATTCATACGCTCTAGTTTAATGGCTGTTCGTTCAGAATTTTTACATCGAATAAAAGAAATTTCGTCAATACCTATTTCCACACACTTCTCCAGCATCCACTCTATTCGCTCATTTTGTTTGGTGGGCGAAATGGCCAAGTGCAAGTAATAATTTCTTGGGTATGGATTATTTTCCTCCGATTGAATTTCCGCTTCACACTGTTTAGCATTAATCCTTGTTAAAACAGCATTGAATTTTTTACCGCTTCCGTTCAACAACTGAATAACATCCCCTTCTTTCATTCTAAGCACTTTTGCACAATGCAAACTTTCTTCCTCATTCAGAATAGCATTTTTATTTTGTATTTCGGCTAGAAATATATTCACCCGATAAAAATACGTAATTTTATACGTATGAATTACCTGGCCCATTCTTTTCTTTCGTCCAATCAAGAAGGATTATTAATTGGTAATTTTATTGCTGATCATATTAAAGGTCAGATACCTGAAAATTACCCTTTGGAAATTATGGAAGGAATTCATTTGCACAGGCAAATAGATTCGTTTACAGATTCGCATCCCTTGTTTAAAGATAGCAAAAGAGTATTTTACGATAAATTTGAAAAATACAGCGGTATTTTGGTGGATTTTTATTTCGACCATTTACTTGGATCAAAATTTGAAATGTATTCTTCTATTAATTTACAGGATTATTGTGATTCTGTATACAAAATCTATACTAATAACAGTCAATACCTCCCTGAATCAAGTAAACAATTTTTAAATTATGTATTGAATCATAATGCCTTTTTTAATTATTCAAAACAAGAAGGCATTGAAAAAATACTTACCCACTTTTCGCATAGAATAAATCATAAAATTGCTTTGAACGAATCATTACCGGTTTTCATTGAAAATCGCGATTTACTGGAAAATAATTTCAATACTTTTATGAATGATGCAATGAATAAATTTTTAAATAATAAAAATAACTAAAATGGAATTTATAAGTAATGAATTGTTAGCTTATAGCGAAATGCACTCGAGTCCGGAAAATGAATTGCTAAGTGAATTAAACCGTCAAACTCATTTAAAAGCAAGAATGCCAAGGATGTTAAGTGGGCATTTACAAGGGCGACTTTTGTCATTTCTCTCAAAAATGCAAAAACCGGATTGTATACTGGAATTGGGCACTTACACCGGATATTCAGCGCTTTGTTTAGCCGAAGGGCTGAATAAAAATGGAAAGCTTATAACCATTGACAACAACCCGGAAACTCAGGCAATTGCTAGTGAATACTTTCAAAAAAGTATTTACAAAAATCAAATAGAACTTTTAACGGGTAATGCTGCCGAATTAATTCCTACCTTAAATATCAAACCCGATTTGATTTTTATTGATGCCGATAAAATAAATTACTCCCTATATTTTGATTTATTAATTGACGTACTAAAATCCGGAGCCTTAATCATTGCCGATAATGTACTTTGGAGTGGCAAAATACTATTAGAGAAAAAAGACCCCGATACCTTAGCCTTGCATGATTTTAACACTAAAGTAAGACAAGATAAAAGGGTAGAAAGCCTCCTTTTACCTGTTAGAGACGGATTAATGTTACTGAAAAAAGTATAATTTTAGCATTTAAAACAATTTAGTAAAAGGTTGGGATTTGGACAAAAATCAATATTTATTAGCTAAAATCAAACCTTAAATGGTTTTTTACGTATACATTAGTAGGAATTAACACCAGACTTATGAAAGCAATCAAACATACCCTCATTTTAATCATTATTCTTCTTTCAATTAAGTCGTTTAGTCAGGGAATTACTGAAAGTACCTGGCAGGATGGAGACATTATATTTATCAAAAATCCGAAAATGCCGCCCGCGAATGAACCCGGCGACAAGAAAAATTTTAATTGTACAGGTTTAATCATCCACGATAAAGAACACGCGTATGTGTATTTTATGGACGATGTTTTTAAGAAAATGATTATTTGGGATTTTATTGATTTAAGTGAAGGTAAAAAATACAGCGTTAAATGGTTGGCGGAAAAAGATTTAGTAGATCAATCGGCAGTAAATACAATGCAAACCTATTGCAATGCAAAAATAGGAGACAAAAAAGACAATACAGAAAGTTTGAATAGTGAGGAGTTATTTAATGCGGAATTTGTTTGGAAAATTTACATGTCCACTTTGGGAGTAAAATTATGCGAACCAAAAGACTTAAACATATCGGCAGACAGTAAAAAAGACCTAAGCACCACCGGTTATACAAACAAAACAGTTACAGTAAGAGACATTTACAGATCTGAATTGTTAGAGTAAAAATTTTTTTATTTTAAATTTTCTCTCAAATAGGCCGAATGCTCAACATTCATTTGACTTATCGGCAGGGAATACATGTAAACAAATTTTCCTTTCACAATCTCTTTCACAAATAATTCTATTTCCGAATATAACAGGGCTTTGGTAATAAAGCTCAATTTATAATTCACGGTATCCATTAATTCACCATTATTATTCAGAATCATTTTTCTTTCCTGGTCTAGTTGCATATGTAAAGCATATTTTGCAACTAAAATTTCGCGCGCAATCTCCTTGGCTTCGTCTTCATGGGATGATATAATGTGAAAGGTTATCATATCTTATAATTTAAATTACCTTGAATATAAATCATGGTGAGCACATAACTTATATACTTGAGTTTATACTCGCTCTCTTTCAGTTCTGTTTCGAGCCACTTATTTTCACGGGTATTTACTAAAAACAGGGAACTTTCGCCATTGTAAAATTTAAGTTTTTCGGCTTCCAACAATTTTTTACTGAGTTCAGCATTGTTTATTGCGTTATTTATTTGCTGAGAAAGAACTACAATGGCTTCTTTTAAATAAAACAGTTTATTATTTAACTCTCTGCTTTTATTTTCCATTTCCATTTTATTATTCGCAATTTCAAGATTTGCAATTTTTAAATTATTTCGGGGATTAGATAAAAATAAGGGGAAGCTCAAGCCTGCCCCCCACTTGTAATTATTAGAAGAGAATAGAATGGCATCCGAATTATTTTGGCCTAATAAAAAATTATACCTGAAATCCAGCTTTGGTTTTATCATTTCTCGTTTTAACCTTCGCTCAATAGTTAGTATTTTTTCTTTAGATAAATATTGAGAAATTAAGGGATTGTTATTCTCTACATTAGTAATTTCCTTCTCGGCAAAACCTCTAAAACGTAAATACATCCGTTCTAATGAATCGGGCGTGTTGAATTGTTCACTATTTAAAGAATCTGAAAATGCAGGGTAAAACACATTTAAATTAGCTGTTTGTTTTTGATATTCAATTAATGCAGTTTGAAAATCTAATAATCTCGATTTATAATTAATGGAAGCTTCAACACTGTCAATTCCGGCATGCTCACCTATTTTAGCTAATTCAACTATTCCTAAATATCGAATCTGAGCCAGTTTAATAAAGTAATCGTATAATTTCAATTGCTTTTGAACAAATACCCAATTAGCATACGTAGTACTGGCGGCAAAAAATAAATTATTTAATTGTATATCTTTTTCAAGTGAAAAATAGGTTTTTTGTTCTTTGGCTTTTAATAAATCAGCTCTCCGCTTATCGATCATCAAGCCCTGTAACACACCCATTTCAATTCCGGCATAAGGTAAACCGGCCACCGGCAAATTGTTTTGCGGATTTAAAAAATCTCCATTTGCATAATCAAATCCGGCTTTCAAATATTGCGAAGTAAAAATCGGCTGTTTTATTTCACCACCAATCATATTGTAATACTCTTTCCCGCCAAATTGTTTATTGTCCACTGAAGCATTTATTTGTGGGTCGTACTGACCGCGAAATGCTTTAAAGTTATTATTCGAAATTTTTTGAATATTATTAGCTTTTTCGGCCAGCGGATTATCGGTACTCACATGTTCCATGAAAAAATCAAATGTAAACACGTATTCTTTCTGCGACTGAATACTCAAATATTGAATTACAAAAAATAAAAATAATATGTTTCTATTTGTCTTCACGCTTACCCTCTTCTTTTTTATCTTTATTTACTGAGTTATCCTTCTTATTTAATGAGTTATAAAATTCCGGCGGAAAACCGTTGGCTTTTCGCCATAATTCATAAATCAATGGCACATCCTTTAAGAGCACAAAACCTTCCACTCCTCCGCCGGGCTTAATAGCTTCAGGCCATTTTTGTGCTAATTTATTCATCGCTAACACTCTGAATTTTCCATTATCGCTTATATTTCGATCAATAGAAATAACTTCAGCAGAATAAGTTCCAAAACTAACCCCGGGCCAACCACTGAATACAAAGGCAGGCCAACCATCAAATTGCAATTGAATTACCCTACCCTCCTCTATCAAAGGCAAATCAATCGGATCTACGTATACTTCAACGCTTTGTTCGTTGCTTTCCGGAACAATACTGCAAATGGAAGCTCCATCTTTCACAATTTCACCAATACCTTGATAAAATGTTTGCATCACTAATCCATCTTGCGGCGCCAAAACATAATAATAATTTTGACGAATGGAATAATTTGCCAATTGATTTTGCATTTTTGTTAATGTAGCTTCTGCATCATATAGCGTTGAAAAAGTGGAAAATTTTTCAGATTCAGCCTTCATTAGTTTTTCATTGAATTCCTGCCGAATTGAATTTAATTCGATGTCAATATTCAATAATTCGTTTTTACTGATTGCCCATTTATTTTCCGCTGAAATCATTTTGGCCCCGGCATCCTGCAATTTTATTTTCCGATTTTCAAAATCAGTTTTTGATATAACATCTTTTTTTAGCAATTCTTCATAGCGTTTCAATTGTTCTTCTGCCACTATATAATTGTTTTTTGCGGTAACCATCTCCATACTATCAGATACCACTTTGTTTTTACCTTGTAATCTTTTGTTTTTTAACTGCTCGGTTTTTAATTGCAGGTTTTTAGTTAAAGCATCTACTTGTTCGTCAATTGAATTTATTTTATTCTCATACGAAACAATATTTTGCTCCTTCGATTTTATTTGCGATTCGGATCTTGTTAATAAGGAAGGATCCAAATATTCGTCCTTTACTTCTGAAATAAAAGCAATGGTATCTCCCTTTTTTACATACTGCCCTTCGCTCACGTACCATTTTTCTATTCGTCCAGAAATGCGAGTATGAATGGTTTGTGGTTGTTTTTCCGGATTAATTACAGTAACCTTCCCATCGGCACGTATGGTTTGTGTCCACGGCAAAAACACAACAATAACTATAGCGATTAGGATTCCGTAAAATGCCATTTTTATTTTTTTAGAATAGTGATGGCTATAGTAATTTTGCGCAGCCGGCATTTTATTGGGTTCGTTGTCGAGAAAAGAAATTTCGGGATGATAGGCAAACATTTCATCAATTTTCACCAATGCAACCACTACATCATAGCAGGTATCCAAATTAAAAATTAATTTTTCTACGGAGTTAATAATTAAGAAAATGATAATTTCAGTGGCTACAAACTGCCCAATATTTAACTCACCACTTTGAACCAAAAAAATACCAACTATTAATAAAATAGAAACAAATACAATATTAAAAATCATTATCCCTTTGAATTGCCACTCCAGCGATTTAAAATGTTTTTTTCTTGCCGATAAATAGTCATCCAAAAATTTATCACTCTTTTCGTATTCATCATCTTCTTCTTTAATGATTTTCAAGGTGGATTCTTGTAACCACTTAGCCAAACGATATTTGCTTCTGGAGGTTTCCAAATTGGACTGAATTGCGCCTCTACCTTTTGTTCGGATAATAAAATATAAACCTCCAACCATCAATAAGGTAAATATTAAAAACCAGGAACTGTAAACCGGCAAAATGAGTAATCCAATAACTATACTGATAATGGCAAAAGTAAAGTCTAATAAAATTTTACCTACCCCTTTTTGTAAAGTAACCACGTCGAAAAACTGATTAATTTTAAATGAAATTTGTTCCCTGTCACTGGTCACTTGTAATAAGGAAGAAATACGGTCTGTTAAAGTGGCAAATAGTTTTTGATTAATGGTTTCATTAATTCTTAACTGCCACAACTGAAAATAACTTAAAAAAACTACAGCTAATATGGCTACAAAAGCAATTAAAAATAAGGAAGAAGTAAATCTGCCTGCCATGGTATAGGTAATAATTCCCTGTATACAAAGGGGTATAGATAAATACATCAAGCCCTGTACACCCGACAGTAAATACACCTTTGATAAGGTTTTGCGTTCATTTTTTAACCAGGTAACAAAAAGGTCAAATGGAGTTTTCATGCTGTAAATATAATAGCAAATAACTTATTTATAATAGTTTTACTATCATTTTTGACAGTTTTAGTATTTTTTATATATATTTGTGCCGAGTTATGATGATAGATGTTAAAATAAAAATGAATTCACATCTTTTTGTAAAGGATCCTGAACAGTCGGAATTGGGTCGTAAAATTGTAACCAAAGGATTGGAACTTATCAATTCTATTGGTTTTGAAGAATTTACATTTAAAAAACTCGCCAAGTCAATAAACACAACCGAAGCCAGCATTTATAGATATTTTGAAAATAAACATCGCCTATTAACGTACCTCATTTCCTGGTATTGGTCGTTTTTAGAATTTAAAATAATATATCATACCAATAATATTAAAAATCCCAAAGATAAGCTGATTAAAGTGCTTGAAATTTTGGCTAAACCTGAAAATACCAAACACCAATCTGATTACTTATCTGAAAAAGACATATACCAATTACTCGTTTATGAGGGAGCTAAATCTTATTTAACCCGACATGTCACCGTGGACAATCGCGAGTTACATTTTAAACCTTTGAAAAGCCTAACGAAATGCATTTCAGATTTCATTCTCGAATTTAAGCCTAAATTCAAATATGCTAATTCTTTGGCTTCAACCCTTATTGAAACCACTTATAGTCAGAAATTCTTCATGAATAATTTAACTACTTTAACCAGTTTTAGGGATAAAAAAGATTTAAACGGATTATTCCATTATCTGGAGTTATTATTATTCAATTGCCTTAAATAAATCATTTCTCTTCAACAGATTTTACTTATTTTTAAGAATTAAAATTTATTATGGATCTGGAATTCAATAAAAATGATGACTGTATGCGTTTGCTTATTTCGCAAATGGAACAACGTCTGCAAAAAATATATTTAGGTGGTGGAAAATCGCGAATTGATAAATTACACGAGCAAGGTAAAATGACAGCTCGTGAACGTATAGATTTTTTGCTTGACAAAAACACACAACGCATAGAAATTGGCGCATTTGCAGGTTACGAAATGTACCCCGAACACGGCGGCTGTCCTTCCGGTGGTGTGGTTGTGGTTATCGGATATGTAAGCGGAAAGCAATGTATAGTGGTAGCCAATGATGCTACCGTAAAGGCCGGCGCTTGGTTTCCGATAACCGGCAAGAAAAATTTAAGGGCGCAGGAAATTGCAATGGAAAATCATTTACCCATTATTTATTTAGTGGATAGCGCCGGAGTTTATTTACCTATGCAGGATGAAATTTTTCCGGATAAAGAACATTTTGGAAGAATTTTCAGAAACAATGCGGTAATGAGCAGCATGGGCATATTACAAATTGCAGCAGTTATGGGCTCTTGTGTAGCCGGTGGGGCTTATTTACCCATCATGAGTGACGAAGCTATGATAGTAGATAAAACCGGTTCAATATTTTTGGCTGGAAGTTATTTGGTGAAAGCCGCTGTAGGTGAAAATATTGATAATGAAACTTTAGGCGGAGCCTCTACGCATTGTGAAATTAGCGGAGTTACCGACCACAAATGCAAAGATGATGCCGATTGCTTAACGCGAATCAAAAACATCATGAGCAAAATTGGTGATTATGATAAGGCCGGATTTAATCGCACTGAACCCATGCCCCCTAAAAAAGAACAAAAAGAAATTTACGGAATCATTCCGGATACTAGAGATAAACAATACGACATGTATGAAATAATTGCTCGTCTTATTGATAATGGTGAGTTTGATGAGTATAAAGAATTATATGGCAGAAGTATTATTTGTGGTTACGCTCGCGTAGATGGTTGGGCTGTTGGTATAGTAGCTAATCAAAGAAAAGTAGTAAAGGGAAAAAAACCGGGAGGTAGTACAGAAATGCAATTTGGCGGTGTAATTTATAGTGATAGTGCCGATAAAGCTGCACGCTTCATTATGAATTGTAATCAGAAAAAAATTCCATTGGTATTTATTCAAGATGCAACCGGATTTATGGTGGGCTCCCGATCTGAACACGGGGGAATTATTAAAGATGGCGCCAAGTTGGTTAACGCTATGAGTAATTCAGTTGTTCCAAAATTTACCATTATTGTAGGTAATAGTTATGGCGCCGCCAATTACGCCATGTGCGGCAAAGCCTACGACCCGCGTTTAATTGTTGGATGGCCCACGGCACAGGTTGCCGTAATGGGTGGAGCACAAGCGGCTAAAGTGTTGGTGCAAATTGAAGTGGCCAGCTTAAAAGCCAAGGGTGAGGAAATTACTCCGGAAAAAGAGACAGAGCTTTTTAATAAAATAAAGGATCGATACGATACACAAACTACACCTTATTACGCCGCATCACGCATTTGGTTAGATGCTATTATTGACCCATTGGAAACCCGTAAAGTAATAAGCATGGGAATTGAAATGGCTAATCATGCGCCAATCACTAAAAAGTACAATGTGGGAGTAATACAAACTTAAAAACAACTAATCGCTATTAATCGTCCAATCGCTTTCAAAAGTACAAGCAAATTCAGGATCCAACTTAATGTAAGTTATCTTTGATCTTTTTCTTATCCAGTCGCGGATGTTTTTTCTGTTTCGTTCCGATGTTGCCATTAAAGCCAACTTTTGATAATCGTCTTTCAAATTAGCTTTATGCGGATCAATTCTGTTTTTCAATTTTACAATTCGAAAAGCAGGCTTACCATCTGTAGTTCCGGTAAATTGCATAGGTTTACTTATTTCCCCTATTTGCATACTATTTAAAGTCACAATTAAATTCTGATCTATCTGGCTTAAATCTTCATTGTCGAATTTTGTACTTGCTGTGGAAGGATTAATCATTAAACCTCCATTTTGCTTGGTTTCTTTATCATCGCTAAATTTATATGCGGCTTCTTCAAAGGTATATTTCCCTTCTCGAATTAAAGTATACACACTATCTAAAAACAATTTGGATCTGAAAAAATCAGAATTACTCATTTTTGGTATCATGAGAATGTGACGTAAATCTAAAAGCTCTCCTTTACGTTGAACCAACTCAATGAAGTGATAGCCGTAAGTAGTTTCAAATACTTTAGAAATTTCTCCGTTTTTTAAACTAAAGGCTACTGCTTCAAAAGCCGGGTCCATTACTCCCCGGGCTACATTGGCATAAAAGCCACCTTCTTTTGCCGAACCCGGATCTTCACTGTATAACCTGGCCAACGTGCTCATAGAGGCCTCACCTTTCAATATTCGCTGACGGTAAGATTCGATTTGTTCTTTAGCCTCCAGTTTGGCTTCAAAACTGTAGTTGGGTTTACGAACTATTTGCTGCAATTCTACTTCCGAATTAATCAAGGGCAAGCTATCTTCGGGTATAGATTTAAAAAATAATCGAATCTCGGCAGGCGTTGGTTTTACATCACCGGTAATCTTGCCCTGCATTTTTTGAGCCACCAATTGCTCTTGCACTTCTCCGCGCATTTCATCTTTAATCACATTGGTACGTTTACCGTAAAATTTCTCTAATTCTTCCTCTGACTTAAACATCTGAAT
>JADJXI010000002.1 GCA_016715905.1 Sphingobacteriaceae bacterium | reverse complement strand
GTATCAAGGCTTGCCAGGGGGTTTGCCAATAGGCGGTGATTTAGAGTTTGCAGATCAAGCCACAATCGGACGTGCTGTTTTGGGAAGAATTACCCTTTAATGGCTGAGTGGTTTGAAGATTGGTTCAATACAGAAGAATACTTAAATGTGTATAGGCACCGAAACGATGAGGATGCAAAAAGTCTTTTTGATCTTATTAAAAGAAATATTACTCTCGAAAAAAAATGCTAAGGTTTTGGATCTTGCCTGTGGAGCAGGAAGGCACTCCCAATTTTATTCGCAAAAAGTGGTTTTGATGTAACAGCAGTTGACATAAGTGAAAATCTGCTTGATGTAGGAAGAAAAATTCAAGTGAACTCGGACTCAATATTAATTTCATTAAAAGTGATCTAAGAAATCTAAAGCTTGCGCATAAATTTCAATTGATACTGAGTCTTTTTACCAGTTTCGGCTATTTTGAAAATGATGACGAAAATGAGGGTCATTAAAATTGCAACAAATCACTTGCTCAATAATGGCTATTTTATAATTGATTTTTTTTAATAGCGTTTACTTGAAGAACTACTTAATCCCCATATCATATGATAAGATTGAAGGAGGTATAATCAAGCAAGAAAGAATCTTTAAAGAAAATCGACTAATAAAGAAAATCTCCAATAAACATTAAGGGATAAAAAAAAAATTATTTCATGAATCTGTAAAGCATATACCAAAGACGAACTGTTACTTTATTTGTCAAATCACGCATTGAAAATTCAAATATATGGTGATTACTGTGGCAATGATTTTCATGAATCTATTTCCCAAGAATTATCATAATTGCAGAAAATGAAGAAAATAATATTACTAATTACGGCTCTATTAATAGGAAGCTATGATCTTTTTTACTACAAGAGATGTGCTGAACCTCCTCAAAAAGCAAGATCTGATTATCAAACAGCATTTACTCCCGAAGACTAATTTCAAATCTTGTAAATTCACTTAAAGATAAGGATGTTGAGAATTATCTATCATGTTTATCTGATTCCTCTTTACCGATAAATTATTTACATTTCACCTTCGAGTGAAGCACTATCTCCAGTATCCTCGATCTCGGAGATAATTGGAATAAGATGAATGAATCACAATACATGAATACTCTAAAAATTAAGATTCCCAATGAATTGCCCATCACATTAATTTTATCTAACACATCCTCAAGTGTTCACGGTGATAGCATCACATTTGTTGGCACTTACTCCTTAATGTTCCATTAAACGATGCCAGCGTTCCCACAAATTACCAGGGTGAATTAATTTTCGATCTGGTTCGCGATTCAAGATTTGTATGGAGTATCTACCATTGGCGGGATATCAAAAGCAGTAATTCACCCAGCTGGAGCGAATTGAAAGGAAGATTTTATTAATTCTTCACACAAACTTGGATTGATAATTATTCTAATATTTACAGGATGTAAAAATCCCTTTGCCCCTGCTTTAGATAACACTACCGGAGATAATAGCTCGACAATATCAGATTTAAAAAATGTTGACGGTGTTTTTCAAAATTTTCAATATGCATACGTTTTTAAAGATACCACCATCTATGGTAAGCTTATAAATGAAGATTTTATTTTTTACCTTTCGAGACTATGATCAGGGTGTTGATGTTTCTTGGGGAAGAGATGAAGAAATGAAAACAACTTATGGATTATTTCAAAATTCTCAACGCTTAGATTTAATTTGGAATAATGAAGTACTTAGCACGCAGGATTCTTTAAATGCCATTATCATTCGTGCATTTAATCTGACTATTACATTTAATCCAACGGACATTGTTCGTGTGAATGGCAGAGTAAATCTATCTTTAAGGAGAGATCCCGCTTCACAAACGTGGGCAATAACAAGGTGGATTGATGAATCAAATTTTTAATTATACAAGAATTTAATGTTACTTTTTTGGTTTAGAGAAGCATTCAAGATTTTTGGCCGGGCGAAGTCATCATTTATCCTTTCCTTGATTACCTTAAGCATTTCGATATTGCTTATCGCCGTTTCATTTAGATAATCCTATCCCCGCCTCAATATCAATTAAACTTAAAAGTGAGTTTGTGGATAAAGATTCGATTGAGATAATCAAAAGGCAGATAAGCACATTTTCTGGAATTGATGAAATCCTATTTGAACATGAGATTTTAGAAAAGTTAATCTCTACTCTTAAAAATCTTCAACGATATATTTTTATTATCACCGCAGTTTTAATTTTAATATCAGTTTATATCACGTATAGCACTATCAAATTGGTGATTTCACTTAAACACGAGGAACTTGAAACTATGAAGTTAGTAGGAGCAAAATTATCAACTATAAAATTTCCATTACTAATAAATGAAATTATGACCGGTTTTTTGGCGGGTATTATATCATTTGGTGTTATAAAAGTTTTTCTTTCCTTTCTCGGTAAGTATAGCCCTTTGTTAAATGAATATCATCCTCCAATTGAGTATTTATTGATGGTTCTACTAATTGGCCCAATAATTAGTTTTTTCGTTTCTGCCTTCGTACTTAGAAAAATCACCCTTAAAATTTGAAGATGCGAGTTTATTTGATAATTTTATGCATCAATTATTTCAAATCCTTTTATTTTGCAAATGACTAACAAAAAGATATTTTAAAAAAAGATGATCGAATGTTGAAGTTCGTAATTTTAATATTTCTTATTCTACCTTATTTACAAATTGCTCAAACAAACCCAGATTATAAGGAAAGAGAATTTCAAAATTCAAAAGATGCTTTAAAAAAGATTAACATGAGTGGAGTTGCTGAGGCCTCTATTGATCCAGATGAATATAAAGTTGGTTCTGGCGAAAATATTTTTATTTCAATCAGCGGTATTGAGGAAGTAAATTTCAATTTAATTGTAAATGTTGAAAATTATTTATTTATCCCTAAAGTTGGGGGAATAAATTTAAGAGGACTAACGCTGAATCACGCGAGGGAAAAGATTAGATCGACGATAGAAAAGTACTATAAGAACGTTGAAATATTTATTTCTCTCGGAGGACTAAAAAAAGATAAAAGTTTTTGCTGTAGGCGATATAGAGAAGCCGCTTGGTTGCAGTCGTTAAAAGCAATACTAGACTTTTTGATTTCTTGCTTGATACTGTGAGCTTTAACAAAACATCAAGTTTTAGAAATATTCAAATAAAAGCAGTAAATGGTGACATTAAGACTTTTGATTTTTTAAGTTTTTTAAAATATGGAGATAAAAAACAAAACCCGCTTTTAAATGATGGTGATGTTGTTTTCATTGATAAAGCGGATAAAGTTGTTACCATTTCCGGAGCTGTAAAATTTCCCGCAACATATGATTATCTTGAAGGTGAAAGTGTAAGTGACTTGATTAACCTTGCTGGGGACTATTATTCAATGCTAAAACTGATTCTATAGAGATTGTTAGATATGATAAAGAAGGTAAGAATCAGCAAAGTTATTACTATTCCTATGAGAAAATTGTTGAAAGTAACATACTTCTCAATTTTAAGGATAATGTGATCGTTCGTATAATTCCCGAATATTATATTGATAACTTTATTCGCATCGAAGGTTGGGTAAATTATCCAGGAGTATATAAAATTAAGGAAGATCAGACAAAATTATCTGAAATAATTAAAGAGGCTGGTGGATTTCGGAAAGATGCATCCATTAAAGATGCTTCATTATCGAGAACAACAGGTGAAGTTGATTTAGACCCCGAATATGAGAGGTTGAAACTTATTCTGCGAGCCGACATGACCGATGACGAGTATGATTATTTAAAGGCAAAATCACGACAACGAAAGGGCAGAGTTGTTGTCGATTTTGAAGAATTATTTTTTAATAATAATGTTAGTGAGGATGTAACTTTAAAACGCGGAGATTTTATTTCAGTTCCCGAAGCAAAAAATTATGTTACACTCTTGGGTCAGGTAGTTAATCCTGGTAATATCGTCTATAATGAAAACTACTCGGTTGAAGATTACATCAGACTTGCGGGAGGGTTTGGTTGGAGAGCCATCGAAAGCGATGTTAGGGTAATCAAATCAAATACCGGTGAATGGATTGACGATGAAGATGTCGAATCAATTGAACCTGGGGATACAATATGGATTCCAGAAGATCCACCAGGTGCTAAGTTTTGGGATGTTTTTACAACATCTTTACAAGTACTTGGTCAAGTTGCAGCAGTTATTGCTGCAACTGTTGCAGTCATTGTGGCAACGAGGTAAAAAATGAGTTATCATGAAATTCTTAATATTATAATATTTTATCGAGTACCAATTCTTAAAGGTACAATACTGACTTCAATTCTTCTTTTTTTATTCTACTGTTTATTTATCCTAATTCATATGAAGCTCCTGTTACCATTCTTCCTCCTGAAAAGAATAATCAAATAGGAGGACTTAGTGGTTTGCTTGGGGGAGAAGATCTTTCAAGTTTAATTACCGCCGGAATGTCAAATGCCAATTCACAGCTTTACATGGAGATGCTTAAAAGTAGATCTGCGGCACTATTTGTTGTTAGAAAACATAGCCTAACTAAATTTTTTGATGCGAAAAACGAAATTTCTGCCGCAAAGAAGTTATCGGAGAATTTAAATATCGATTTAAGTAAAGAAGGAATCATAAAATTAAGTGTCAATACATCTACTTCCTTATTTCCTATGTTTTCTTCTCAAGGTGATTCGATTAAAAAACTTTCTGCGGTTCTTTCGAATTCATATGTTGAGGCATTAGATATAATTAATCGGGAGAAACTTTCATCAAAAGCAAAGCGTGCAAGGATTTACATTGAATCTCAGCTCCAACAAACTAAATATTTGCTCGACTCTGCTGAGAGTGCATTAATGTTATTCCAAAAGAAGAATAAAACCGTTTCGCTTCCGGAACAAGTAAAAGCTGCAATCGATGCTGCTGCTGAGCTTAAAACTGATATAGTTAAAACCGAAGTAGAGCTTGGAATGCAGCAACCGAATTTACGAGAAGACAGCAAAACATTATTAACACTAAAGAGCAAGCTACAAGAACTTCGAAATCAGTATAACAAAATGGAAATGGGAAATGAAGATTATCTTGTTGCATTCAAAGATGTTCCTGAAGTAGGAAGGGAATTAGCTAAACTAGTGAGAGAGGTCAAAATTCAGAATGAAGTGTATTTGCTTCTTCAACAACAGTATTTCAAAGAGAGAATACAAGAGAATAGAGATCTTCCCACAATCGAAGTTTTAGATGAAGCAATTCCGCCATTGAAAGCATCTGGCCCGCGAGTAGTATTTTCAACAGTTTTAGGCGGAATTTTTGTTTTTCTTTTAATATCATTTTTTTTCATTTTCAACGAAAGAAGAATTCAGAATTTCAAAAAGAAAGAACGAGGGATTGTTACGAATGTATAAGTATGCTGCTGTTGTAACAGGCGGGGCTGGTTTTTTTAGGTTCACATTTATGTGATCGGTTACTTCAAGAGGGATTTAAAGTAGTATGCATTGATAATCTGCTAACAGGCAACCTCGATAATATATCTAACCTTTTTTTTTAAAGCATGATGTAACAAATTATATTTATGTTCAGGGTCGGATTGATTACATCCTTCATTTTGCATCGCCAGCAAGTCCGATCGATTATCTTAAATTCCCAATTCAAACGTTGAAAGTCGGATCACTAGGGACCCATAAGGTATTAGGATTAGCAAAAGAAAAGAAAGCCAGATTTCTTCTTGCGTCAACTTCCGAAGTTTATGGGGATCCTGCAATTCACCCTCAGAGTGAAGATTATTGGGGTAATGTGAATCCGATCGGCCCAAGGGGCGTTTATGACGAGGCAAAGAGGTTCGCAGAAGCCATTACAATGGCGTATAATCGTTATCATGGGGTTGAAACACGAATAGTTAGAATTTTTAATACCTTTGGTCCACGAATGAGACTAGATGATGGAAGAGCACTTCCAGCATTTGTTGGCCAAGCACTTCGAGGAGAAGATATTTCGGTTTTTGGTGATGGATCTCAAACACGCAGCTTTTGTTTTGTTTCCGATTTAGTTGATGGAATCTTTAAGCTCCTAATGTCAAATGAAATATACCCTGTTAATATTGGCAATCCAGAGGAAATAACAATTATGCAATTCGCTGAAGAAGTAATCAAGCTAACTGGTTCAAAAAGTAGATTATCATTCCACGATTTACCGGAAGATGATCCAAAAGTTAGACAACCCGATATTTCAAAAGCAAAAAGAGTGCTTGGTTGGGACCCGAAGGTATTAAGAACTGATGGATTAAAAATTACAATTAACTATATTAAGACAAAGCTCAACAATACTTAATGTGTCCAATCTGTAAGTATTTAGAAAAATCTATAGTCGGTACCCCTAAAGTAAGTTTAAAAGCTCAAAAGATTATTAGGTACGAGTACAATGTTGTAAAATGCAATAAATGTGGAACATACTATATTCATCCCGAAATTGATTTTTCAAAAGAGGAATGGAAAATTTTATATGATCAGAAATATTTTCAGCAGATGAGCAGATGGTATGAAAAAAATAGAGAGAAGGACAGAATTAGTAGGTTTGATAATCTTGAAAAATTTGGCTTCGAATGGGGAAAAGAATTTTTTGGACATCGGATGCGGCGAAGGAAATTGTTTAATTGAAGCATTAAAAAGAAATTGGAACCCATATGGACTTGATATTACTGATCACAGGATTGAAAAAGCTAAAGACAATAGAATAAAATTTTTTAATTCGAACTTAATTGATTGTCATTTCGAAAATAATTTTTTTGATATTATTTACATGGATTCTGTACTTGAACATGTTATTAATCCGCTTGATTATTTATTAGAAATAAAAAGGATACTGAAAAAGGGCGGAGTTGTTTACATTGGGATTCCGAATGAGGATTCATTATTAAATGATTTTAAAAAGACTCTTTATAGACTAAAATCAAGTAAATTATCTCCTAGACTTAGGCCATTTGAAACACCTTATCATGTCGTTGGTTTTAACACAAGATCTATAGAAACTGCACTTCAGATCGCACAGCTTGAAATAAGAAAAATTCGGAACTTTGCTTGTCGTTTGGAATTTTTAAGAGCTAAGCCACTTTCTAAAACATTCTTTCAATCACTATTATTGTTACCGATTTACCTTCTGGCTGTCCCAATAAAAAAAGAGGTATACCTGGAAGTATATGCTCAGAACAATCGTACCTGAACATACTAATGACATCACTTTAGATGAATAAGAAATTCACTTCAACCATTGCAGGTGCCTCAATTCTAATAACAAGTGTTGGGTTGCTATCAAGAGGATTTGGATTTTTAAGGGAAATAATATTTGCCGCCTATTTTGGGCTAGGAATAGATTTCGAAATATATCTTATTGCTTCCGTGATACCTGTGACCATTAACACAGTTCTTTTATATTTAGGCCAAAATTATTATATACCAATTCATGCCCGAATTAAGAATGAAGGCATAAAGAATGAAACCGAATTATTTATTAGAGTAATAATTTCATTTTTTCTAGGAGGCATCGTTCTTGGGATTCTTCTATTCGCCCTGTCTGATTATTTATTAACCATCTATTTAAGCGGAGCGAATCCAGCAAAAATAAAAACTGCCTTGATCATATTTCGAATTTTAATAATTACTTTACCTTTAAATGCGGCTATTTCTATACTGTCTGCGCACCTTCAAGCCCAAAGAAAGTTTTCAATTCCTGCACTTGCACAACTTTTCACTAATTTTTCTGTTATCATTTTTGTTCCTTTACTAAGCAATGGAATAGGTATAGTCATTATTCCAACTGCATACCTGATTGGGAGCTTTGTTCAATTGATCTTTTTGATTATAAAGATTAAGAACACACTTTCACTAGATAAAAGCAAAATTTTCAGAGACTCCTTTTCGCATTTTAAGATTTATAGTAGTAAGAGTTTACTCCTGATAATCGTGATTGAAATTCTTGGACAATTTTATTTAATAATAGACAGATATTTCTATGATAAAGTTGAGCCAGGTGGTATAGCTGCATTAAATTATGCCATTACAGTCTATTATTTACCCATAGCAATTTTATCAGTCGCATTATCAACAGCAATTTTTCCTTCTTTTTCAGAACATTTGCAAAACAAAAGTTCTGAGGAATTTGTGACTAAAGTTAATAATTCATTGAGTGTTAACACATTTTTATTTTCTCCAATTTTTATTCTGTTATTTTTTTATGGTAATATATTAATTAAGCTTTTCTTTCAGAGAGGAAACTTTTCACTTGTTGATACACAAATGACCTTTAGTGCCTTACAATATTTCTCTTTGAGTGTAATATTTTATTCAATTTATGCAATTCTTAATAAAATATTATATGGTGCAAGATTAATTGAACATTTATTAATTATTTCTTTGATCGGAATTATAATAAAACTAGTGTTCAATTATATTCTCGTTGGTTCAATGAAACATAACGGACTTGCTCTAAGTTCCAGTTTATCATATACTTTCATTTGTCTAATTTCAGTGCTTGTTTTGAGCAGGAAATTTAAAATTCCTCTCCATGTCATCCTCGGGAAAAACGCTATTGTTTCTATTATTAATTCAATTTTCAGCTATTTTATTACTTTAATAATAGTTGCTCCATTTTTATTGGATAATTTTCTGGATACGATTGTTCGTATTTTTTTGTTTGTAGCCATTTATCTATTTAATGCTTATTGTCTTAGAGATCACTCAATATTTCTCCTAAAAGAGGCATGGATTTCTTATAAAAAATCATAACATATAATTTTCTTAAATAAATTAGAATGTTGATTTAAAAAGTATAATTTCACAGCGTTTCGCTCATTAATCAGTAAGATTAAAATTATATAGACGAAAAATTGATTAAGTAAAAGATCAAATTCGATAATAGCGAAGCACGATGATCATGGGGATTATCAATTTGGCTAAAAATAATGATAAGTCACATGTATGGATTTATAAACATATTCTTTTGTAAAAAGATGTTGTAAAATTAATTGCATTTAATTTATTGCAACTATCTTGATTTACAAAAAAAACCTTTTATTATCAAATTATGAATGAACATTACTGAGATGTTTTCAAAATTTTTCAATAATTTTAGATCTTACGCATCATGGTTAATAATACTCTCAATATTATGTGCTTTTGCCTCTCCTTATATGATTATTTTGATATTAGTGGTATTATTATTAATCCTGATTTACCTGTTTAAAATCGATTTCATTTTACCAGCAACAATTATTTTATTCTTAATTTTTACTGGACAAGAACTTGAAAAGTATCGTTCAATCGTTAACGCAATATGTATATTAATCCTAATCATTTTGTTTCTTAAAAGTTACGGATTGAAATTTCATACATATCCCAAAGTACCTTTTCAAGTTGTTTATTTTATACTTTTTTTAACCTTCGTTCTATTTGTATCATCAACACTTTCAATCGATCTTTTATCTACATACCAATCAACATTAAGGTTAATTGTATTTTTTATCGTTTGCTATTTTTATTATGCACTAATACAACATACAAATACTATACATAAATATTTAATTGCATTATTTGTTAGTGTCTTATTCATAGGATTTTCAGTTTTGATTGATGTATATAATACTGGCTTTGTGCTCTTTTTAATTGAGGGTACGATTGTCAGATATGGTGGTATTTATGAAAACCCAAACTACGTGGGATTGCTATTGTTAATAACAATACCAATCAATATCGCTTTATTGTTTGGAAAGTATAAAGAGACACATCCTGCAAAGATTGGCTTACTTCTTCTTTTAGTTATTTCAGTAATTCTCTTGTTGATTTCAAATTCACGTTCAAGCATGATCGGCACATTAGTTGCCTCTGCAGTAACAATCGCTTTCATTAATAGAAAAGTATTTGTCAGATTCATAAGCATTTTGGCTTTAAGCTTGGTCATATTGTTTTTTGTTAGTGAAATTCAAGATTATTTATCCTTGTTTTTGAGATTAGAAAGAGCAGGAAATAGAGAATATTTTTGGAATGCTGGCTTAGAAATAATTTCTGACCACCCCTATTTTGGTGTAGGTCCTGAGCTTTTTGATAGGTATTTCTTCACTCATATGCCTTCATTAGCAAATCAACTATATGAATCTAGTGTATGGTCGGTTGGCAGGCCGCATCCGCATAATTTCTTTTTACTCTTTGCAGCAGAAAATGGAGTAATGGGTTTTTTGAGCGCGATTTGTTTTTTCATTTTATTTTTTTATTTCGCCATCAAAACCCTATCCATAGTTAAGCACAAAAAACTAGATGAATATTTAATTGTTGTTTCTTCACTTGGAATTGGGATTGGAATCTTGATCAGATCTTTTTTTGAAGTAACCGGAATAATTACTTATGGATTTATTACTAGAGACTTACCATTTTGGATACTATTTATAATAATCCTCCATATTAATAAAAAATATTCTTACTCAATTCAAGAGTAAGAACAAATCACTTAATCTTTCTGAAATATGCACTGTAATATTTTTCCATTTTTAGCGGGATAGAAAAAATATCTATGGGCAGAGTTAAAAAATGAACCCAGAATGATTTACTGTTAGAAGGATATTTCCTAAATTCAAAATGTGTTGCAAAATTTTTGATCTCGACTACTTCAAAGTCTGCTATACTTGCAATTATCCTTAATGATTTTTCTGTGAAACCACCTATATGAAAAGGTGTCTCGAATGGTCTTAGTTTTGCCGAAAATTTAGCTTTCCCAATAAATTTAAAGGCTAATTGTCTAAAATTATCAAAAAGACTATTTTCATTGGGTACACCGATATAAATTATTCCACCTTTTTTCATGATTCTATTTAATTCTTTGAGATAGTCAACGGGGTTGATTAAGTGTTCTAGAACTGAATCCATGTGAATAAAATCAAAGAAATCATTTGGATAGTGGGCACTTATTAAATCACTTAATTCAAAAAATATATCATTTTGCTTTGCATCCTGAGTCCTATTGTCTGAAATATCACAACCAAACGCGTTCCACTTTTTTTTTAGTGATTCGATTAATGCCAGGCCCTCACCACACCCCAAATCTAAAAAATTTGCCTTATCATGCGTATGTTTATATGAGATCATCCTACTAAGCCGTGATTTAATATCTTTCAATCTTTCTTCTTTATACCATTCATTTAATTCCAGAAAATATTCATTACCATAAAGTTCTGACCACTCGTTAAGGGACAAATCGATTTTTGGGTGAACATAGTAGAATTGACATGATTTACACTTTACAACTTTATAATCCTGTCTTATTAAATGAACAACATTTGGATCGAATAATGGTTTCCCAATCACAATTGAATTCTCACTATTACACAATGGACAATTCATTATTTTAACCTTTCGTACTGAATTGTGCGTTAAAAGAAAAGTTGAACCTTGAGACGAATGCTATATGTTTAAATAAAAAATTTTCCACGATTAAGTTTACTCATATCTCAACAAGATGTTGGATTAAATAATCAAGTTACAAAATTTATCTTCTGATGATCAAATCCTAGCATTCCAGATGAATCACTGGTACTTGCTAGTATAAAATATAATTATCATGAAAAGTTTAATAGCATTTATTTTTTATTAACAATGGAATCAGTGTTAAAGAGCACCTTATGGAAAAATTTAACCTCCTTCAAAATTGTATTTTCGAATGAGAATTTATCTTTATTTATTCGAGAATTGGGATTAATTTTCTCTAGAATATCGTCAAAAAATATATGATCAGTATCATTTTTAATAAAAAAAACATTTGAAAATTCTTTTAGCATTTCGCGGCAAATTGGAATATCAGAAGTAATCAAAGGAATACCAAATGTTGCCATTTCACACATCATTACTCCCTGTGAATCCAACCGAGTTGGCATAAATGCTGCAGTATACTGATTTAATAATCCTGGAATTTCTTGATGGATAAAATACGAATTGAAAATTTTCAAATTGTCCGGTATTGAGTAATATTTAAAAAAGATACCTTTCCCGAATACATGAAATTCGAATTGAGGATTTTCATTGGCGGCCTTCAAAACTAGATCTATTGCATATTTGGGGTTATCAAATTGTCTTATAGTTATTATTTTAAATTTTTCTTCCGCTGCGTAATTATAGTCTTGATTAAGAAATTCCTTTGCGGCAGCGTTATGAATAATAAGGGAATTATTTTCTAGAAGATTATCATCAATTTTTATATTACTTTTAAATTCACTTTTCATCCATTCGCTCACAAAAATCAATTTAACGCGTTCACTTTTTAGGTTTTTAGTAAAATATTTTTTGAAGGCAGCAAGCTTAATAGCGTCATAAATGTCCCTAAAAATTCTTGCTAAATAGAATAGTTTGCTTCTGATGAATGGAAATGGTTCAGGGTAATAGTTAGATTGTTTTAATACTTCATGTCCGTGAACAAAGAAGAAAATTTTTTTTGATTTTGTATAAAAATATAAAAATCTTAAATGGTTGCGTAAATTTGGCGCGTGAGATACGATTGCGTCAAACATTCCTATATCATAATTTCTTTTAAAGAATCTTAAATTTGTAATAGTGATATTTTCAAAGACGTATTCTTTTTTCGCATCAAACGCTAATACAAGAACGTCTATGCCTATTTCAACATAATATTTGTTACGTGTATGAACGTATCCGAATCGTTGATTATCGGATTCGTCCGGATAGTCCTGAACTATTACTAGTAAATTCATTTAAGTTATTTAAAGTTATATAATGGAATTATTTATTAATTAATGAAGTGATGGCCTTAAGCACATCCTGCACACTTAATTGATTCATGCATTCAAATGTGGGGCAGCCTTCTCTTCCGGCGTTAGTGAAACAGTAATGTTCTGCTCCAATAGGTGAACACCTTAGCTTTTTTACGATAAATTGTACATTCGTATCTCCGTCTAAACAATAAAGTGGATTAACAGGACCAAATATTATAAAAGTCTTTTTACCCAGATATGAGGCAATATTTACGGGTCCGCTATCATTTCCGATAAATAAATCACAATCTCTTATTTGAGCTATTAACTCATCAAGAGAATGAGTAATAGTTAATTCGGCATGAATTTCTTTAATTTGATATATGACATCAATTGGGATGCGGTTTGGTTCTGAGATAAATTTACAAGTGTAGATTTTTGATAAATGTTCTGCTACTTTAATAAATTTATTCAAATTCCATTCCTTAGCTTCCCAACCGGCAAATGGATGAATGCAAATTTTGTTTACTGAATGCTTAATTTGTTGCTTAATTTGATAGTCACCTATTTTCGCCTCAGAGTTGAAAAACCTTACTACATCGAAAATTCTGTCGAGCAATGTTGGTCGTTCCTCCTTAAAAACGTATTTGTCGTAAAATGGTTTAAGATACATTGAACATCGACCATATATCATTTCTGCTCTACTATTTAGATAAAAAAGTGAAACGGAATTTATCTCTCCAGTGATATCTATAATAATCCTTGGTCTTAATGTTCTAAGAAGTTTTCTTAATTTAAAGCCTGCGATCCTCCCGCCAAAATAGAAATCATTATAATCCATAGGAGTGATATTTAATTTAATATTAAGTAAATCATATAATGGCTTTGTCGATTCTAAACACATAATTGTCAAGTCTTCAGCATATTTCTCATAAAAAAAACGAATAGTTGGAAAAGAGAAAACGGTATCACCAATTTTATGAAGGGAGATTAGTACAACTTTCTTAGAATTCCTGTAAGGGATAATCCTATAAATATTATTTATCTTGGCAATCAATCTGATTGTCAAATTGAAAAGAAAAACTAAAAACCTGTTTCTCCCTTGGAATACTTTACTTTTAATGTAAGGATTTAACTGCATTATATAGTAATGATCATTAATTAATATTCAGTCCTTTTTTTATAAAATTCTTAATGATAAATTTATAATAAATAAATTGAAAAAGATTGTGTCAGAACCCATTATTTCAGTCATTATTCCATGTAGGAACGAAGAAAAATACATTGGTGAATGTTTGATATCTCTGCTTAATCAAGAAAATGTTAAAGATAAAATAGAAATATTAGTTGTCGATGGCATGAGCACGGATAACACGAGAAATATTGTTCACAATATTTCGATGGATAATCCGCAAGTGATACTTGTCGATAATCCCCAATTTTTAACTCCGCATGCATTGAATAGTGGCATTAAGAATGCTAAAGGAAAATTTATCGCAATCCTCGGCGCCCATGCTGATTATTCATCAGATTATCTTGCAACATGTTTAGAATTGGCGAAGCAACATCCTGAGGTTTCATGCGTTGGCGGGCCAATCATTAGTAAAGGACGAACTCCTTTTGCAAAAGCTGCTGCACTCGCAATGTCAAGTATTATTGGTGTTGGAAATGCAAAGCACAGATTTCCTGACTACGAAGGATATGCCGAGATGGCTTGTTTCCCTGTTTTTAGAAGGGATGTTTTTGATAAATATGGTTTATATGATGAATCTTTAATCCGCAATCAGGACGATGAATTTTGTTTTCGAATCACAAAGAGCGGAGGCAAAGTTTTCATTTCGCCCAAAGCTAAGAGCAGCTATTTTGTTCGAGAATCTCCATTGGCCTTATTTAAGCAGTATTATAATTATGGTTTTTGGAGAGTAGCTGTTCTGATGAAACACAAAATTCCCATTTCATACCGACAACAGATCCCAATATTATTTTATTTGACCGTTATTATTTTGGTTATTCTCGGTCTTGTTTTGAATGATTTAATTCTTGGTATGTTACTTCCCGCGCTTTACCTAGCAGCAATTATTGTGTGTAGTATTCCAATATTTATCAATAATCAATTAAACGCTGCTGTTTGGTTTCCGGTAGCTGTTATAGTTTTGCACCTTTCATATGCTGCTGGATTTTTTATAGGCATAATCAAATTTATAATTATAGATAAACTATTTAAATAGTGAAATATCGTGTCAGAATCTGAAGAAATAATTCGCCGCTACGAACGCAGAAAGCTAATACCGGAAGGCAGGTATAGTCCATTAAACGCCTCCACGTATATGAGTGAACAAGAAAAAGAGCGTGCTTTAATAAAGATGATTAAACGTGAAAAATTAGAACCATTGGGTAATAAGCGTTTATTGGAAATTGGATGCGGAACGGGAATTAACCTCCTCCAGCTGATTAGGCTTGGTTTCCAATCCTCAAATCTTTTTGCTAATGATATTCTTGCGGAACGATTGATGGAAGCAAAAAAAAGGCTACCAAATCAAGTGTCCTTTTTTGAGGGCAATATCCTAAATCAAAACTTTGATGACGAGGTTTTTGATATTGTTTTCCAATCAATGGTATTTTCTTCAATACTCGATAGAGACTTTAAAAAAAAGCTTGCACTAAAAATGTGGAATTGGACGAAGCCAGGCGGTGGTATTTTATGGTACGACTTTATTTATAACAATCCGCGAAATAAAGATGTCAAGGGAGTTTCTTTGAGCGAAATCAATGATCTCTTTCCTGTTCAAAATGTTAATTTTTATAGGCTGACTTTAGCACCACCAATTAGTCGTATACTAACCAAAGTTCACCCGATTCTATATTCTGTTTTTAGTTCACTTTATTTTTTACGAACTCATATATTATGCTTTGTTAAAAAACCAAGCTGATTAATGGGAAATATTATTAAAATTTTTATAATTTTTTAGTCAACATTCGCACAGAACCTAACTGTACTATAGATTCATTTTTGAATTCAGTTTAAGAGTAGTTATTTTGTTATATAAAATATTTTTGTTTATTGTGTGATATAAGGCAGCAACCGTTTAATTATATTATAAAAGAACATACTTTTCAAAAAATAATTTTATACAATCAGTTAATATTAACTATGGGTAAGAAGGGAAGTTTTATAAAGAGATTCACAGATATATTAATTTCTATATTAACAATTGTTATAACTTCGCCGGTATTAATTCTTGCCGCAATTGCTATTAAATTAGAATCCAGAGGACCTGTATTATTTAAACATGAACGCACCGGCTATAATGGTCAAAAATTCCTCATGTACAAATTCAGAGGGATGGTAAAGAATGCCCTAGAACTTGGACCGGAATTAACGCAAGTTAACGATCCTAGAATCACAAAGGTTGGCAAAATCCTTCGAAGAACTAGTATCGACGAAATCCCTCAAGTTATAAATGTACTTAAAGGTGAGATGAGTATTGTGGGTCCCCGCCCTGAAATTACTTCAATCACTTCAAAATACACTGAAGAACAAAGAAAGATTTTTGAATTCATACCAGGGATTACCGGATATTCCCAAATAAATGGCAGGCAGCGGTTAACGCCAGAACAGCGTGTAAAAATGGAGGTTGATTACTATACTCAAGCTAATGTTTTTACTGATTTTATAGTACTTCTCAAAACGTTTGAGGCGATTGCTACAAATCACGGAAATCTTTAATCCTCCAAAATGAAGTTTTGTCGGTTAATAATAATTCTCACTTTTTTAACCTTAAACACATCTCATCTTCTCTCACAAGTCGAAAACGTTCCCTCCTCACATGAAGTTTATAACTTTCTGGATAGGATGTACGTTAAAGGCATATTAGATGACTATGATGACGTAGTATTGCCGTTATCGAGAAATCAAGTTAAATCTGCTCTGATGAAGGTATCCCAAAAGAGGCAATTTCTAAGCACGGTTGAACAAGAAAAAATGGATAGAATATTCATACAATTGGGTTTTATCGATTCAAATCAAGTTGTCAATTTTTTTGATTCTTTCCCTGATAAGTTTCTGCAAAACATAACTCAAGAAAATGAAAAACATTTGTATTCTTATAGCGACCCAATGTTAAAATTCTTTGTTGATCCTTTGTTTGAGTACAAGTTTATTTATTCTGATAAAAACAAAAGAAGCAGTTCACTTTTAAATTTTGGCGGACGAATACGAGGGTCCTACGACGATTGGTTCGGATATTATATTGAAGCTTCGAATGGTTCAATTCACGGTGATCGAGCAACAGCCTTTCTTGATAGAAGGGTTGAACAATCATTTACTTTTAACGATACTAAAATAAATTTTTTTGATAACACTCAAGGTTATTTAAGACTCGAAAAGGGTCCATTAAATTTTCAACTAGGCAGAGAAAGGATATTATGGGGAAATGGACGAATTAATAAATTAATACTCTCGAATAATGCTCAAGCATTTGACTTTATTAAATTCAATTTTGCTTATAAAAGTTTGAGATATGATTTTCTTCATGGATGGTTAGTTATGAAACCAGAGCTAATGCAGGTTAACAACGATATCAGTAAAGAGAAGAGATCAAAATATATTGCTATATCAAGGTTAGGATTTAGTCCCAACAACGATATTTCCTTAGGTATTTCTCAGATGATAATTTATTCTAACAGACCTTTTGAGGCAGCGTATTTAAATCCATTCTTATTTTGGGAGTCAGCTCAGCGCTCATTAAACGATTTGGATAATTCTTTTTAACTTTTGATGGAAAGTTTAGGTTAGTTAAAGGACTGGAAATAAATGCCACAGCAGTGTTTGACGATATTAATTTCAGTCCGCTCTTTAAAGGCGAATGGGCGCTTCATAATAATAGATTCGCATGGCAAAGTGGTATATCATTGGCCTCTCCGCTGATTTTTGAAAACATGACACTAAATTTTGAATACATGCAATTAAGGCCTTATATTTTTTCACATGATGGTTACGGTGAATCACTCACTTATACCAATAATACTTACTTATTAGGTCCTGAATTAGATCCCAACTCGGTTCTTTTTTCACTTAGCATTGACTATGATGTTTCAGCGACAATTAATCTCAAACTTTTTTATGACTACCTGCAACATGGAAATAATGAGTATGATGCATCCGGAAATCTAATTAAAAATTTTGGCGGAAGTGTTTTTGAATATTATAGACTGAATGATCCGAACTTTGCCTATCTGCTTGATGGAATAAGAGAAACTGAAAACCGTTTTCGTCTTAACATGAATTGGCAAATTTTTAACGGTATATTTTTCCTATTTAATTTTGAGCATCGCCATAATTCATACGATTCACAAAAAAGTTACAATGCTTATTCCACCGCTTTAAATTTATCTTTGGATTAGTTGGAATAATTCAAGCTTACCAATTACTTACCAAAAAAATATCTAAGTTTATTGACTTTTTTTTACCCTTGTTCTAAAAACATTAAAAATCTAAGTTTTGTGTAAAATAATCGGAATTTAATGAAACATAGACTATTTCAGATTTTATTAATCACTTTATTTCCCGCATTAATTCAATCACAAAATTATACAATTATAGAATCCACCTTTTCATATGTAAAGGTGGGTTTTGATTTCTCGAATAAGTATAATCTGCTCGATACAGTCGTAAATGGTAAGGAAGTCACATTTATTTCCGGTGAAGATTACAGTATCAGGAAACCCGGTGAACCATGGCTGCCAACTGTTCATTTAAATGTTGGAATACCATTTAATTCTAAACCATCAATAAAAATATTAAGCACTGAGCAAGAAAACTATTCGCAGCATTTTATAATATCTTATCCTGATTCATTGAACCAAAATATAAATTCGTTAAAGTATGATGAAAATATTTATAGGAAAAATTCATTTTATCCTGAAATACCGGCGGAAGTAACTTCTGAATTTACGATGAGATTTGCCCATGCTGCAAGTTTCAGTGTTTATCCATATCAATTTAATCCTGTTTCGCGCGACCTTATTTTCAACAAAAAAATTATTGTGCAAGTTGATTTTAATACTTCATCTGCAATTGGGGTGGCTTTAGAAAATGTAAATGATGATTTAACTAATGATTTTGTTGAATCTTCAATTATTAATTCTAAGGAGGCAAAAAAGTTCACAGGCAAGATAAGAGATTATTTAGGTAAGACGTCAGCAGACAGCATATGGTATAAACCTCAAAAGAATTACTTTAAAATCTATCTCAAGGAAAAAGGACTTTATAAAATTACGTATGATCAACTTGTATTAGCGGGTGTGCCTGAAAATGATGGTATAGGTGAAGCAAAACTAGAAATTATTAATAACGGGCATAATATTCCCATAGACATTGTTGATGAAAATACCGACGGAGTATTCAATTCTGGAGATTACTTTAAATTTGTTGGCGACGTTCCTAAACCTACGACACCTTACACTTATAAGAATATATACAATAATGAAAATGTGTACTGGTTTTCTTATCAAGCAGATTCAGTTTATAATTATAAATACATAGATGGATTCCCAACAAATTTTGATAATACCATTAAAGATTCCCGAAAAACACTTCACTATGAAAAAGATTTGATATATGAAAGATTAGGTTATGCCCAGGATGATAAAAGAGATTTTTGGTTGTGGGGAACCGCGGAGGCGCGAAACGGACAAGAGTATGATATCTTTACATATTGGATTACAGATAGTATTGCATATAATATTAATGACAATAAGCCTGAGGTTACAGTTAGAGTTAATTTGCAAGGTATTACTAATATTTTTTGTCCTAATGGTAACGGACATAGTGCTTTTGTAAAATTTAATACAAATCCGGTGGGGGAGATTAAGTGGAATGGACAGAACTCAGTTACTCTTGAAACAACATTTAATGTTGGTTTTTCGGGTTCCGTTATACCACTTTATTCAAATCAGAATAAATTCGAGGTTGGACTCGATGGAAAAGTCTGTTCAATTTCCGGTGATGACATTGTCCGGATAAATTGGTTCGAACTTGATTATTGGCGTTGGAATGTAGCGAGAGGCAACAATTTGATTATTACCTCACCTCCTAATAGAATTGGCAAAAACACGTTCTATCTTTATGGATGGTATAGCAATAATATGAAAATATACATCCCTTCTCGCGGAGAACTAATACCTAATCCGCGTTTAGCAAACGATGCAGATTTTTCGGTCCATTTTGCTGATTCAATAGCTAAAAGCACTGAATATTTCTGCTATGCTGATGAAGCATTTTTAACACCTGATTCTATTGTAAGCGATCAATCCTCTGATTTAAGAAATGCAGCTAATGGTGCCGATTATATAATTATAGCACATCCGAATTTTAAGAGTGTTGCGGAACGATTAGCGGAATATAGAAGTAACAATTTGCCGGGATTTGAATCACCGCGTGTGAAAATTGTTAATATTCTTGATATCTATGACGAATTTTCATTTGGGATGTTAGATCCTTTGTCCCTTAAATACTTTGTAAAATATGCATTTGAACAATGGCAGACTCCTGCACCAACATATATTGCTTTACTTGGAGATATGAGTTATGATTATAGGTCAGTTTATTATGGCAGTCGCCCTAACTTTATTCCCTCAATCCCATATCAAACCCTAGAATTTGGCCAAGCGCCAAGTGACAATGAAATAGTATGCGTATCTGGAAACGATATCATACCGGATTTAGCAATCGGAAGAATATCATGCGAAACCGTAGAAGAAGGTAATATTTTAGTGGATAAGATTATAAATTATCCTGCAGATAATTCTAAAGCTTGGAAGGAAAATGTTTTACTCATCGCATCTGGTCTCAATTCGCTAGATGAATCTCAGCTCGGTTTTAATGATGAAAGTCTGTATCTCGACAATGAATTCCTGCTTGGGAACGGTTTTACATCTTCCAAAGTTTTTCGTTATCCAAATAAACCGAGCCATTTTCCATTTCAAGGTGAAGGTCCCAAAATCCGCGCGGAATTTAATAGAGGAGCAGTTTTAGCTAATTATTATGGCCATGGCGGCGGTGGTCAATGGGACTTGGTATTCACAAATGATGATATTTATCAGTTAGAGAATGGTGATAGACTTCCGATGATAATAAGCGTAACCTGTTATACAGCTCATTTCGATAATCAAGATATTTTCGGGGAGAAGTTTAACAAGGTTCCGGGAAAAGGAAGTGTGGGTTTTTTTGGAAGTTCAGGGTTAACATGGTGGCAAGCAGGAGTATATATCAACAAAGAAATGTTCAGAGAGATTTTTAATCGGCGAAACTATGTTT
>JADJXI010000001.1 GCA_016715905.1 Sphingobacteriaceae bacterium | reverse complement strand
CGGAAGAGATATAGCTTACACCGATGTAAGGTCATCAATATCAGCAGATTGGGGATGGGGAAATGTGGTAATTGCAAAAGATTTCATTGAATATGGTTATGCTAAATTTGGCAATCTTGTCCTCTCTAATAAGGCCCCTTCTTTTCCGTTTATCCGCCTAGACATAAAGCCGGTAGACTGGTTTAGCTTTAAATACTTCCATGCGTGGCTCTCATCAAATATAATCGATTCCGTTAATCTTGCGGCATATAACAGAAATATTTATAGAGACAAATACCTTGCGTGGCATTCTTTGACCATAACACCACTCAGGGGTTTGGATATTTCGATTGGTGAATCTGTTGTTTACAGTGATGAGCTGGAAATTTTATATTTAATGCCCATTATGTTTTATTACTTGGCTGATGAGTTTATCAGTGATAGATTAATAAACCTGGCGATGCAAACCAGCAAATATTTATAACACTCAGCTCGAAGGATCATTTGAGTAATACACATTTTTACGGAACTCTTTTCATTGATGAGTTGACAATTGGCGGAATAAACGGCTCTTTATTCATAAATACGACTTATGGCGGTGCTACGGAGCGGCGGCAAAGAACCCAATTAGGATATACACTCGGATTATCCGTTACAGATTTACCAGTAGATAATTTAACTTTTTCCGCAGAGTACACGAGGATCAATCCATTTGTGTATGGTCATCATGATCCTGGGCAAACATATACAAATTCATCTTTCTTAATGGGGCATTGGATAGGACATAACTCAGACCTTATTTATATAGATACGAAGTATCGGATTATACGTGGCTTAGAAGTGAATCTTTGGGGAGCATATATTCGAAGGGGGAGCTCGGATTATAGTGATCAGTACACAGATAATTATCAACCCGACTTTTTATTTGGCTTAAGAAATAACTATAAATATTTTGGTCTTAATTTGAAATATGAATTATTGCACGAACTGAATATTGAATCCAGATTTAAGTCGACAAATATATCCAGTGAGCAAAACGATGGTTCGTTTAATGATAAGCAAATAAAGGAATTCTCGTTTTCAATTTATTATGGATTTTGAGACTAAGGCCAAAGTGAATGCGATTTTATGGTAATTGTGACTACCTTAACAAAATCATTTTCCGAATATAAACCACGTTCCAGTTAAATTCTGGTAAATTTATAACAATAGTCATTGGTATCAGGTACAGAAATGGTAATTGTATCACCTCCAATATAAGAACCTAGCGAAGTTGAATTACCGGTTCTTGGGTCGAACCGTTTTCCCTCATATGAACCTTCGGCATCACTTAAATCAACTTGAAATGAAATGACCTCATTATAGGCATAAATAATGTAAACAGAATTGACCTCATATAATGCGTGATGAGTCCCTGTTCCACTTGTTATTAAAGCGTCATTGGGTGTTAACCTCCAGTATTCCAAATCCTCAAAAAATGTTTTTATATAACCGACCTGCTCTTCCCAATCATCATATCTTTGATGATTCATATCAGTAAAAGCCCAATCGTGTCTTAACCCGCCCAACACAGTTGCACCAAATCCTGTAATAAAATAACTTCCGCTCATTGCAATATTCCATGCTTGCCTGCGAGTCCACGGCATTATTTCGTCTAAGTAATCTACTTGACCATTACTGTCTCTATCACATAAGTAATAAGCATACTCTGATTGTACAATAGGTTTATTATGATCTCTAGAAGCTAATGCAAATGCATGTAAATTTTCTAAATCATAATATCTTTGTTGATAGTCCCCAAACCCGCTCCATGAAGCATCCGCAAATTCCTCCGAACTATGAGTTGTGTGAACTGCTATCATTCTATCATGAGGATCATGTCTTGCTAATTGAGTTCCTAAGCTGTTAAAATCTATGCTCGGTGCTTCATCGTATTCACCTGCAAGAATCCAGTAAATGTTATAAGCAGAATATCTTCCAACAATATATCTAAGGTACCTTACTCTATCATCTTGACTGCCAAAGTTTTCCCAATCTCTCAAGTACCATCACCTTTTTCACTTGCCCATGAAACCAATAATCCACCAATAATTCCCTTACTGTTTAGATAACTTAATCTCTCATCACCATTTTGGAAAAATGTTAGATTTAACGTGTCCATATCGTTTTGTTCAACATCAAGCCATTGTTCGTCTGTATTAGTAACAAAGTGGACTACATTATATCCTTGTGAAGCTCTTAAATCAATATATTGTTTTACGGTTTCTGTGTCCAACGAATCATAAGGAATTGTTCTGAATAAATTCCATTGAGTGTCGCCTAAAAACCAAATTCTATCACCATTTTGATATTTGAAATGATATGGATATGAAGCATCAGCAATTAAACTACCTTTGTTGGTTGAGGTTATACATTCAAATGAACCACTCTGTCCATCTAATCCGGCATCGTCTGAATTAATAACCCATGTCCAAACTCCATAAGAATATGGACTAAATCTAAATCTCCATTCAGTTCCGCCATTCCAGAACATCGGTAAGGTAACTACAGCAGCCGAGGGAGATGTTAATATAACATTTGCATCTAAATCAATATACGGATTTTTATAAGAATCCGATTGATTAAAGGATCTTTCGTAAACAGAATATAACTCTATTTGAGGAATCGTAGTGTCCATACTATCAAAATCATGCTTTAAGGGAGCACTATCATTGTCCAGATAAAACATTTCTGCTGAGAATACTAGAAACAGAATTATAGATGATATGGTCACAAATAAAATGATCTTTTTCATATTTACTCCAAACGAAATCCCTGTCTTTGTTGTCAGCTATTATGTAAAATGTTTTTTTAGCAGTCCCAGTTCAATAATAATACTTCGCATGCTGCTCTATCAAATTGACAATAAAACTAAGTCAAATCCAATGAGTTTGAGGAATAAGCTGTGGCATAAAACATTCCATTGAAATTGACATAATTAAAGCAATTCGGATTCCATAATCAACTGTTAAAAAACCGCTTTATTCACCTGCTTCACCACTTTCAAAATTTGCAATTATATTATGTAATACTTAGGTATCGCAACATTTAGTCTTGAATGGTAAATCTGCCGTGTCGTGTCATTTTGTATTTAAATTAGGTAATATTTGATCCATCATCTTAACCGAAGTATTGTGCAATTCAACCGAATGATTGTCTAATGTATCAATTTTTTTTCTAATTATACTATTATCACGTACCAACATATAGAAGAAGTAGCACTACAATGAAAGTTATTAAAAATAACTTAAAGTATTTCAACCCATTTTTATTTTTCACCGGTTGCCTCTCAATCAACCATATCAGATTTTTCATATTTAAATTCACAAGTAAGTATGATTTAAAGTACATTAATCACTATTTTAACAGAAAATTATATGCATTTATATCGGATATGAGAAAATTATTGCATATCAAAAATAAATTGAATAATAAATCCAAATTGTTACAATATTTCTCACTTAATTACTCATTTTCTCATGAAAATAAATAAAATAACATTTATACTCTTAATACTATTATTATTATCAACTTTTATCGCAATCTTTTTAACACCCTGTTGGGGTGATGAAAAATATTATCACTATCCTAATGTAGCCAATATCTCAGTCTCAAATATCATTGATAGGAATTCTTCTTATAGTAGTGCATATACACCATTGCCATATGTTTTGGGGTCAATACTTTATGAAATTAATGATTCTATATATTTACTAAGAATATTAAACTACTTAATATTACTTATTTTAATAATATACTTTTATAAAATCTCTTTGGGTTTAAGAAACGATCCCTTAGTTTTGGTTTTATTACTTGTATCAAATCCATACTTACTGAGGAATTCTTTTGTTTATTATTCGGGAAATTATGGATTATTATTCGCGGTTATTGGCATATATTTTTATTTTTTCAGCATCAAAAAAAGTAAAATCATTGTAGCTCATATCTTCTGGGGATTGTCAATACTATGTCAGCAGTGGATGCTCATAATTATATTCTCCATATTTCTTCATGAATTAAATCAATTAATAAAAAATAAGTTGGATTATGCATTTTTTTTAAGAGGTATATTATATAAATCCTTAAGTTTATTACCCGCGATTATACTTTTTTTATTTTGGGGTGGATTGACTCATCCAAATTTTCAACAGCATAAATTGACACCTAGTTTTATTCATCTAACAGGTGTTTTAGCTAATTATGGTTTAATAGGAACCTTTATTGTAATGTTTAATTTAAAGAAGTTCTTAAAGTCTCAGTATTTACTCCTTCTATTTTTTTTACCCATTATTTACTTTTCGGTGCCAGCACATTCCGAAATCCAGGGTACAAATGTAATCACTGGAGTAGCATCTCAGTTATGTACGCAATTACAAAAATATCTTCAATTTCCTTATGAAATAAGCATGTTTTTACTTGCAGCAGCAGGGATGATGTTAGTAGTCGTTATCATTTCAAAAGCTAATGATAACTTTTCTTCTTTTTTGCAGTATACTATTTTAGGTTTTTTAGTTGCTTTCTCTAGTAGTACAGTTTTGGGGGCAACACATATATTTATTTCTGTTCCTTTCATATTCCTCATATTTAATTCTGAGCTCAGGGAAAAAAAATTACTTGAAAATCTTGTTTTAACATTCTTTTACCTCGTGTCTCTTTTTTATATTTTCTATTTTAGCTTATATAAGACAAGTGGATTCAATTTATAGCCTAAAGATTGAAATGTGTTCGCAATATAGAATAATAAGGCCTGCTTTAACACCAACGATTAGTTAGAGAATAACTACTGTTTCTAAATACAACCTTCATTATAGTTTCATCCACTTAAATTTTTCTATTATTATTAGATTTTAAATATTGGAAGTGGATGAAATAAAATAGGCACTTAAGTCTTTATCAGCCAGGTAAGTGCCATTAATCTTTGATGATATATCTTACAGACTATCTTTATATGTATTAAAACTGCTTATGGCACATTAGAAACTTTTAATAAATTCTGGTTAGCTTTTCCGTAATCTAAAACATTTGCAGACCCATTCAAATCAAGATCACCAGCTAAATAACCGGTTTGAAAAAGCATGTTTCCAACAATACCGTAATCAAGAACATTTACAATACCATTTGCGTCAGCATCGCCTGAATACATACCATATTTACCTTCTCCAAGATTTGCCAGATCGTTTCCATAAGACTTGCTTGGTGAAATAGTAAAGTCATAAAGCGCAGAAGATTCTGCTAAGGCAACTTTATCTGCACTCATTATTTTTAAATGGTTTCTGTGTGCAATTACTAAGTAATAACTCCCGCTGCTTATTCCATAAACGTTAACTGGACTTTGACCATCTAAATCAACAATAGTCCCGTCTTTTTTAACAAAAGCTGCTCTTTTTGCTGTAGCCGCGGAAGAAATATCGCTCCGCAGCTCGATTAACACCCAATCAACTACATCATTTGGAATTGTTGGCACACTTTCGTATCCATTGTAATGCCAGGGGGCAGATGTATAAGGTTGATTTAGCGGTATAAGGGTTGAACCACGGAGGTTATTACGCATCTGACCATTTTCGTAAGCACCTTGCAAAAATACTTTTGGTTTTATTTGTATTGGAGCCTGCACGGAAGATGAACCCCAAATTTCAGTTTCCCAGACTGTTGCCCAATCGTTTTGATTATTGCCTGTGATTTCTAATTTTAAATATTTCGCTTCAACGGGATTAAAAATGTTTACAGTCCATTCTTGATTTGAGGAAGCGGCATTTTTCACAATTTCGATCCAATTTACTGAATCTTTTGAAACAGAAATGCTGTAATTGTAGATTCGGTTTTGTTGAAAACCATAAAATGAGATTCTGGTTATACTTATTTGTTTAACTGCCCCCAAGTCATACACTAACCATTGAGGGAGCGGAGTTGCTTTCCAGCGTGAATCAGCTTCTCCTCCATTTGAATAATACACTCCATCAATCGTTTTTTCCGGCGATTCATCCATATTTGAGGCTGTAACTTTAGTAATTGTTAATTTGTTTACATATCCAACTGAAGGGCGATCAAATATGCTAAAGTACGTTATTGAATTATTGGACGTAGATAGAAAATTACCCGATTGGTCTTGCAGATTATAAACACTGCAAGAATAATTTTGACCAAAAGTATGGGGTGAAGTAGTAAGTACAATCGTAGTCTGATTAGCATTCAATTCCGCAGAGTAGACTACAACTCCATCAGATACTGAATAATTTAGTAAAGTGGCAATCCCAAGTGAACTTAACGGTTCGGAAAATGTGAGTGATAATTTTGTGGAATCCAATAATGTACCGCTTACCAGTGTTGGTGGAGATGTATCTCCCGTAAAATGTTGAACTGCACCAATATCGGGTTTTGTTCTATTTACAACATTTCCATTTCTATCTGTAAATCCTTCCGGAACAAATGATGAAATGTCAATTCCTGAGTTTAATGCAGGGCTACTGTTCGGTAAAGTAAAATCTGAATTCATTATTTGCAGTAGTGTATGTCCTTCAGGATAAATATTTCCAGAAACTGTTCCCCCAAGGGCGTTAAGTCCATTTATTGTGTACCCTTTACTTGGGTCAAATAAATAAACAAAATATGATGATACACTTGAACCGGTCTTAAAGAATAAATTATTTTTTATATCCCTTAGTGCACTTGATTGACTAATTGCCACAAAATTGAGTGGATTTACCATCTGCATGTTCAAAAAAAGGTTATTGAAACTAAAAGGATAACTCCAATTTAGTGCTGATCTATTTAATTGATAGAAAGTATTATTAAATATATAATTATCATCCATGGTGACATTATAGTCTTCATGTTGTATCTCAATACCCATTCCTGTATTATCTTGATCTCCCTTTTCCGGGCACGCGGATACAGTTACACTGTCAATTATATTAAAATATACTTTATTACCAGATGATCCCAATGCTATTCCTGCTCCACGAATATTATGTATGTAATTATTGTAAATCTCACTCCATACATAAACACCTGTTTCTGGATCGTTCCAAGTGTAGACTTGAATACCTTTACCGTAAGAAAAATTGGGAGATTCTATTTCGTTAGAAAATATTTTATGATAAAGGGATACTTGACCTATCGCTCCGCCAGAATATATCCCAAACCACCAATCTTTAATGTAATTCCCATTTATTCTCCAGTTTGATGCACCAAAGCCAATAAGAATACCATAAGGGGTTAACGAGGTATAAAACTTAAGAGTATAGTTCCAGTCGCTATCTATAATGCAATTGCTAATTTCTCCATGATCCGAAGTCTGGTCATTTGCAAGTTTACTTATTCTACTCGAGTTCGCAAATATTCCAGCTCTACTGCTGTATTTACCTATATTACAATTTTTAATTAAACTATAGTCTGAACCGGCTAATCCCAAAGCACCATATCCTCCGCCTTGAATATCTAAACCATCTAGCGTAACATAATCGGCATCTACAAGTTGAACAGTATGTTCTACAATTTGTTCATCCAAAAGTCCACCCTGATATTCTATTGTGCTATAATATGTGCTGGGATTCATAATTGAATAAACATAGAGTCTTCCTTCTGAAGTGTTATGATAGAAAGGATGTTCCGGACAAATTCCAAATGTCCCGTCCCAATTATCCCCTGTGAGAGATTTTGCTTGTTCCTTCTCCAGGTCATTAAACCACATCCTTTCAATTGGAATGGCTTGTATGGGTGTGGTGATATACCAAACTTCTGAATTATATTGATTCCATGTCTTGTTAATTTCGGCTTTCAGCGTTAATATTGGTTTTTTGCCATTTCCATATGCACTAAAAATAATTCTATTTTCAGAAGTACCACTATTTTTAATAATTAATTCAGAACCGGCCCACTGATCTCCTCTTTTAAATAAAATATTATCACCAGGATTAAAGCTTCTTGAATTTAATTTACCAATGGTTTTCCAAGGTGAGTTCTCGGAAGTACCGCTGTTCGAGTCATTACCTTGAGAAGAGGATACGTAATAGGTGGTTTGCGGAAAGAGAGAAATTAAACATGCGAAAGATAAAAAGATAGCTATTCTCATTCTATACATAACAACATCCATTCTTAATTTGATAATCATATTTTGCTCCGCTTTGGGCGGACTAAAAAGTTCAAACCATATGCCATTTGTCTTATTTCATCCATTTTATTTATTAGTTATGTCTCAATAAATTATCGTTAAATTTACCTGACTTTTTTACTTGTTCTTTGGCTGCTTGAACAAATATAATAATAATATTAAAGATTCCATCCCCCTTTATTGTAATACCTATTACGTAACCTCATGATCCGGTAAAATTTATCATTTTGGTACTTTATGAGCTTCATTTTTAGTCCTTTTTATTCAAATTTCTTCATAATGCATTTTTTTGAGGCATAATATTTGTGATATTTAGGGCGAATGAAATAGTGTTTATAAAGGTCTTCTATGCAAAATTTTTGTACTGAATATCCTCCAAAAACATTATTAATAAAAATGGAAAAATCTTCTTTTGAATTACGATGTCGAATCCATTACGACTTTTCCAAAGTCAGTTAAAACTAATTGAGTAATCAACTAAGCTGTCAATTCAAATAAGGGACAAAAAATTTTCTCTCATGTGACTGATGTGGCGAAGCTGTGCCCGGATTTTTTGATCCAATAAAACATCGCCCTGTAATTCAGCATTCAACACTCATAATTCATCATTCAGAATTAAACACTCAACACTCATAATTCATCATTCAACAATTCCCTAAATGTCCAAAACCCTTACAGATAAAACAATTTCCGGATTGAATTGGAGCTTTATTGGTAATAACCTGATGGCGGTTATTAACATCGTTGTAGGCATTATACTGGCACGTCTGCTTGCCCCTCAAGATTTTGGTCTTTTAGGAATGACCTATGTTTTTATCGGGCTAGCAGAACTTTTTGTTACACTTGGTATGGGATCTTCCGTTCAAAGAATAAAAGATCTCACGAAAGAGCATATAAGAGTTGCAACCACCATCACAGTCATTTCAAGCTTCGTTGTCTATGTTATATTTTGGTTCTCAGCACCTTATATCGCCGGATTTTATGAAGAGGAAAGGCTCGTATCCATTATACGAAGTCTATCATCTATATTTATTATTCAGGGATTTGTTACGGTTAGCTACGGTCAAATTAGAAGGGAACTTGATTTTAAATATATCCTAAAAATTGATTTTAGCTCTATGGTACTCGGGTATGGTCTCATAAGTTCAACTCTGGCTTTTCTTGATTTTGGTGTGTGGAGCCTAGTGTATGGCAGAATTGCATCTGCAGTTATATCTGCTATAATCATTATGCTGAAAATACCTCTAAATGTCCAACCTTTAATTAAAAAGCAAGAATTTAAAGATCTGGCTGGATTCGGTGGCGGTATTAGTTTAAGCAATCTAATTTTTTATGCATCCTCTAATGTGGATTTATTAATAATAGGTAAATTACTTAATTCTCACTTGTTGGGTGTATACACAAGAGCTCTTAATTTAATGAAGGAATCATTAACAAAAATTACGGGGGGAATTTACAATGTTCTCTTCCCTGCATTTGCTGCAGTTCAAGATGATCCGCAAAAATTGAAAGTGGCGTATCTCAGAACAATTAAGACTGTTTCATATTTTGTGTATCCAATACTTATATCAATGATAGTAACTGCCGAATACGTTATAAAAGGGCTTTACGGTGTAAAATGGGAAGGCGCGATAACATCATTTCAGATATTGGGTTTAGCAGGTATTCTAAGGACTTCTCTACCTTACTCCGGTGCTTTGGCTCAGGCGACTGGTAAAGTTTATGTGGAAGCTTTTCAACAGCTCATATATTTCCTAATATTAGGAGGCAGTGCATTATTTGCCGTTAAATTTGGAATTGAAGGGATTGCTTTATCAATTCTCATTGCTAGTTTATGGTTATTCGCAGCACAAAGCTGGCTTTCAATTAGAATCATAGCTTCCACGTGGAAGGAATTTTTCAAAGCCATGGTTCCTGGCTTGGCAAACTTAGTTCTAATGTTGGTCGTTAATTTATTGCTATTTTTTCTAGTTGAAACTTTTTTAAATAGTGATCACAACGAAATTAAACTTCTTATTGTTGTTTTTATAAATGCGATTGTGTTCCTTTCAGCACTAGTGTTTATGCCGGCTTCTATCAAGGGCGATACGTTTGAGTGGCTTTTGGAAAAATATAGAAAATTCATACCTATACCTTTTACAAAATTCTATTATAAATTTAATCAGGAGCAATCAGTTGAATTAAAAGTGTTAACTCCGGCATCAGATCAATCATTCTCTAAAGCTCGATTAACTGCGGTATTACCTATTAGAATTGACACTAAGTCAGTATCATCCGACCTTGATCGTGTAAGATTGCTATTATTACCTTCATTTGAAAAATTTTGGATAGACAAAGAAACACTTCAATTTCTAATAATAGTCCCGCCAGATGATAAAGAGTTGGTTGAAAAGTGTTGTAGAAAGGTTTGCAGATTTTCTATTCGCATAGTTACTGAAGATGAATTAATCCCTGATTTAACTGATGAGTCAGGATGGCACAAACAGCAGATTCTAAAATTAGTAGCGGCTAAGATTATTAACACAAGGTATTTTATTACGTTGGATTCAGATGTTGTGCTTATCAAACCAACTTCTTTTAATGATCTGTTCTCAAATGATAAACCTATTTTTCAGCAGGAAGCTGCATCAAAGCATTATGATTGGTGGCTTGCAAGCAAAAAAATATTAAAAGCGATGTTTCCATTGAAAAAAATGCAATGATGATTGGCGTTACACCCGAAATTTTATACAAAGATATTTGTATTGAACTTTTTAATGAAATTGCATCAAGAAATTTAGTAAATGAATCAGCTGAATTTTTATTATCGGTTTCATCATCTATTCCTTGGACTGAATATACGTTGTACTGGTTATACTTAACTGAAAAAGATCTTATTCATAAAACATATTCTTTTTCAAATTCCATTTTATACCACGGTTTTTGGACTAAAGAAGATTTTGGTGGAGATAGGAAAAGAAGTATAAGGTCAGTATTGCGTAAGTCAGATGCTAGGTTTTTAATTATTCAAAGTACTATACACATTTATCCTAAAAGAATAGCAGCATTAATATTTCATACTTCCAAATTCATTTCTTACTCTAAATACTATTTTCATTCGCTTATATTTTCAATTAAAAAATTATATCTTTTCTGGAGCGAAGATAAATTGAAACTTACATTTCAAATGAAATATCGAAGTAAATTCAAACCTAAATAATAATTTATTAATATTTGACTTATGAATTTTAATCTTTCATCCCTTAGAATAAAAGAAAAGCGTGATTTATATTTCTATATATTTTTGATTATTTCAATAATTGCTGGTATCATCATCAGGTTAAAGGGACTTGGTACCTGGCCTCTTGCTGTCGATGAATATTATATTGTAAAATCTTCTGAAAATATCATGAAATATGGCTTGCCTCAATGGGATGCAGGAGGTTATTATGTGAGGGCACTGCCGCAGCAATATTTGACGGCACTGCTTATTTTGATAGGATTAAAAGCCGAATTTGCATCAAGAATAATTCCTGTTCTTGCAAATCTCTTAGCTATTCCGGGGATATATTTATTGGGAAAAAAAGTATCGAGCCGGGCATTAGCCGCAGCTCTGGTTTTTGTTTTTTGTTTTTCTGTGTGGGAAACTGAGTTTGCACGTTTCGCAAGAATGTATACAATGTTTCAGACTATTTTTGTCTGGTACATATATTTCCTCTATAAATACATTTTCGAATTTAATGACAAGGCATTCAAGTGGCTGTGGATACTTAGTTTTTTCAGCATTTTCGTTTATGAGGGCTCAATATTCTTAGTTATTTTAAATTTCCTCCCGATCTTTTGGGATAGAGAGAAGCAGACTTTTAGTCCGTTTTCAATTCAATATCATAAGCAGTATTTGTCAAAGATCTTTGTGTGTTTAATAATTTTTATTTTTGCTTATATATTTCTCACATTCAATTTCCGAACTTTATTCCAGCATAATATTTTGCCGCCGGATGTTATAGATTATCAGAAATCACTAAAATCAACTGAGATACTTAGAACGCCAAATCTGCTAATTCAAAGTGCATTATCAAGCTCAACATGGCTTTTCCTGACAGTATTTCTTTTATTCATTAATCTTTTTATCTTTTATAAAATATTAAACCTGTCTAAGTCTATCCAATTCTTAACAGCTTCTGGTTTATTGCTGACTTTATCTTTTCTTAATCTACTGGGATTGTTTATTGTTTCTATATTAATATTCTTAATGCTTGGTTGGTTAGAATTAAATAATTTAAAAATTGTCGGAAAGAAAATCGAAGGTGGGGGTTGGCAGTTTTTTCCTTCTAGGGCTAGTAGATATTTAATTCTTGCAAGTATTATTAATCTGTTTTTCTGGGTCGTATTTGTACTCAAGACTAATACATGGCATCAATTTTATCCCCATGAACAAATATCAGGAGTGCTTTACGGTTTGAAATTAGTTTTCAAGGATTCACTTAACTACCCTTATTTTTATGAAACTTTTGTGCTTTTCCGCGAAACCATTCCGTTCGCAACTGCCATTTACATAATTTTAATTGGAGCTTTATTCCTCTACGTTATTAAAAATTATTACGTCGGCCATACGCTAAAAATTAGATTCCTTCTTTTTCTTTTACTGGTTCTTGTGTTGATGCAAAACATATTAAATCTAAATTATTTCGATACGCGTTATTTTTTCTTTTTGTACCCATTGATTATGCTTTTGGCCTTATTAGGTCTTAAAATTATTATTGGGGTTTTTCTTAAAAGAAAATATATAAATACAGTGGTTTTCAGTTTTGCAGTAGTCCCCATACTCATTGTTTCTGAAGATTTTGAATTAAAGCATCTTGTATACATTGATTCCAAAGAAATAAATTTCAGAACGAATCAAAATCTCCCGATGGTTATACATTACTATCCAAGGTGGGATAGTGAAACCCCTGCAGATTTGGTAGATAATGAATCGAGTGAAAGCGACATCATCATAACCAATGAGCAGCCCAGCGAGTATTATTTAAAAAGATTAGATTATATTTTTCGCGATTACCGAGGAATCGAATTCTCAGGAGAATCAGTATCTAATGGCACAAAGGAAAGATGGACAAACGCAAAGCTATTATATTGCTATTCGGATTTGAATACCTTAATTGATACGAGTGAACAGCGAGTTTGGTTATTATTAAACACCATGTGGAGAGTGAAAGAATTGGACTCAATGTTAATTAAGTATCAGAAGTTTTTATATAATAAAAGTATTGACGGGAAGACATTACTTTATAAAATTCCCGGTACTAAAAATTTAACTGAGAAATAGTCCTAAGAAATAATAACATTTAAATGAACCATTCGCATCCAAAAGTCTCAGTAATCATCCCTACGTATAATCGTGAGCATTTAATCCAAAAATCTATCTGGAGCGTACTTAATCAGTCTTATAAGAATATTGAGCTTATAATTGTAGATGATTCAGATGATAATACCGAAGACAAAGTAAACGAAATTAAGGATAATAGATTAATTTATATAAAGAACAGGCAGAGGATGGGTGTCTCCAAAGCAAGAAACATGGCTATTGAGATTTCCACGGGTGAGCTTATAGCCTTTCAGGATTCTGACGATGTATGGTATGATAATAAGCTTGAGAAGCAAGTTAATCTTCTTCTTGCATCTCCGCCCCAAGTTGCCGCTGTTTACTGCGGACAGGATTTTTATGATATTACTACTGGTGAAAAGACTGGGACTGAATTAACTGAAATTAATTTCAGGAAATCTTATACAGAAGGATTTCTTCAAACTCCAGCCACACAAACTGTACTAATTAAAAAAGTGTTTTAAATGAGGGTCGGTTATTTTGATGAACGACTTAGAGCTGCTGAAGATACTGAATTGGCCATTAGAGTTTCCAAGAAGTATGATTATGCATTTGTTAAAGAACCATTGATTAAGGTAGCAAGGAATCATGACTCGCTTATGGGAAACTCAGCAAATTATCTCTCTGCATATGAAATTATTTGCGAGAAACACAAAGATTTCCTAAGTAATAAAATATTATTTGGGTTATATAAAGTTCTTGCTAATTATTGGATTCTGAAGGGGGATTACAAAAAAGCAAAAGGGTATATAAAAAAATCTCTTGAACATAAACTCGAACTCAAAACCCTTGCTCAGTATAGTGCAATTATAATAGCTCCTTTTCTATTAAAATATACCTATAATAAAAAATATAAAAATGGAATTCCTCATCCGACCCAGCAAGGTAAAGTGGTTGAAGATAACAGTAAGGATTTTTGAGCGGATAAACATCTTAATACATTCAATAAGAACTTAATTGCAGTCTGCTAAATAAATGAGTTTGAATCCAAAAGTTACAGTCATAATTCCGGTTTTCAACCGGGAGAATCTAATACAAAGATCCATAAATAGCGTTCTGAAACAGACTTACAAAAACTTAGAATTGATTGTAGTTGATGATGCATCTACGGATAGAACAGCTCAAAAAATATCAGAAGTTAAAGATGATAGATTAAAATATATTGGAAATGAGGTAAACCTCGGCCCATCGCAATCAAGAAATAAGGGAATAGAAATATCTGACGGGGAGTTGATTGCATTTCAGGATTCAGATGATGAATGGCATATTGATAAGCTTGCGAAACAGGTTCAAATTCTAATAAAATCAAATTCAGATGTTGCGGCAGTTTACTGTAAAATGGAATTTGTTGATTCAAGCTCAGGTAAATTAATTGCCAAGGATAATATTAATGCAGTTGATTTCCGGAAGACATTTACCCATGGAACGTATTTCCTGACCCCGGCAAATGTAACTGTGCTCATAAAAAAAAGTGTTTTGAATGAAGTCGGTTATTTTGATGAAAGTCTTTTGCAATGGAAGATACCGAACTTGCAATTAGAGTTTCGAAAAATTATAATTACAGATTTATTGACGAGCCTTTGGTCAGAGTCACTCGAAATCACAATCAGTTAACTGAGAATGCAAAAAATTATATTGCTGCAAAGGAAATTTTATATAAAAAACATAAAAATTATCTGAGTACTGAATTATTATTTGAGATTTGTAAGGAAATTGCTAATTATTACATCTTAATTGGAAATATTGCAATTGCAAAAAATTATCTTAAAAAGTCTTTCTCACATGGCATGAATGTCAAGACGTTGCTTCAGTATATTTCAATAACGTTAGCACCTTCATTGCTAAAGTATTTGTATCATAAGAAATATTCTAAAGGGATTCCACATCCGAATAAAGAAGGTGAATTTATTCCTCAGAATAAATGAAATATCATAATGTACATTCAATGTAGAATTCGTAAAAAATTATGAATAACAATTCACCTCTGGTATCTTTTATTATACCTACTCATAATAGAGCAAATATTCTGAAAGAATGTCTGCAGAGTGTAGTCAGTCAGACTTATAAGAATATTGAGGTGATAGTTGTGAATGATCATTCGACTGATGACACTTTAAATATATTAGAAGAATATCAGAGTAATTATGGTTTTTTTAGATTCATAAATAATGATGGAAAGGGTGTAAGTGCTGCTCGAAATTTAGGAATTAGAATAGCAAAAGGTGATTATATTGCTTTTATGGACGACGATGATATTTGTGAATTATTTAGAATTGAAGAGCAAATGAAACCCATCATAGAGAGCGGTTTCAAGTTCAACTTTATTATATCGAGTTTTTCTGTATTTTCAAAAACCGGACAAACGATAAAGATTTATGATTATTTGCTTAAAACGAATTCAGTTGGGTATACTGTAAGATGGCTTGTTAAACGCGATTTATTGCTAGAGGCTGGGCTGTTCGACACATCACAGCCAAATCTTGAGGAAGTAGAATTATTTTTTAGGTTAAAAGGAAACGCTCAAATTTTTTTTAGTACAGTTCCGGTAGTAAAAGTTAGGGAATCCCAGGTATCGCTTACTAAAGATAATGAGAAGATGATTCAAGGAATTCTGAGATTATTGGAGCTTCATTCTGATAAAATGGGCTGGTATGAAAAGAATGCCTGGTTAATTCATTTGTGCAAAAAATATATAGAACAGGAACACTATGAAAACTTTAACCTTTACTACAAACAACTTGCCAAAGAGCATTTCCGATTGAATAGACTTGCATTACTGCTTAGTTATAAAATTAAAAGTCTGCTTCCTTCAATAATTTATGATAGAATTTACTCTAAATTTGAGGGTTTGATAAATGGCAAAAATAAAACTTATCCGGTATCAATTGGCTTATAATTTTCAAAATAAATAAATCTGAAAATCAATGTGTGGAATTGTTGGTATAGTAAATAAAGAACCTCAGAATAAAGAAAAACTTAAGCATCAGCTAAGCGAAATGCGTGATACAATGATTCATCGAGGTCCAGATGGATTTGGTTCATGGATTTCTGATGATAGTAAAGTTGGATTTGGCCATAGGAGACTTAGTATTATAGATCTAAGCGATGCCGGCAGGCAGCCGATGTCAAACACTGAGCAGACTATATGGATTACTTTTAATGGGGAAATATACAATCATCTTGAAATAAGGAAGGAGCTGGAAAATCTTGGCTACAAGTATCACTCTGGTACTGACACGGAGACTATTATCTACGCATATCAAGAGTGGGGAATAGCTTGCCTGAATAAATTTAACGGAATGTTCGCTATTGGTCTTTGGGATGATCGACAAAAATGTTTATATCTTATTCGTGATAGAGTTGGGATCAAACCACTTTATTATGTCGAAACGGGAAAGAGTCTTTTATTCGCATCAGAAATTAAAGCGTTTTTTAAGCATCCTGATGTAGTAAAGCAAATTTCGGAGGAAGGATTATATCATTATTTTTCGTTCGGTTCAACGCCTGCTCCGTATACTTTATTTAAGAATATATTTAAAGTGTCGGCCGGTCATTATTTAAAGATAACCAATAACAATAAACCACAAATAATTGAATGGTGGAATCCTCTATGGAACACGTCAAAGCAGCCTGTGCTAAAATCTGAAGATGAATATTCGGAATATCTGATAGACATATTAAGAGATTCTGTGAAGCTTAGAACCATGTCAGATGTTCCGTACGGCGCATTTCTAAGTGGTGGTCTTGATTCGAGTTTAATTACAGCTTTAATGACTGAGCAAACAGGGAAAAGTGTGGACACATACTCGATTGATGTAATCGGTGACAATCCTTATTCTGAGCAAAACTATGCACATATTGTTGCTAAAAAGTTTAATTCAAATCATTTTACAAGAACAATAAGCGATGAAAATTTTGAAGAATATTTTTTAAATAATTATTCGATTTTGGATGAACCACTTACAACTCAAGATTTTGTTGCGTTGAATCATCTCTCGAAATTAACAAGAGATAACAAAACTATTGTGGTACAGGTTGGAGAGGGCAGTGATGAATTGTTTTTGGGATATGAAGGATTAGATGATTTAATATATAGGTACTACACAAAACTGAATAGATTTTCTTCATTGCCGGCAATTGTTAAGAAACCGCTTACTTCTTTAGCATATTTATTAGATCCAGGTCGGCCAGATAACATTTATAATGCTGCTGAAGGGAGAGAATTTTATTGGACACTTGCACATGTATTTGGTGAAAAAGCCAAAAAAAAATTATTCCAAACCACCGAATTTAGTGGTTTAGATACTTACGGGATTTTAAAAACCATTACGATAAATTCTATAGTTTGAGCAATGGAAAGCAGTTAGATATTTCACATAAAATATTATACATTGAATTAAAGCATCGTTTGCCCGAACTATTGCTTTTACGGGTAGATAAAATTGGTATGGCAAATTCTATTGAACCACGAGTTCCATTTTTAGATTATCGGATTGTAGAACTTGCATTCAATATTCCCATTGAATTAAAAATTAATAATGGAATTCATAAGTATATTTTAAAAAGAACCGCCGAAAAAATATTACCACCAGAAATAATCTATCGTAAGAAAATGGGATTTTGCGATTCTACAGCTAAAATGTTTACACCAAAGCTTAAATTGTTTGCTGAAAGAATTATAACGTCCGAAACCCGGAAATTACCTCATCTATTTAATCAAGAATTTATTCAGCGTTCGTTAAGTGAGAATAGTGATGCGAGTAAAACATGGTCACTTTTAAATTTTGCGCTCTGGAATAAAACATGGTTTTGATAACTTATATCACTGCTTAAGGAAATAGAGTTGAGAGTTAAGCGATTTTTCAAAATTGAAAATTATAAATTTGGACTTGAAAAACTACTTTATACCTATAAAATAAAAAAACTGGAACATTTAAAAATTGAACCAATTAAAGTATCGTACATCTGGCCAATCAGCAGTGTTCAAAACTACAATGTAAACATTTTCCCAAATTTATCATGGTCGATTTTTGGTCACAGGGTTGATCTTGATAAAATTGAATGGCATAAAGATTATGTTTCTGAATTTGTCTATCCGAAAACCAGGGTTTATAAGCTCAAAATTGATCAGTGGTTTGATAAAGGCATCGATATTAAATTTCCTTGGGAACTTTCAAGATTTTACTTTGCAGTTAGTCTGGGGCAAAAATATTTAATAACAAAAGATGAAATTTATTATAATACTTTTAGGTCGCTTGTACTTGATTGGATTAATGAAAATCCGTTCCTCTATGGAGTTAATTGGTTATCCACAATGGAAGTCGCTATAAGATCAATTAATTGGATTGTTTCAATTAATCTTTTCTCCAATCTTGTAAAGAATGACGAGGATTTCCAAAAGACACTGTCCCAATCTCTTTTGCAGCATGCAGAATATATTCATTCATTCCCTGAAATTTATGAAAATGGTTTGACTACTAATCACACCACAGCAGGTTACTCTGGACTTCTTTTTTTAGGTCTTTCGCTAAAAGCTCATCCTAAATCTAAACTGTGGATTGATACTGCAATTAATGGATTGGAGAGATGCATACGGGAACAGATAGCTGAAGACGGAGTAGATTTTGAAGGTTCTATTCCTTATCACCGCTTAGTACTTGAAATGTTTGCGTATTCTGTCATCGTAGCTTCAGCCCAAAATATTAAATTATCGGGTGAGTTTTATGCTACGCTATTTAAAATGTTTGAGTATACTTCTGCTTATATTGATAAAAGTGGTAACGCCCCTCAAGTTGGGGATAATGACAGCGGAAGATTAATAGTTTTTAGTGTTGCAGATAATAATCCCTATATAAGTGAGCATGATCATTCATATTTACTTTCCTTGGGGGAACATTTATTTGATTACAAATTTCGAAGTCAAAGCTTAAATAGAGACAATATTATTCTTAATTATTTACCTCGAGTTGAAAAAGTAAACATTGATGAATTATTGATAATTCCAAGAAAAACAGACCATTCAATTAGCTTTAAGGAAAGCGGCTCATACTTTATAAAGAACACGAATTTTTCATTTTTGCTATCCTGTTTTCCAATTGGTCAAAATGGTAAAGGCGGGCATAATCATTTGGATGTCGGTAGTTTTACTTTATCAATAAATGGAAAGCCGGTTATTGTTGATCCTGGAACTTTTACCTATACTACTAATAAAAGTGTACGAGATAAATTTCGTTCCTACTCATATCACAACATGTTATATACTCCCGAGGATGAAAAAATCGATTGGAATGAAAATGATTTTTGGTCGTTAAGAAAATATCATGACTTTGCACTTGAAAAAATTAATTCCGAAGAAATCAAAGTAAATATTAATTCAATAGGAGATAAAATAAATCGTCGTAGAGAATTTAAATTGAAAGAAAATGTCTTAAGTGTTGAGGATTTTTACGAAGGATGTTTTTTTTCCAGAATCAATTTACATCCAGATGTGTTAATAATTGATCAACATAGGGACAAAATTGAATTTAATAATTTTGACCTGAATATTAATTATTCAGGTGGATATAAAATAGTGGATTATGATTATTCGCCATGTTATGGTAAAGTAATAAAATCAAAAAGTGTGATATTCACTTCAAATAAATTTTTAAAGTTGCTGCTGTATACAAAATTATGATATCAATAATTCTCGTACTGATTGGTATAGTCATTTATTTAAAGCTAAACAAGTTTTATCAGTTTACTGTATTATCTCTCTCAGCATTATTACCGTTCAGTTTTGGAAAATTTTTATCTGTTCCCAGCCTGTCATTTGTGGAATGGTTGACCATAGTTACATTTTTAATGCTAATTAATGAACTAGTTCCACTCCATTCGATTGAAAAAAGGATTAAAATAATCAAATTCAAAGGAATTGAGATATTTATTTTTGCGATTTTGATATTAATTACCTGGACTATAATCAGCTTTGTAAACTATGAAATGTTATATCAGCCAGTGATTAATACGTTAAGTAAGACTGGGACAAAAAGGTTATACTTTAATATTATTAATAATATAGTACTTTTTTTCACAATTATTATTTTTGCAGTCGTATATTATGAAAAATTAGATTTTAAGAAATTTTTTAAAATATTAGTGTATTTTTCAGTTTCAATAGGAATCCTAAGAATCTTTTCTTACTTTTTTTCATTTAGTATTCCATTACTTTACGGTACTTTTCGGTACGACCCTAACGCTATGACGAGTTATGGTGGAATAGCTTATAGGTTTGGTGGATTGGCTGAAGTAGTAACTTTCGGGGTACCAGCTTTATTTGCTTATTACGTTTTTGAAAAAAAAATGAAGTTTATTTCTCTAATGATTCTATTGCTTTGTGTGTTATTAAGTGGAGGAAGAACAACAATGGCAGGAGTATTTTTTTCTATTATTTTATTTTCAATTTTATTTCTCCCTAAGAATTTTATATATCTTGTCGTTACCTGTGGAATATTTTTTATTCTTTTTTCCCTATTCGCTCCCCAAAAAGTCTTAGAAGGACAATTTAATAGACTGACCACATTTAAGCTGGGTAATTTTATGGGACAGGATGCGTGGAGAGGATTAGCTTGGAAATATTATCTGGATAACTTCCAGAAAAATCCTGTATTTGGTAAAGGTATCGTAACATATCAAGGTTATATTTACTCTTCCGAAGAAGGTGAAAAAGAAGGCGCTAAAGACTTTACCAGCGCCATGTTATTTTCAGGTGGGCATGGATCGTATTTTAGTCTTTTAAGCACGTTTGGACTGGGGGGAATCACGTACTTTTTAATTATGATTATTGCCGGTATATTTTTGTCTATAAGAAAAATAAATCAACATATAAATTCTGATTCAAATAAAACTGCAATCGCAGTATTTTGTTTTATGCTTATTATAATTAAGTCTGTAGATTATATAACTGGTGGTGACGGGTTAGTTGATGCTACAATCTTATTCTATGCAACTGGATTAGTTGCCTCACTAACTGTTTTACAGCATAGAAAAGACTTATCATGAATATACTATTTTGGGGGAATCATTATTGGGATTCTCCTTGGTTCAGAAAGCAGCAGTTTGCTAAACGATTATCAGATAGAGGTCATATGGTGTTTTATGTTGAGGATAGTGACTCTATTATAAGAAGGAAAAAGAATGATAGAAATTTACCCTTCAAAACTACAATAAGAAAAGAAAATGATAATTTATACATTATTACACCATCCGCCATATTTCCTTTTCCATTAAATAATTTTACTAGGTCTTTGTATAATCTAAAAATTATAAATGATTCCAAACGATTTTTGAAGCAACTTAATATTTCCGATTTCATTTTTTGGTTTACAAGGCCGGAGCACGGTACATTTTTAACCAGACTTAATAATATTAGAGTATTTGATCTTTGCGATGACATTCCTGGTTATTCCCTTTTGGTAGGTAATAGAAAAAGATATTCAAAACATATGAAATACTTGCAAAAGTCCTTGAAATTCACAGATGTTCCTATTGTGTCCGCACTAAAAATAAAGGAGAAATATCAGCCATTAACAAATAATGAAATGATTGTGATTCCAAACGGACATAGCATCAATCTTGCTAACAAGCTGCAATTAAATGTCCCGGAAGACATGCTAAATATAAAAACGCCAATTGTTGGATTCATCGGCACATTGTTTAAATTTATTGATGAGAGCTTATTAGAGTATATAATTTCTAAAAGACCTCATTATAATTTTGTGTTCGTTGGTGGTATTGAAGGATATTTCCCAATAGACAGGCTCAAGAAGTATCCTAATGTGTATTTATTAGGCAGAAAACCGCAAAAAGAAATTTCCTCATATATATATGCGTTTGATGTTTGCATTAACACATTTAAAATTCATGATGTGAATGATTCCGTAAATCCGGTAAAAGTTTATGAATACTTGGCGCATAAAAAACATGTAATATCTACGAAAATGTATTCATTGATGAAAGAAAATATTGCAAATTATATAACATTTGCCGGGAATTACGAAGATTTTCTCACAAAATTAGATGAAAAGTTTAAAAAAGATTTAATTAATAATGTACCGGATGAATTATTGAACAGCTACCACTGGGATAACTTGTTTGTGAAATTGATTGAGCGTCTTAAAATGGTCCATAATCTAGAACTCTAGCTTCATTTTCTAAAATCAATAAAAAACTACCGGTATTAAGCTAACATCTTTATCTTATTAATTTACTTTTTTATTCTATTCCTTTTTTTCTAGCGAAAGAAACTATCCCTCCATAAACCATGAAAAATAATTTGATTTTTGTTCAATGGGATGCCTACTATGGCGGATTAGAAAAAATATCCCAATTGTATGAAAAAATATTCACGAGCTACAATCCTCTTGTTGCGATATTAAGACAGACTAAAAGCGGTTTTAAATACAATAATAGTTATGTCTTTAAGGAAAAGAATAAATTATCCTTTATCTTTAATTATTTCCGATTTGTAAAGAATAAAAAGGACAGTATTTTTCATATTCAATATGCAGGAAGTACAATTCTACTAGTAACATTTTTAGCTGGGGCACGAAAAATTCTTTTCCATTTCCATGGCACAAAATTTTCAAATAAAATATTAAATAAATTGATCTGGAAATTGCTTGAAAAAAAAGTAGTTATCATTGCTAATTCATTACACACGAAAGAAGTCATAAAGAAGAAACTTAATCTTCAGAATCAAATTACTGTAATCCCAAACCTGATTGACACTAAAGCGTTAAAATATATAGATCGAGTTTATAAAAAGGGAGACAAATTTACTGTTCTGTATACCGGCAGATTTGATAAAGGGAAAAATATTGATTTGATAGTAGAGGTCGCAAAAACATTAAATTATGATAATGAAATAGGTTTTTTATTGGTTGGTGATGGCCCTGAAAAAGAAACTATTAATAGAAAAATTAACGAAAATAATTTAGGGTCCGCTGTTAAAATATTAATGTATACAGATGAAATAATGAAATTTTATTATTCAAGCAATCTTTTCATTTTTACATCACTTCATGAATCGTTCGGAAATGTAATAGCCGAGGCAATTCTCACTGGTCTCCCAGTTTTGAGTAATAAGCTTCCTGCATTGACCGAATTCGTTAATGATGATTTCTTCTTTTTCGATAAGCAAGATCCCAAATTAATTGCTGTTAAAATAAAAGAAATAAAATACAATTACCCAATGGCAACTATGAGGTTAAATAAAGTTAATACAAACTTAAGGGCGTATTTGGATAACGAAAAAATCGTTTCTACATTAAGTTCACTTTATAATAACTTGAATAATTAGTATGAAACTGAATGCTGTGCCAGTTATTTATTACCATTCGGTAAAATATAAACGAAAGGATAATTGGGTACATCCCTATGTCACAATGCTTTTAGAGAAATTTGTAAAGCATATTCAACTTTTTAAAACTCTCGGATTAAAAACTTTTTTTATGGATGATTTATATTATCATTTAAAAGGAGAAACAAAACTCCCGTTCAAATCTTTATTAATTCATTTTGATGATGGTTATTTAGATAACTTTATATTTGCTTACCCTTTGTTAAAAAGATACAATCTAAAAGCAACTATTTGGGTCAATCCGGACTTTATTGATGACACCGATAACAGAGTAAGACCAACTTTAGAAGACTACTGGGCAGGCAAAATCAAGCTAGATGAGTTGAATCAGTATGATGGCTTTATTAATTGGGAAGAGATGCGATTAATGGAGAAATCTGGAGTAATAGACTTCCAATCGCATACTTTAACTCACACCCAATATTCTGTCTCTGATAAAATTATAGATTTTGTGTCGCCTGACACTAAAATTGACTGGCTCCATTGGAATTTGTTTCCAGAGGATAAACCCAATTTTTTCACTAATCCGCGAAATAAAATTCCTTTGGGATATCCTATTTATGAATCACAAAAAGGTAATGTTGCAATTAAGTATGAAGAAAATGGTGGACTAACTAATGAGATTATTAATTATGTGAGCCAGAACGGTAGTGAGAATTTTTTTAAAAAAAGTAATTGGCAGGATGAGCTTTTCTCACTAGCTGATGAACTGAAAATGAAATGCAATAATCTCTATAAAAAGGAAAGAAAAGAAGAATATTTATTAAGAATCGGGAAAGAACTTTCAGACTCCAAGCTTAAGATTGAAAATGAATTGAGCAAAAAAGTTAATCATATATGTTGGCCATATGGTGCGTGGAATGATGTAACAGAAAAACTCGCCTTGGAACATGGTTACATAACCAGCAGTATTAGGGGAGATAAAAATATTTTCAAAAAAGAAAAATTCTGGAGAGTTGATAGAATAGCTTTAGATAATCCCAAATATCAAAATGAATTATTCTACTTTTATGCTATTTACAAATTACTTGGTTATAAGCTTTGAGCTTCGTAAAATATTACTAAAAACAATTTTATGATTAGTCGATGATAAAAGAAGTAATCAAGAATATTTTTGAAAAATTACTTTATATAAAAGCCGAGATCACTTGGAAGAGGCACATAAATAAAGTTTATAGACATCTTGGAATAAAAAACTCCGATTTGGATACTGATTTGATAACTAAGCACCAGCAATATTGGGGACAGCTAAAGAGAAAGGTGAATCCTAAATGGTTTCGTGTTTACAGCCATATAACAGAGAATTTCGACATCCATTACGTCCCGGAAAATATATACTTTAATATTATTGAGGAAAAATTAAATAACAGAAAACATGCATTAGCTTTTGGAGATAAAAATTTTTATGAAGTTTTTTACGATAACAAGGATATTTTCCCGGAATCAATAATTAGGAATATTGATGGAGTTTTTTATGATCACGCTTATAATTTATTAACTCTTGATGATAATCGGTTAAAACAATACTTGAGTAAGTATCAAAAAATTTTGATTAAGCCATCTGCTGATTCGGGAGGAGGAAAAAAAATTCAATTATTCTTCAATAAAAACAATAATTTTACTGATAATCAAAATCATAACTTGACAGTAGATTATTTGCACATACATTATAAAGATAACTATGTAATTCAAAATTATATTCGACAAAGTGAGTTCCTTGCACAATTTAATTCCAGTTCAGTCAATACAATTAGAATATTTACCTATAGGTCTGTCGTAACGGATGAAGTTATTCCTTTGCATGCGGTTTTAAGAATAGGCAAGGAAGGCAATTATATCGATGATCAAAATGTTGGTGGTGTAGCTTGCAGAATTAACGAGGACTCAACATTAAATGATTTTGCTACAAACTATTTTGGAGAAAAATTCTTTGAATTCAATAGGATAGTTTTTTCTCAGGTTAAAACATTTCCTTTATTGAAGGAAATGAAGCAACTAACTATCCAGCTTGCCAGAAAAAATATTCATTCAAGAGTTATGGGATTTGATTTTACAATAAATTTTGAAAATAATATTAAATTGATTGAGATAAATCATCTTTGGACAGGAATAAATTTCTTTCAAATGAACGGTTCGACTGTCTTTGGAAAATACACTGATGAAGTTATTGAGTTTTGTTCAAGTAATAAAAAAGGGCTCAATTAGGAATTTTGTGGACCCAATAAATATTACTATATGGATTTTAAAGCAATAGAGTATTCTATGAGTTTGTAAATGTTAAGAAAATATACTGCAAAATATTTTGGATATCCCTTACAGGATTATGTAAAAAAGACGAGCATTCTTGAAACTTTAAAATTTTTACGGGAAAGCCAATATTGGGAAGAATCTAGAATTCAAGATTACCGTTTGGAGAAATTAAAGAAACTAATTTCATATTCATATAATAATGTTCCATACTACGAAAAGTTATTTAATACTATTAAATTAAAACCATCTGATATCAAATCATTAAAAGATATTAATAAAATACCAATTCTTACAAAGGAGATAGTCAGAAAAGAAAATATGAATTTGGTTGCTAGAAATCATAGTATGAAATATGTTAAAAAGGGTAAAACCGGGGGTACAACCGGTGCCCCAATTATAGTTCTCTTAGATGTGTATAATAGATCATTTACATGGGCGTCCTATTACAGATGGTATGAGTGGATAGGTGTAAATTATTATGATAAAACTGTCACTTTTTGGGGTGAAAGAACGGTTTTGACTAAACCTTTAAAAAATATATTTATCGATTTGACAAAAAACCTATTGCAAAATCATCTGCTAATCAATTCGTTCAATATGAGTAAAGAGGATTTGTCACAGATTTATAAGAAGTTAATTAAGTATAAACCAGTTGTTCTCAAAGGCTACTTATCTGCACTATTGGACTTCTCAAGTTACATTGAATCCAATTCATTAATAGGACTTAGACCTAAAGTCTTATCTAGTACCTCAGAGACTCTACTACCACATCATAGAAAATACTTAGAAAAAACATTTAATGCCCCTATTTATAACCAATATGGATGTGGAGAGGTTACAGCTATAGCTTACGAATGTCCACATAATAATGGATTACATATCAATCTAGAACACGTAATAATTGAAATTTTAAATGACAATAATACGGCTGCAAATCAAGAAATGGGGAGAGTTATTGCGACTGATTTAGATAACTTAGTAATGCCATTCATCAGATATGAAAACGGAGACATGGCTACATTTTCATCAATTAAGTGTGCATGTGGTATTAATCAACCTTTGCTGGAATCAGTTGATGGTCGTACTATTGATACTATTGCTTTAAAAAATGGAAGTAAAGTTCATGGTGTGTTTTTTACCGATATCCTATATGAACTAAATGTTCTGACTGATAAAATTCAACGTTTTCAGGTTTGTCAAGAAAAAGTAGGAGAAATAGAATTAAGACTCGAAAGTGCAAGTGGCATTGATAATTCGATAAGAAATGTTCTTCACAGCACATTAATGAAATTCTTTGAAAAGGTAGAGATTATCACGTTAAATAAATTAGAAAATGAGAATAATGGAAAATTCAAATACATTAAATCAATAAATTTATAAGATCTTAATTGAGCACTCATTTATTTTAAATTTTACTATTCTTTTTTAGATCTTTATACGTAAGAGCAAAATATTACCAAATTGAAAGTTTTACATATAGCTGCTGGATTGTCTTCAAAAGAGCGACCACATCATCAACCTTTTATCAAATCACAAATTGATTCACTGAAAAAAGAAGGAGTTGATTGTAGAGTTTATGAAATTAAAAGTTACAATTCGAAACTAGAATATTTTAAATCTATACAAGTGATTAGGAATCTCATTACAGAAAATAATTACGACATATTACATGCCCATTACAGTTATTGTGGCTTCTCAACATATTTTGCTTCTTCAAATAAACCTATTGTTCTCTCATTCATGGGGAGCGATTTATTAGGTACGCCCAATATTCAAGGCGTTTTAACAACTAGAGGTAAAATTGATAAATTCATATCATCTTTTGTTGCAAAAAGGATGAATCACTTAATAGTAAAATCAGAACAAATGAAAAATTTATTGCCTATTCAAGTACCAATATCCGTTATTCCTAATGGTATCGATTTCGATATCTTTAAACCAATCGATAGGAATAAAAGTAGAAAAATTTTAGGTTTTAAAGAAAATGATTTCATTGTTTTATTTTTAGGTAATGTAAAGCAACCAGTCAAAAATTTTAATCTAACAAAAAAGGCAGTTGAATCATTCAAAAAGGAAAATGATGGTGTAAAATTGATAACACCATTTGGAATAAGCCAACATCAAGTTGTTGAATATATGAATACATCAGACGTGCTGATGTTGTCTTCATTTTGGGAAGGATCTCCAAACGTGATTAAGGAGGCAATGGCATGTAATCTTCCAATAATTTCTACAAAAGTGGGTGATGTAGAAACGGTTATGCAAGATGCATACAACTGCTTTACTGTGGACTTTTCCGAAGGAGAAATTATTGACAAGTTAAGAATCATTTATGAGAGTAAAAAAAGAAGTAATGGTCGGGAAAAAATAGATCATTTAAGAAATGAAGTTATTGCTCAAAAAATAATAGAAGTATATAAATCAGTATTAAGTACAAAGTGAATAATGACAGAAAACATAATTCGATGAGAAACAATAAAATATGCATGGTTGCCTACGCTGAATACTTTAATGATGCAAGAATAAAAGGTTATGTTAATTCTCTTTTGAAGGAAGGATATTCTGTCCACATTTTTTGCTTATTCGATAAATATTCTAACTTCTTTAGTAAAAACAATCTATTTATTAAATTTTTAGGGCGAAAATATCAAGGGAAAAGTAAAAAATTGTATTTGTTTTCTTATCTGTTTTTTCTATTAAAAGCTTTTTTTTACTTAAGCATTTATAATATCAAGAATAGATATCCCGTCATCCATGTTCACAATCAACCGGATTTCCTTGTTTTTAGCGCTATTATTCCAAAGTTAATGGGAGTCAAATAATTCTTGATTTACATGATATTATGATGGCAGGTGTTTTTACTAAGTTTAATTCATCGCAAGAAAGTACACTTTTAAGCTCATGAAATTACAAACCAAAATTTCAGTAGCTTTTTGTGATGTTTTATTTTGTGCCGATCATTCACAGCAAGAGTTTCTATTAAGTAACGGAATTACCAAGGATAAATTTTTTGTCTTTTGAATTTACCAAATGAAGAGTTTTTCAAAAGGAGGAAGAACAAGGAAGATTCAAATAATGCAATTAAAATTGTAAATCACGGAACAATATCATACCGACTTGGTTTAGACATTTTGGTTAAAGCTATCGAAAATGCTTCAAAGAATATCAATGTAACACTGACCTTAATTGGAGGCGGAGAACAAAAACCAGAATTAATAGATTATTGTAAAAAGCAGGGCATTTTGAACAAAATAGTTTTTTTTAAGGATTTTATTCCGGTTGAACAATTGCAAGCTGAAATTGAGAATTTTGATATCGGCGTAATTAGTATGCGCAGTAATCCTGTTTATGAAAGGTGTATGTTGCCGGTCAAATTATTGGAGTATGTTTATATAGGGATTCCCGTTATTACCTCTGATTTATATGGTATTCGAAAATATTTCTCTGATGACATGGTTGAATATGTTTCTCCTGATGATATTAATGAGCTAGCAAATAAAATTATCACCCTGTCGAAAAATTCTAAAAGAAAAACTGAATTAATAAATAATTCATTTAAATTTTTCGAAAAATATAATTGGAATAGGCAAGAAAAAAAATATTTAGAAATTATGAATGATATAATTGATCGTGACTAATATAGTTCAACTATTTCTTTTTATAGAAAAGATGGAAAAAATAACTATTACTGAATATCTTTATAAGATATCATATAATAAAAATTTTTATAACTAAACAAAGCTCACTGTTCTTAGGTAATGAATACAAGTATCTGATTACTTTAAAGACATTGAAAAAAATATGTTAATTTTCACCAAATAATAATCCACAATTATTAATCTAAAACTCAATAATCAGCGGGTATATCTTGAAAAAGCTTATCTTTCTAATATTAGTTGCATTCCTATTTTTTTTCTTAATAGGAAAATTCTTCAATCTTGAATTCTTTCAGATCGTAGTTCTTCTATGGTTACCGATTTTTATTTTATTGTTGATATGGTTTTACTGGTTTAGAAACATCTTTTTTTTCAGAGATCCGAAAAGAATTCCTCTATCAGAAGAAAAATAATTGTTTCACCGGCTGATGGAAGGGTAATGTATATTTACCCGGTTAAGAATGGCGTTGTAGTTTCAAAAAAAAATGGGGAAAATATTGCAATTGATGAAATCAGTAAAACCTCTGTTGGCAATAAAAATGGATGGCTTATAGGAATCTATATGTCTCCTTTTGATGTTCATTATAATTATTCACCAATAAATGGCTCTGTTCAATCTATTTTTCATTATCAAACTGGGTTTAATTTGCCAATGGTGGATTTTTGGGAGTATATTAACTTCGCATTTTTAAGAAAAGCAGTAAATCTTTTTTCTAGGAAATTTCATTTTATAAATGAGAGAATGACAATTGAAATTGTTAATGAAAAAATATCGTGTGTGCTCATTCTCATTGCCGATAAATTCGTAAATAAAATCACTAAATTCTTTGATAAGGGTAGTGAATTGTCCATTGGCCAAAAAATATCATTCATTGAACGGGGTTCTCAAGCTGATTTATTCATAGCTTCAGAAAAATTAAATTTTAGAGTTAAAGTTGGTCAACAAGTGTATGGCTGTAAGACTATTATTTGTAAATACGATGTTTGAAAAATGAATTTTAAGTCCAAATATTTCCTTCACCCGCTTCCTAGATAATAATCAATACAAATATATATTTCACATGCTCTTCAGAAGTCGAAATAACCTAAGTGAGAGACAGTTGCCATCATTGGTTATAATTGGTAATCATACCCAAGGATTAGGAATTATTCATTCTGCCGGAAGTTGTAAACTTCCAATTTTTGTCTTAAATGATGAAGTGTTTAGCAGCTCTAGATTTTCAAAATATATATCGAATTATATAAAAATTTCACATGGAACCATAAAAAATTTAGCTCTGGCAAGTAAAAATGAAGAATTAACTAATGCATTATTAAGTCTTCCTATTGGTTATCCATCGATTTTAATGGGAATAAATGAAGATATCATAAACTATATTTATACTAACAAAAATGAATTATCAAAAAAATATTATATACCTAACAATTCGTACCATCTAATTTTTGATAAATATGAATTTAATCGCTTATTAGAAGACGAAAATAAGGTTCCAACTTATTTGCTCAAAGATATCGATCGAGAGTCGTATCTTACTGATAATTATATAATGAAAAGCAGAGTTGGGAATAAATTAAGGAATTTTATTGATGAAAAAGCAATCAAACTTAACACAATTTCTCAGAGCGATTTAGAAAGTATATATAGTAATTTTAATAAAGATGAATTAATTATCCAGGAGATTATTAAATCCAAATACCCGGTAAAATCTTCATGTGCGTTTTCAATTGATGGAGAAATTATTGGCTTATTCCAATATGAAAAGTTGAGACAGCATCCGAACCAATTTGGTACTGGGACCTATCTTAAAAGTTTTTTTGATGCAAAAATATTAGATATATCGCAAAATATTCTTGCAAAATTGCGTTATACAGGAATATCTGAAATAGAGTTTATTTTGGATGAAAGAGATAACAATTACAAAATAATAGAAATGAATCCACGAACATGGAAATCCATTAATTTTTCTTCACAATGTGGTCAAAATCTGGTGGAGAAGTACATTCAGTTTGTCTTAAAGAATAAAGTCTCACCGTCAACGAATTATAAAATAGATTATTATTGGGTGGATTTATTTACAGATATACCACAAATGTTTAGGGAAAAACGAATATTTAAGTATTCAAGAAAAAATTTGTTTGAATGTATGTTTAGTATCAGTGATCCTTTACCATTTATTAGTACAATATTGTTCTCGCCCATTTTATTTTTTAAAAAAATATTCAATAAACGTACTTTAAAAAATTAACTCTTAATCATGATTGCCATTAACATAACTTATTAAAAAGTTATAGCATGCGGTTGAAAGTATATTACTCAGATTAAATTTACTTTTATGCAAAATGTAATATCACCATTTTATTCAAAGGAAAGAGACCTGATACTTGAAGGTTATCTATTAGAAAATAACAATAATTTAAATTTTACACTTCGAAAAAAATTTTATTACAGTATAGTCAGACCAATTATACCGTTAAGGATTCGACAAAGGTTGCAAAGCAAGTACAATTCTAAAGTCGAGTATAAGGAAAATTTTATATCTGAAGATCTTATAGACTATTTAAAGGAAAAGTTCAATTTTAATACACTTGTAAGGAATTTATATCCTCAGAGTTTCGCTTCAGCTCTTATATTAACGCACGACGTTGAGGAACAAAATGGTTTTGATTTCATTCCTAATGTGCTCGAACTTGAAGAGAAGTACGGATTTAAATCTGCCTGGAATATTGTTCCCTATAAGTACAAACTAGATGAGGGAATTATAAAATTAATTCAAGATTCAGGTCATGAGATCGGGATACATGGATACAATCATGATGGAAAACTATATTACTCTGAAAAAATTTTTAATTATAGGGCTAGCTTTATTAATGAGGCTATAAAAAAATATAATGCAGTCGGATTCAGATCGCCGCAAGTCCATCGAAATTTAATGTGGTTGCAAAAATTGGATATCAAGTACGATGCTTCTTGTTTTGACTATGATCCCTTCCAACCTTTTCCGGGTGGAACTGGATCAATCTGGCCCTTTATTGTAGGAAAATTTGTGGAATTACCATACACATTACCGCAAGATCACACTTTGTTTTATGTTTTAAAAGTTAAGGATATTAATATTTGGAAGAGGAAGGCTGAGTGGTTGTTAAAAAACAATGGGATGATATTAGCCCTAACACATCCGGATTATTTAATTAACAAGAATCATTTGAAATTTTATGAAGAATTGCTGGATTATTTAAATACGATTGAAAATACATGGAAATGTCTTCCCAAGGATATGTCTCTCTGGTGGAAGAATAAATTTGAAAACAATTGATTAATAAATTTAGATGGAGAATAACTGGTAATAGCATTTGTAATAGTGTCAGTAATATCAGTGATATTACTAAATAGCTTAACTTTTCTCTTACTCTCTAATGTCACATCATCGTTAAAAATGAAAGTAGCGCTAATTAAATTGTCATCCTTTAGTTTCAAGTGTATTGCCGTTATTTGCTTAGTGAAAATTTTTTCTAAACTTCGCAAAATTTTTTTATCAATTTTATCAGTTATCCTTTTAGGTAAATTCATATCCCTTCTTCTTCGGAACTGTTCTAGCCTAATCAATAACCCTTGTTCTTGCTCCACAATCTTTTGCGAAAATAAATGAGACAATAAATATTTCTGCTGCTTGTTTATTTCTATAGATAGTGATTTTCCCCATTTTATAGAGGTTGGTTTAGAAATATTGAGTTCCTTGCAAATTTTAACATAAGTATATCCAAGTGCCTTAAGCTCAATAAATCGATACTTAAGTTCTTCTTTCTTCATTTTGTTCCTATAGGTATATAGAAAGTAAAATTCTGTTGGTTCAATTTATCTCAAAGGTAAACAAAAAGTAAACTTATTTTTAAATTATTGCAGTATTAAAGCAAATTCAAATTAAATGTTTAAAAAAAATCTCAAAGTCACTGCTCATATTGAAATCCACTTCGTAAATAATTATTCTCTAAATAAGTATTGCTTTGTTAGCCAGAGAATAAACTGTAATTTTGGAATGAAAAAATAAAGTAACCGCTCAATATTACAGTTATTATTAAATTACCATAAAATTAAAGTCGAGAGGAATTAAAAAATGCAAGTACCATTTCTAGATTTAAAATTCAATACAAATCAATAAAAAATGAAATAGATCCTGCCATACAAAATATAATAGATAATACAGCGTTCGTTCTAGGTAAGGCTGTTTTTGATTTTGAAGCAGCGTTTGCTAAAGAGCATGGTGCTAAACATTGTCTCGGTGTTAGCTCGGGAACAGACGGAAATCACCTCGCATTGTGGGCATTAGGAATTAAAGCCGGCGATGAAGTGATAATTCCGGCAAACACATTTATTGCAACCGCTTGGGGAGCAACTCTTTGCGGTGCCATGCCTGTCTTTATAGATTGTGAACCCGATAGTTACAATATAGATCCTAAAAAAGTTGAAGCAGCTATTACTCCCAAAACTAAAGCGATTGTTGCAGTTCATCTTTATGGTCAGCCTGCTGATTTAGATCCGTTAAGAGAGGTTGCAAAGAAACATAAATTGTTTTTAGTTGAAGATTGTGCACAATCTCATTTTGCTGAGTATAAGGGCAAAAGAATAGGGGGATTATCTGACACAGCTTCTTTCAGCTTTTATCCTGGTAAGAATTTAGGAGCGTATGGTGAAGGCGGAGCGGTTACAACAAACAGTGAGGAGGTTGCAAACAAAGTTAAAATGCTTAGAGACCATGGGGCCGTTCAAAAATACAATCACGAAATGCTTGGGCACAATTACAGAATGGAAGGTATACAAGGTGCGGTACTTGGTGTTAAACTTAGGCACCTTGATAAATGGACCGAAGGTAGGAGACATGCAGCTAAGAAATATTATGAATTTTTAAAGGATTTTCCCTCAATAACTTTGCCGAAAGAAATGGACTATGCTAAACATGTTTATCATTTGTTCGTAATCCAAGTTAATGAAGGTGGAATTAAAAGAAGGGATGATTTGGCAAAATTTCTTAATGAGTATGGCGTTTCAACTGGATTGCACTACCCTGTACCATTACATTTACAGCCTTGTTTCAGAAATTTGGGATATAAGAAGGGGGACTTTCCTCAAACAGAAAAACTTGCTGAATGCGGATTATCTTTACCTATGTATCCTGAGCTGACTGATGAGCAAATAGAATACGTCAGCGCTAAAATTATGGCTTTTTTTAAGATTAATTAGTTCTTAGACATCTAAAATCTCAATTTGAGATTTTAGATCATTTGAATAGATAATAATCTTTCCATAAAAGCTTTTTTTTTATAAATTTAGAGTAGCATAAAAGTTGATTGTTAAATAGTACATATTCCAGGTTTTGTTATATTAGGGTAAATGTAGGAATGATAGTAAAAACCATCAAAAACAAAAAATCTAGAGACAAAAAATGAATCTGAAAGTTAACTTCCTCCTAATATTTATTGGTTATTATTTTAACTTCTAATGTTACTGCCCAAATTACGGATGCAGAACTTGGAAGAGGCTCATTTGCCCGCTCTGGATTATATGATTTTTCCGATCCGGGAACAGTAAATATTAAAGTCGCAGTTTGGGGATACGTTTCAAGACCAGGAAAATATATTGTCCCTGAATATACAACTGTAAGTGATCTTCTTTCTTTTGCTGGAGGACCAAATCGGGATTCGGAATTGGAGGACTTAAGGATTTATCGAACGCTGGAAAATGGCAAAGAGGAAATGATCAAATTCAGTTACAATGATATAATGTGGGAAAGTAATTTAAGCACAAAAACTAGATTTACTCCTGTACTTCAAGCAAGTGATATTTTGGTAATTCCTGGAAGTCCAAAACTTTTTTGGACTGATTGGTTTAGCATCGGTATGCAGATATTTTCGGTTGCGCTAACCATTCTTAATTTAGTTTTAGTAATAAATTACTATAAATAATTGGAAATAATACAAATTTAAATATTATGATAAACAATAGTTCGAATATTCGTGCCAACACATTTAGAGACTACATTAATTTATTTAGAAGTAATATTACCATTATTGCAATTATTACTGCAATAATTTTAATAGGTACAACTATTTACGCAATTATTAGTCCCAATATTTATACATCAGCTGTAACTTTAAAAATTTCACCTCCGAGTGGAAATATACTCAGTAAGGGTTTTGGGGATTTTTCAAATTTAAGCGGTCAAGGTAATGATAGATTTATTGCTAATGAAATTCAGACAATTTATAATTCAACAATAATTGATCAAGTAGCAAGATCAATCATCGACACCTTTAATGTCAAGAAGAATAAAGATGATTTCAGTTTAATATTTGATAATAGTCTATTTCAAAGCGAGGGAACATCTTTAAAGTCGGTAGGTGAAGTTGCAGGTGATATATTTTCTAACGCGAAAATAATGCAAATGAATGATCTGGATTTTATAGAAATAACCGCGAAATCACAATCGCCGCAGGAGGCGGCTTTAATAGCAAACACCTTTGCAAAAAAATACCAAGAGTTTAATCTTCTTGAAAATAGAAAACAGATTACAGTTGTAAAGGAATTTTTAGGTAATCAGATAAAAGAAAAACAACAGGAACTTTATGCTGCAGAAGATGCAATTAGGGAATATCAGTTAGAAAAAGGCGGTGTTCAGCTTAATGCACAAGCGCAATTACTTATCTCAAAGCTTGCTGAGTTTGAATCTCAGAAAAACATGGCAAAGATTAATATGTCTGTTTCAAAGGAAAAATTAAGTCAATATAAAAGTGAATTGGAAAAAAAGGATCCCACAATTTCCAACTTCCTAGCTAATAAAACTTCTGAACCTTATCTGCAAAAAATTAATGAAGAAATTGCCAGCCTTCAGACTCAAAGAGATATTGCACTTGCCGGCAGTAGGACAGCAAATGCTAATAATACTTTGGTTGCAGAACTTGATGCCAAAATAAATTCACTGAAGGACAAACGTGATAAAAGTCTGAAGGAATATGGAAATCAGATATTATCTTCAAGTCCTGAAGAAATAAAAGTTTTATCCCAAAAGACATTTGAAGAGGAAGTAACCTACCAATCATTATTAGAATCGTATAATAGTTATACAAATGTTATTAATAGATACGAACAGGATTTTAATAAGCTCCCTACCAGTACACTTGATTATGCTAGATTGGAAAGAAGAAGACTTGCTGATGAAAGTCTTTACAACACTCTTGTTGCAAAACATCAGGAGGCACAGCTTAATGAGCAAGCTACACCTGGAAATGTTTTAATTATGAACACAGCTAATCCGTCTCGTAAACCATCAGAACCAAATCGAATAATGATAATAGCCATGGGATTATTCATAGGGCTGGGTTGTAGCTTAGGATACGTGTATGTAAAAAATTATTTTGATAAAACAATTAAAACACCGGAAGATATTGAATCACAGAATATTAACGTTTTAGCTTGGATTCCCAAAATATCTGATGAAGAAAGTTTGGGATTAAAAATCCAGAATTAATTGTTGCTCAAAAACCAGATTCAATTTCAAGTGAGGCCTTTAGAACTATAAGAACCAGGCTGCAATTTTCACATATTTCTAAAGGATCAAAAGTCATTTTAATCACCTCCTCTGCACCTGGTGAAGGTAAAACAACAATTTCTACCAATTTAGCCGCTAGTTTTGCTCAGGCAAATAAGAAAAGCGTTATTGTTGATTGCGATCTCAGGAAGCCCAGGTTATACTCTTTATTCAGTGACAGTGATACTGAAGGATTTCTAGACTATTTATTTGGTCGGGTTAAGTATGAAAAAATCATTAAGAAATCTGAGGTAAGAAATTTAGATTTTATTACTGCAGGATCGATACCATCTAATCCGTCCGAAATTTTAGGTTCTCCGGTAATGAAATCTTTTGTTGAAAAACTGAGAAGCGATTATGAGATTGTTATAATTGATTCCCTCCAATAATGGCAGTTTCTGATTCTGAAATTTTAGCACGGTTTGTTGATGTTTGCTTGTTAGTGGTTTCTGCCAATACATCTGAGGTCGACTGGCTCAATGAATCTGTTAACTTACTAAAACAAGAGCACATCAATTTTGCTGGTGTTCTGCTTAATAATTTTAATTATAAGAGTGGTTATCATTCATATTATAAATATTACGACCATTACACCGAAAGTTATAAAAACGGGTCAAAAAAAGTACCGAGAAAAATTAGGCTGACCGTACCCGTTTAGGTTAATTTTTATAAGTTAAATTACTGATAGTAGTTGTAATGTAGTCTGTTTACTTTCGGGGAAGATAAAATAGATTATTATTGGATATTGTACATGGCATTTAATTCGATGTCATAAATAAATTGTTGTGAATAATCATTGCGAGGGAAGGGGTAATACTCATCTAAATGTATTGTGTTTCATAAAAAGTAACACTTTATCTCATAGTGAGATTTATTAAATATTAATCTAAAAGATAATTTGTTTTTTTGGCGATAACGTATTATAATGTTCTAGAGTGAGGGCATACTTTTTTGACAAACTACAATAACCAAATTTAAATTAAACATTGAAGCACAAATTTGAAGAAGTTGCGTTAGCATGGTAAAGTTCCCTAAATTTAAATATTACCTTTTTGTCTTCGATGTGTTTATATTCTTAATTTCATTCTTAACTACAGCCTTGATTTTAAGAACTAATTACAATTTAACGCTCTTCCAAATATTTTTTCCTGATATACGTACTATTTCGCTTGCTTTTCTTTCTGTAGGTGTTTTTTATTTATATATCAGTATAACAGCCTATATAAAATAAATATCATCATCACTCGTGCTGCGCATCTAACGGCCATTATACACTCAATTTTTTATGGCTTCATTACAATTATTGTAATATCGTTTTTAATTAAATCAACTTGGATTACCGATTCACGATTAACCTTGTTGACTTTTATTATTGTACTAGTATTTTATTCTTACATATTAAGAGTTGAGATTTATAGAAGATTTTATATCATTTTGAAGAACAAGCAGTTCAAAAGAAATCTTATTTTGGTTGGTGGGGGGAAGGCTGGCCAATTATTAGCAACCAGATTAATACTTGAAAATGCTATTGGTATTAATATCGTTGGATTCGTTGATGATAATAAAAAAAATCGGTACACCAATAGTTGGAAATAAAACTGTTATTGGAAATGTGGCTCAGATTCCATTTGTAATTGATAAGTACGATGTTGATGAGATTTTGATAGTAATTGATAATATATCTTATGAACGACTATTAGAGATCCTCGATATTTGTAAATCACTTGATTTGAACGTTAGGCTTGCATCTGAATTATTTGATGTCGTTGTAAAGAAGGTATCCACAGAAAAGTATGCCGAATTCCCGGTTGTTGATGTATCGCCGAGAATAAATAATACTGTAAATCTTTTATGAAAAGATTTTTTGATGTTGTATCGGCGGCTTTAGGAATCATTTTCTTGTCCCCGGTCTTTTTGACTATTGCTTTCATAATCAAAATGTCCTCTAAAGGTCCAATTTTATTTTACCAGACAAGAATTGGAAGAAATGGTCGAGCCTTTCAAATGTACAAGTTTAGATCGATGTACGTTAGCAAAGGTGAGGATGAGGAACGAGCTAAAATGATGATAGAATTCATGAAAAAGGAAAATCAGGATGGACCTGGCCAGAAAGTGATTAACATCAAAAGAGTGACTAAAATCGGTCAAATAATTCGAAAAACCTCACTTGACGAATTACCGCAATTATTTAACGTAATCCGAGGAGAAATGAGCCTTGTGGGGCCGCGGCCATGTCTACCTTACGAGTACGAAAATTACGCAGAATGGCAAAAAGAAGACTAAGTGTCATTCCAGGTTGTACTGGCGTCTGGCAAGTTGCTGGAAGAAGCAATGTATCATTTAAGGATTCTGTGGTATTAGATTTGTATTATATTAATAATATGTCACCATGGCTGGATTTACAAATACTCTTGAAGACAATACCAGTAATTTTGTTTGCCCGCGGTGGTAAATAGGAAAAATCAGGCATGTTGGGATATTATATTCGAATAACGATGGAGAAAATATGAAAGTCGGCATTATAGGATTAGGATATTGGGGACCAAACCTCGTAAGAAATTTCCTTGGACAAAAATCCGTAGATAAAGTAGTAGCTTGTGATAAAAGAGCTGAAAGACTAGAATTTATTAAGAGTAAATCGCCTAATATTGGTGTTACTGAGAGCTTAGAAGAATTATTGCATAGTGATCTTGATGCTATTGTTATCGCAACTCCAGTTGAAGCCCATTTTACTCTTGCAAAACAAGCGCTTGAACATGGCAAACATATTTGGGTAGAAAAGCCATTCACCGCCACTTCGCAGCAAGCTGAAGATTTACTTGAACTAGCTGATAAGAAAAATTTGAGAATTTTTGTTGATCATACTTTCGTTTACACAGGCGCCGTTCGTAAAATGAAAGAGATAGTTGCCAAAGGTGAACTTGGAAAGATACTGCATTTCGATTCTGTACGAATAAATTTGGGACTTTTTCAAAAGGATATAAATGTTATTTGGGACCTCGCACCTCATGATCTTTCAATCATGAACTATGTTTTGAAACCATTTGAAGCCTACAACCGTATCTGCAAATGGAATTGCTAATTACAACGGAAAAGAAAATATTGCCCACATTTCATTGTACTTTGAAGAAAATTGCTTTGCTCACTTCCATGTTAACTGGACCTCTCCAGTTAAAATACGAAGAATGATTGTTGGAGGGTGACAAAAGATGCTTGTATTTGATGACATGGAGAATTTCGAAAAAATTAAAGTTTATGATGCAGGTGTTGATATCAAAATACCGCTAGTATTCACGAGGCACTTGTGCAGTATAGACTTGGTGATATGTACTCCCAAAAGTCATTCAAACAGAAGCCCTTGACCTTGCCGCAAAAGAATTTTTAAATAGCATTAACGAAAACCGAGAACCTCTTACAAGCGGAAAAGATGGTTTAGATGTTGTGCGCATTTTGGAAGTTGCGGATCTTTCATTGCAGAATAAAGGACAGCTGTTTGATATTAACAGCAGAGTGATGGTTTAAAACATAGTATTTAATTAAAGAATAAAATTAAGCTCGATAAATGGAAAAGAAAATATTAACAATGTAAAGCTCGGTAAAGACGTAAAGATATTCGATTTTGTTAATCTTTATGGATGTTCTATTGATGATTACTCAAAGGTTGGTACTTTTGTTGAAATTCAGAAAAATGCCACTATTGGAAAAAACTGTAAAATTTCCTCGCATACTTTCATTTGTGAGGGTGTTCATATAGAAGATAATGTATTTATCGGGCACAATGTTACTTTTATAAATGATAAGTATCCTCGATCAACAAATATCGATGGATCCATGCAAACTGAGAGTGACTGGAAAGTAGTCGAAACTCGCATTAAAAGGGAGCTTCAATTGGTTCATCTTCAACAATATTATGCGGTTTAACAGTTGGAGAGAATGCGATTGTCGGTGCAGAGTTCAGTTGTAACAAAGGATGTCGCTCCTAATACGATCGTGGCAGGAGTTCCAGCAAAACCCCTTAAGAAAAAAGCTTTTACTGAAAACTAATAACCTACTTCAATAACATCATTTTTCTTGTACTGACAAATTCATTATTTGCTTCAAGTCTGTAAATATATGTGCCGCTTGGTAATCCATCACTGTTAAAAGTGTATTCATGGTTTCCGGCGGTAATTTTATTATTAACAAGTTCTTGAATCATTTCCCCAATAAATTATAGACTACAAGTTTCACTTCACTTTCAACTTTTAGTGAAAATTTTATTTTCGTGCTAGGATTAAAGGGATTGGGATAATTTTGTGCCAGATTATACTCAGCTGGAACTTCCGATTTTTGTGAATCTGTACTAAGCGTTAAATTCTTGAATGGAAACTAGGAGCAGTAATATTTTGAAAATTATCTCCGGTCAAAATGGTTGACACAAATCCCTCAAAATTCCAAGTAATATTAGGGTCAATATTTGCAAATGCATTGGTATTAGTTAATCTGAATCTACCGACTAGCAAATTAGACTCCGTAATCTGATCTGACCCAGCCATGGATGCAAATGTCAGTTTTGGATCGCCATCACCAGTGTTTACTCCTATACCAAAAGTTGGCAGATTATTTAGCTGAGAAGTTCCATCGATATAAGTGAACGATAATTCTCCACCGTTTGCAATATTGTAATTAAATAAGAAAGTACATTGATAGGAGGTTAGATTAAATGATGAATTAGAACCTTTGATAGTTACATCAAACTCAATTACATTCTCACTCATCCTCGTACCATTTATTAGACTCATATTATAATCTGGTTGAGAATAGCTGAGATTTGTACTTAGGAAGGTCATAACTAATAAAAGTTTTGAAATGTTTAGCTAGGAGATAAAATTACTTAAAGAAAAAAATGAAAAGATTCATTAATTTGATAAAAAGTGACTTACAGTGAGAATTAATTGTTAAGTTTAATTTCATAGCTTGAAAATTGAAGGAGACGAATCGGTCTTGTTAAAAAGAGTCAGGGTGGAGAGATTTGAATTCTAAAAGGCAAATTTGAATTCGATTGGAAATTGCGTTATTTGAAAAATTTTGAACTTTTTAGTGATTTTGTGATCCTTCAGATTCCCCCTAATTCCCTAGTGTTCCTGGAGTAAGTGTGCAGAATTTGTGCACCGTAATCTTTGGAAAAAATTATAGAAAATTATTTTACGATTTTTTTTCTTTCGTATTATTATTTTTTTGTTTTAATATTTCATCAATATCTGCTTTCCTATAACGAACTTCTTTTGTTTCGGGAATTTTTTCAAATGGAATTTTTTTTCAGCCGTCCAATTTTGAATTGTTTTTTCTTTACTTGCAAGTATTCAGCCAGCTGATCTTGATTCATCAATTCACGAACTGGTGATATAGTTTGCAGCGTGCCAGTTGGTTGGGGTTGTGCTTGTTTAATGAAGTATTGTCTCCAATATAAATCATCTGGATTTGAGTAAATTTTGAATAAGTATTATCTGTATCTTCAATTATTTTGCAAGAAATAGTGATTGAGCTTCTTCTTGTAGGATTGTAGAACGAATAAATTAGTCGATCGTTTTTCACAGTATATTTTTTAATTTCTTCCTTTAACTCCTTTTCTCTTATTTTTTCATTTCCAATTTCTTCTTTTAGATTGATCACTTCTAATTTTGGATTTTTAATTTCTCTTTTTTCTTTTGTTTTTGAACTTGGGTCTAAACTGTAAAAAATATCCATTACCACCTCCTCCGCTCAACAATGAGTTGTTTCAAACAATAATTTTTCTTAATACTAAGTAATAAATCCCATTATGACCAATAGGAATTGAATACTTTGCCAGTCCTCTTTCACTAAATAGTGTAACATCACTATAGATATCATGAATAAGCTTTGCTTTATGGCTTAAAGGAAGTTTATACTGCCAGCTGTGTAGGGATGATCAATTTCAGTCTCATGAATATGTAGCTGTTCTTGATATCCTTTTGGATTTTCCCAGTGAGTAATTATTTGTTTAATCTTCGTCATTTTCAGAAATTTTTTTTACCTTAGTTAAATTAACTATTGGACACTAAGTTTTGAAAGTCATAGAATCTAGATAAATGGGGTAGGATGGTGAATGATAGAGGTGAAGGGTTAAAGAAAATAACTCTTGACAATAAAAATAAAAAGGCATAGAATTAACTGTAAGAGGTGGGTGGGTGGGCAAAGATTAAAAATAAGGAGTAAAAAATGAAAAAGAAACTATAAAATACGATAAGCAATTAAGCAAACAGTGCTCGATTTGCTCGAAAATGGACAATTAGCTTCTATGGAGGAAGCACGTAGGAAATTAAATATAAAAGGCTCTTGGACGATTCAAAAGTGGATTAAGAGCCTAAATAGATTATATCTTCTACCAAAATTGAAAGATTCGGCGAATGAAGGATGAAGTTGAAGTTCTAAAGATTCAGATCCAGATCTTTATTCTGCTATTCGGGAAACACTAGCCGATGAACAATTAAAAAAATGACTCAGCTGATGAGAAAATATCAAAGGCAGCTATAAATTCAGAAAGGAATACAAATGCTCAGAACAAATTCTGACAAATTTAATTTATTCAACATATTCAAAGAAAGAGTTGACGAAAATTGAAAAATCTATAAAAATAGCTTGAAGAGTATTATAGGTCAAGTGTCCTAAAACCAAAGCACAAGCTCTATTAGAGTTAATAGAATCATATTATGCGCGGAATAAGGAATATACTCCCAATATTTGTGATGCGGATGCTTATACAATGCACTGGATCCAAGCATATCGCGATTATACCAAACGAATATCTAGCGATACTAGAAATCAGTTTGGCAGACTTGAAGGCCCGCTTCATATAATTCCCGGCACTTCAAACTGGAATACCACCAAAGACTGGCGAACTGAGCAGAAGGTATCTGAAAATAAAGAGGTCGCTAATGCTTAAGAATACTTATACAAATGTAGATTTTTATTTATCTGCTTATTTATTAACCAACGGGTGCTCCTTGAAGGGGCACCGTAGGTCAAACCAACAAACAATCTTTGAGTTCGAAGATAATGCAAAACTCAGAGATCTGGTTAAAAAAATATTATAGCATGACTTCGACTGTAAATTCTATGGCCTACAGGTCAAAAATATCAGAAGTCTTAAAGTTGTGATACACTCTACAAATTCTAATTCAAAGGAACACAATCACAATGGAAACAGATTTAATAACAAATGAAGGACAAATTGATGCAATAACAAATTACCGAAAATAAAAGATATATTTGTTTCAGAGGAAACGGTACATCCCCATTGTATGAAGAACCCGCTACTTTCGAAGTGGGTTTATAAAACAATCACTTATAATGTAAAGAAAAATTGTAGAACAAATTCAGAAACATTAACCGATGATGAAAGAAGAGAAGAACGTAAAGCTGAAGAACTTGGATATTTCAACATCGAAGACATTCAAGAGAATTACTGAAAAAATGAAAATCTTAGCCACTGAATTTATTCTTCTAGATTTTGATAAGCTCAGCATCGATATCATTGAACTGAAAAATCTATTAAAGAACAAATCTGAAGTTTATGCTTTTATTTCCTTAAGCGGTAAGAGGAGTTAAAGTAATATTCAGATTAGAAAGACCAATCACAGATCCCATCTTCTTTTCAAAACTTTATAAACACTATGCTAGGTTATACGGATCTGATTTGGGATCGGCCAGATAATACTTCAGATGTATCCAGAACCATGCTCACTTTCGACTTTTTTCCGGATAAAGTAATATGTTAACGAAGTTGCTTAGCTCTTCAGGTAGATGGCATTGATCTTTCAACGTCAACGAATAAGAAAAGCAGAGACCGTTAGGAAGTTCCCAAAATTATTGAATCGACTGAGTTAGGGAAATCGAAACACCGCCTAACCAGCATAATTGGAACTATGATTGATAAAAAATTTGATCCGGAATTTGCAATAAACCTGGCTTTACGTTTGGACGGAACCGAAATCGGGGTAGAACCTCTGCCGGTTGATGAAGTTATTGCTACAGTCGAGTAAGCTTGTATAATAAATATTCAAGCTGACATTCTAGAAAGGATTTCTTAGAGTAAAGGTAAGGAAATTTATCAAGATTGGATTGTGAAAGACAATTCTTCATTGAGAAAATCAGCGAATGAGTTCAACATAGCATGTTGGAGAAAGAATCTGCAGACAAAGAGAGTTGATCGGATGGGTTAAAAGATGAAGTGAAGCAAGCTTATTCTAGACACGCTCCAAAAACATATCAAACATCTAGCTAGTTATTGGATTATCTTGGATGTTCCTAACTTAGAAAGAATGATTATCAAGTGAAACTGGAAAGGTGTAATTGAAGTTCAATATTCCATGCTTCCGGAAAAAATTAAGATCATCCAGTTTATTGAAGATTATCTTGCCAGAACTTTTGGAGCATGTAAAGATTTTATCAAGAAGTATTTAGCTGTTTATTGCCATAGCAATTTTAAACTTCCCACCTTAATATTTTTTTCACACGGATTACGAGGCACTGGAAAGACTACTTTTTCTGAAATTCAATGGAGATCTATCCGGCTGTCAACATCAGTGGAACGGCAATGACAGAATTTCTCACGAGGTCAGAAGAGAAACTGTTAATAGTCGAAGAAAATAATTCGGATAAGGCTTCACAGTACAAAACATTAAAAAATGTTCGGTCAGAAATATGCTTTAGTTTCATAAGAAGTTCAAGGATCCGTATATGGTAAAGAATAATATGAATATAATCATACTATCAAATGAAATGTCGCTTTATCTAAAGAAGAGGAGCTTCCTACTGATGAATCAAATGACCAATTCTTTGTAGTGGAGTTAAAAAAGTTTGACAATGACATAGATAATAATTAACAATCAAGCGGTAGTTGATAGGCTTGTCCATTATATCAGAACTGAACTAAAGGAGTATTTTTGATTCTCTGGAAACAGAGAAGGCTGAAATACAACATTCGGTTCCGATAACAAGTGAAGAGAAGAATCTTTTTAATGTTAATACTACTGAAATAGATTTAGACACCGATTCAATAATTCAAAAACTATCGAAGAGATTTCAGACAGAAATAACCTTTGACTATAAACCTTCATTCAGAAAAGATATCTTCCAGTTGCGTTTATAACAGAATGGAATAACAACATTACAAAAAACCACAAGAATTCAGATTGTAAAAAAATCTGAAGAAACGGAAATTGATAGAATCCGATGATCCTAAAAAAATTCAGATTGTATTCGAAGAGAATACTATTTATAAGATGTCTGATGAATTCTTCAGCATGATAACAAGTGATTTTGAGGAGTGCCAGTAAGTGTCCATCAAAGTGCCTATAA